>DASTMJ010000343.1:0-12538 GCA_035714205.1 Flavisolibacter sp. | reverse complement strand
TAATCCTTCCAATAAGGTTGTTATTGTAAGATTAGGGAATTCCTGGTATCATCCAGATCTCAATGCAGAACAGTTTATATATAACCTTGGTCTCAGGCTTTGATCATTCTAAAACTGGTCGTAGCCATTTCTCTGCTTCCTCAAGATTCATGCCTTTACGTTGGGCATAATCCTGCAATTGATCTCTTCCAATTTTTCCCAAACCAAAATAGTGGCTTTGCGGATGTGCAATGTACCAGCCACAAACTGAAGCCGGTGGGTCCATGGCTAAACTTTCCGTTAGTTCGATACCAATATTTTCCGTAACACTTAATAAATTGAACAATTTTAATTTCTCTGTATGATCGGGGCAGGCCGGATAACCCGGTGCAGGCCGGATACCATGATATTCTTCTTTGATCAGTTGTTCATTGGTTAATGACTCATTTTTTTCATAACCCCAATGTTGTTTTCTTACCTGCTGATGCAGACATTCTGCAAATGCCTCCACAAAACGATCGGCCATAATTTGTACCAGGATTTTATTGTATTCATCATGTTCCGCAGCGAAACGGTCAATATGCTCACGGGCTCCTTTAATGGTCACAGCAAAAGCACCTATGTAATCGGTTCCTTCACTTGCACCTAAAGGAGAGTTATTCGGCTTAATGAAATCGGCTAAAGAATAGCTTGGCTGACCGGAAGCTTTTTTCATTTGTTGTCTTAATGACTCCAGCCGTACTTCACCTTTCTTCGTTTGCAACGTAACAGTATCTTTATTGTTACTTTTGGCGGGCCAGAAACCAATCACACCATTAGCACTAAACCATTTTTCGGCTACAATCTTTTCCACCAGTTTTTGTGCATCGTTATATAATCGTGTGGCTTCTACTCCAAAAATTTTATCTGTTAACACTTCAGGGAATCGTCCAGGCATTTCCCAGCCAATAAAGAAGGGTCCCCAGTCAATATATTTGGCAATGGTACCAAGGTCAAAATCTTTAAACACTTTTACGCCATCAACTGCAGGCTTTACAGGTTTATAATTTTTCCAGTCGAAATATTCTTTTGTAACAACCGCTTCTTCGTAAGGAATGATTACTTTATTTTTTTGCTTATTCAGGAATTGGTTGCGCAATCCTTCATACTCATTTTGCGTTTGCTTGAGAAACTGGTCTTTGTTTTCTTTATTTAACAGGTTACTGACCACTGTGACACTACGGGAAGCATCCAAAACATGCACCACACCATTTGCATATTCGGGTGCAATTTTTACAGCGGTATGCGTACGTGAAGTTGTAGCACCCCCAATCAGCAATGGTTGTTTCATATTCCGCCGCTTCATTTCCCTTGCCACATGTACCATTTCATCCAACGATGGGGTGATCAACCCGCTAAGACCAATAACATCCGCGTTTTCTTTCTGGGCTGTTTCCAATATTTTATCTGTTGGCACCATCACTCCCATATCAACCACATCGTAACCATTACATCCCAATACAACGCCAACTATATTTTTACCAATATCATGCACATCACCTTTAACTGTGGCCATTAGAATTTTGGGTGCACCGGCCAGCGAGATCTCACCTTTGGCTGCTCTTTCTTCTTTTTCTTTTTCAATGTATGGAGTAAGAACTGCAACGGCTTTCTTCATTACCCTTGCACTTTTTACTACCTGCGGCAAAAACATTTTACCACTACCAAAAAGATCACCCACTACATCCATCCCGGCCATCAATGGCCCCTCAATCACATCCAATGGCTTTGGATATTTTTGTCTTGCTTCTTCCGTATCGCCATCAATGTAATCCGTAATGCCATTTACCAGTGCATGTTTTAATCGTTCCTCCACGGAAGTTGTGCGCCATGATTCGTCTTTCTTTTCTTCTTCCTTCCCTTTACCTTTCACTTGCTCTGCAAATGTTACAAGACGTTCAGTTGCATCCGGCCTTCTGTTCAGGATCACATCTTCACACAATTCTTTTAACTGCGGTTCTATCTGGTCGTAAACAACCAGTTGTCCTGCATTTACAATACCCATGTCCATGCCCGCTTTAATAGCATGGAATAAGAACACAGAATGTATGGCCTCACGTACATGATCATTACCGCGGAAAGAAAACGAAACATTACTTACACCACCACTCACCTTGGAAAGGGGCATCTTTTGTTTGATGATGCGGGTAGCCTGGATAAAATCTACCGCGTAGTTGTTGTGTTCTTCAATACCGGTGGCAATGGCAAAAATGTTTGGATCAAAAATGATATCCTGGGGTTCAAAGCCAACTTCTTCCGTTAATATTTTATAAGCCTTCTCACAAATAGTTACCCTTCTTTCCAATGTATCTGCCTGCCCTTGTTCATCAAACGCCATCACAACAACGGCAGCACCATAAGCCTGGCAGATAATGGCCTGCTCAACAAACTTTTCAACTCCTTCTTTCATGGAGATAGAGTTGACTATGCATTTCCCCTGTACACATTTCAAGCCTGCTTCGATGATCTCAAACTTGGAAGAATCGATCATGATAGGGATCCTTGCAATGTCGGGCTCTGCCTGCAGAAGATTCAGGAAAGTGGTCATGGCCTTTACACCATCTAATAGTGCATCATCCATGTTTACATCTAAAATCTGCGCACCATTTTCAACTTGCTGGCGTGCAACAGAAAGGGCTTCTTCGTATTTGTTTTCACGTATAAGCCGTGCAAATTTTTTAGAGCCGGTTACATTGGTACGTTCACCAATGTTAACAAAATTGGATTCAGGACGAATGTTTAATGGCTCAAGGCCCGCAAGTTTTAGATAGGGTTTAATGATAGTTGCTTCGCTCATATTTATAATTTGAACCACCTGGAACAAAGCCGGTGGTTACACCGATTGACTTCTATGCGATAATATTTTCTTCTTTTTCGACCGTGTTTTGCAGGTTTTTTTCAATGACCGGCAATTCACGTGGCTTCAAACTTTTTACATGTTCAGCTATGTGTCGTATATGATCAGGCGTGGTGCCACAACAACCACCAACAATATTTACAAAACCCTCTTGTGCCCATTCCTCAATAAAATGACCGGTATCTTCCGGATGTTCATCATATTCCCCCATTGCATTGGGCAAACCGGCATTTGGATAGGCAGAAGTGTAACACTCTGCTATCTGGCTAAGTTCCTCTATATGAGGACGCATTTCTTTTGCACCCAAGGCGCAGTTTAATCCAACACTTAAAGGTCTTGCATGACGAACGGAATTGTAAAAAGCTTCCAGTGTTTGCCCGCTCAGGGTTCTTCCGCTTGCGTCAGTAATAGTGCCGCTGATCATGATAGGGAGCTCCGGTTTTTTTGTATCGCGGAAGTATTTTTTAACGGCGAAAATGGCTGCCTTGGCATTCAATGTATCAAATATCGTTTCGATCAATAATACATCAACACCCCCATCAACAAGTCCTTTTACCTGTTCGTAATAAGCATCAACTGCTTCATCAAATGTTAAGGCCCTGTAGCCAGGATTGTTTACATCAGGCGAAAGCGACAAGGTTTTGTTCATAGGACCGATGGCGCCAGCCACAAACTTTTGTTCGCCTGAACCAACCAGTTCAGTTGCTTCTTTTGCAATACGGGCTGCAGCTACATTTATTTCGTAGGCCAGCGCTTCCATGCCGTAATCGGCAAGCGAAACCCGTTGTGCATTAAAGGTATTGGTCTCAATAATATCGGCCCCGGCTTCCAGATATTTACCATGTATTTCACGGATGATATGCGGTTGTGTTAAACACAATAGGTCGTTATTGCCCTTAACATCAGTTGGCCAGTCTTTAAACCGTTCTCCACGGTAATCGGCCTCGGATAGATTGTACCGCTGGATCATGGTACCCATGGCGCCGTCGAGAATCAATATCCTTTGTTTCAGTAACTCTTTAATGTTTGTCATAGACCAATTTTTGTTTGACGAAAAAAGTGATCAGATAAATGTGAAATCAGATTCATGATTTTCCACCTTCTGTTTATCGTATCACTGCTGAATATTGCCCGGAATGTACAAGAGTTCGACGCAACAAAGGCCGGCGATGAACAAATGTTGGTTACACCATCGTAACTAATAAACGTCAGGAAAACTTGAGTAGAGTGAGTTTCTTGCGTTTATTAGTTCTGTTATGGCCGAACAATAAACAAATCCGCCGTGGATGCAAATGTAGGACGAACCGACGAAACTTTGAAATAAACACCTTTTAGGAGCCGAACATGTGCAGCCTATTAAAAATTTTAAATAAAAATAAATTCATAATTAATTGAATTTGTAATTCGCGGCATCTATCTTGACACCAAAAACAGTTTTATATCATGAACATCTTTTTAAATATTCTGTTGGCTTTTTTGTTATGCTCCATTACCGCACGTTCTCAAAATTTTAAGCCAGGAACCGTAGAACTGGCATCAGGCGAAAAACTGACAGGTTTAATTAGTGTCCCCGATAAAATAAACCCGGACAGGATCCTGTTTAAAAAAGATGGACAATCCGGTGAACAGCCATTTTCACCATTGGCTGTTAAAGGCTTCGAAGTAAATGAAACCCGGTACATAAGCCAGGTTGTTTCAAAAGATGCCCTGCCTGTTTCCAGGAAAGCTGCTGAAATAGAAGGATCGGAACTGAATGTAACTGATACTGTTTTTTTAAAAGAGCTTGTGTCAGGCCCAAGGCTAAGTTTATATGAATTGAGAGATGAAAAACTTCATTTTTATATTAAAAACCCGGAAGGAACAATTTCTGAATTGAATTATAAGGTTTTCCGCAGGCTAAAACAAAACACTGGGATTTCAGGGCAAGATGACCTTATTTACCATCACATTTACCGCAACCAGTTACGCATCTATGCTTTGGAGTATAATGATATTCTTTTCACCCTGGACCGATCTGACTATACAGAAAAGGATCTTTCAAAGGTTATTTCCGAAATCAATGAGTTAAGCAAGGCGGAAAAGGAGCCCCCAGTAAAAAGCCAGACACGACTTCTGTTGGGTGTGGGGTACACTTCTAACAAACTTGATTTTGAAGGCATCAACCATCAATACCTTGAAGCGCTTACATCTTCTAGCAAAGGAGGTATTATGCTGAAACTGGATGCTGATTTTCAACTGAAACGAAAACTGCGTAATGCGTTTATAAGAACAGAACTCAACTACAATAAGTTTAATTATGAAGGCAAGATTACAAATGGTGCAGCAGAAACTTCCACCTATTTTTTAAACATCAATACAGTAGGTGCACATATTAGTATCAATTATGATTTTGTGCCCGACCCCGATTTTGCTATTTACCTTGGAGCTGGTTCGGGTATCAATTTTTCGTCCTACCCTAAAAATATAATAACTGCGTCAAACCCGGACAATCCAAGTACCCAGATGATGGTAAAAAAAGTTTGGTATGAAACACTAACAGCAAAAACCGGGTTGTTATATAATAACATGAATGTCGAGGTCAGCTACCGGCTGGGAGGACATCCTTTCAATTATGAGCATATGAAAAGCAGGTTTTCAACCCTTGCCATCAGTTTTGCTTATGGATTCAGCTTGTGATAAGCCTGTTATATTAACATTCTTTACCGTCCCGAAACATAGCTATCTATCGGGAGGCGGTTTTGAAGGCTGCGGGCCAATGTCATTTCATCGGCGTATTCCAATTCGCCGCCAAATGAAATACCACGGGCTATTGTGGTAACCCTTGTGTTGGCTGGTAATTTTTTCTGAATATAATAAATGGTAGTATCGCCCTGTATAGTTGGACTTAGTGCAAAAATCACTTCGGCTATTTCTTCTTTCTGGGCCCGGAGAATAAGCGTTTCAATATTCAACTGGTTGGGTCCTACCCCATCCAACGGGGAAATAACCCCACCCAGTACATGATAGGTACCATTAAATTGCTGTGTACTTTCCAATGCAATTACATCCCTTATGCTTTCCACCACACAGATCATATCCTGCTTACGCATGCTATTGGCACAAATGGAACAGATATCTGCATCAGCCACATTATGGCAACGCTGGCAAAAGCGAATACCACTCCTCATACGGCTCATTACCTCGCTGAAATGCTGAACATTTTCAACATCTTCTTTCAGCAAATGAAGCACTAACCGAAGGGCTGTTTTTTTACCAATACCCGGCAATTTTGCAAACTCATTGACCGCATTTTCCAGTAGTGAAGAAGAGAATTGCATAAGTGTACAAATGTACGAAAAAGGCCTCAGGAGAGCTGCATTTTAAAGGCCCTGCCGTTTCAAATACTTCTTAAGAAAAACACTTTGCATTTCATAAATTATCAACAAGTTTTAGCGTTCATAGGTATTGTCCCAATTTGGTTTTATGGTTATTTTTTGCTCAAGCGGAACAACAATTTCCGGTTGCCTTTTTATGCCAAAGAACTTTCCTGTATCCCACTTGCCATTATCATTAGTATCATATAAAATACGCAGTTCATAATCACCGGGATTAAAACGGGTTTGCGTAAATACACCTGACTTTATGGAAGCAGATACGATCACCTGGTCATTCTGCACAAATTGCAATATGGGATTTTTAGTTGAATCCAGGTTATTCAGTCGTATGGTGATGTTTCCGTAATCTGCTTCGGAGCGGGTTGTGAAAAACAATGTATCTGTTTTCAGCAAACGTTTACCCGAACTATCATCGGCAAATTCTTTATCAAGAATAAGATTATACGAAGTAGCCGGCTGCCACTGGCTTCGGATAGTTAGCTGTTTTCGGGTTGAATCCAGCATCGTAGTATAAGAAGCCGCGTTAAAACTGCTATCGGTTGAAAGTGTTAACCTGGAAGAATCAAAACTGCGCAATGGTGAAGCAAAACTAATAACAAGATCATTCTTCAGATCCTGCTGGTTATTGGTAAGATTGGTTGTAAAAACAAGCCTGTTTTGTGCACCTGTTGTAAGTGGTTGCGTAGTTGTTGCCCGAACCGGTTGTTGTATTTCACGATAGGCATACAGAATAATTGAATCGGTTATACCTGGTTGAACGGTAGAATCCGCAAAAGCAAACAAATCCATTTGGTTGAGGTATTTGCGGGCTGCAGCGCCACCACCTAAAGCATAAATGGCAAACGTGCCGGAAGGCAAATTCTTGAACCGGAAATTACCTCTCGCATCCAGTTTGGTTGCATACATGGGCATCTGGTTCCTTACGGCTGAATCTGTAAGGTTTTTATGGAGAACCACTGTCAGCGTTGAATCCACTTTGCCGGTTTGTGCAAGTAATACCCGTCCACTTAACTCTAAAGAATCTAGCACCGGACCGGTAGAAAAAGTATATACAAAATTCTTCAGCACATTCCGTTCATTAAAATCCTTGATGGCATTTCCAAAATTCAATACATACGTGGTATTAGGCTCCAGTGTATCCTTGAAATTGACGGTTATAGATTTGTTTTTTACATCTACTGCTACATCACCAGGTTCAAATAAAGGAGTGAATATTAAATTGGTTGTTACATCCTGCTGAGACATATCCACGTATTCATCAAACTCGAACACAATGCGTTTTGCAGTAAAATTTAAGGTTGAGTCAGGAGGAGTGGCAGAAAGCAAACGTGGCGGAATGCTGTCAATGGGTCCGCCACCGGGTGGAATAATATTGGCACAGGAACCGCCAAACAACAAGGCAATTGCAATAAAGAAAAGAAAGGCAGCAAGTGAAATAAACGTCTTCATCAGATTGGCAAACATAAAACCTTTCAAAACAACTGTTGAAGACCAATTTCCTAAGATTGCCTTAAATGCCCTTTGGAAAAAGCAGCTGACCGGTTACATCACACGAAACTCTGTAATATCTTCTTCCTCTTCTTTCAATTCATGCATGACTACATGCAATTGGTGGTCTTTCACAAAATTGCACCAGTGGCAATCGGGTTTGCCACAGCCAGTATAAAAATCATGCGCCTGGATTTTGGCCCAGGTTGTTGTAACCTGCTCTAACACAATTTCCTCGTGTTCGGGCTTTATCACAATTTTTTTCCTGTCAAATTCCTTTTTGTCGTTAGGTTCAATAAATAAGAATTCAATACCACGCAATTCCTTGTTCTTTGTTTTTTGCCGGTCGAAAAGGATCTTATAGAATACAGCCTGTCTCCAGTAATTACCTCCATTGGGTTTTTGCGGATGACCAGGTTCGGCAAACTCGCACCTGCGGTTACTTTTTTCAAGACTTCCTGTTTTAAAATCGGTAATCAACACTTCATTACCCCAATATTGAATTTTATCAGCAAATCCTTTTAAAGGTATATGGTTGATAATGGCCTCCATCGGAATTTCTGTTCGAACAAATTCATCGGCAATACCAACAAAAAATTCATCGTAAAAAGCAGAAAGACACTGAGAACCATAATCTGTAAACCTGGCCAGGCTCCCGGGTGTAAAAACTTCGCGGTTATAATAAATATGCCATTGAAAACGGCCGATCAATGTTTCTTTGGAAGGATACACCCTGCCGTTTTCCATCATTTTATTGTAAAAGAAATTTAGGGCATCGTGCATACTGCTCCCAAACTGGGCACTTTCACTAACCGCGGATGGAATCCGGATAAGACTGTTATAATAAAACTTGATAGGGCATTCCAGGTAATTGTTCAGCGCCGTTACATTCATTTTAAAATTTTGAAGCAGTTGCTCAATAAAATCCTGCTCTGCTTTTTCAAGTTCCGGTTGTTGCAACAAACCGTACCGTAACGTACTGTAAGCAAGTTTTACATCTTCGTTTATAAAAACAGGTTGCACTTCCAGTTCACCCGCATTCATTTCTGCAATGAACCGGGACGCTTCAAGGGCTTTACCTTCATTGGTAAACAAGGGAAATGAAATATATAAATACTTTTCGGCCCTTGTGGTCGCCACAAAAAATAAACGCCTCAGCTCTTCTTCTTTTTCTTCCGGTGATTCCCTGGTAAATACATTGGAAGGTAATTTATAACCCTGCCCGTATTTCTTTTTTCCTTCCCATATACCGGAATAACAGCCCACGAAAAATACATATTCGAATTCCAGGCCTTTGCTGCCATGGCAGGTTAAAAGATTTACCCCCTTTTCATTGCCACTGGTTTGGACCAACGGAATAGAAATACCGTTCTCTTCCAACAGCCTGATTTGCTTTAATAAACCTTCAAGCATCAGGTCAGGATTGCGGCGACATTCATCTTGTACAAAATCAAATAATCCGTTCAGTAATTTCATCAGCCATGCTTTATCGCCCTGTTGCATGATGTAATTGATGATATTGGCTTCATTAAACAATAATTCAAACCATTTTAAAAGAGGAAGGTTTTCACTTTCGCTGATCAGTTTCTCTAGGGTCTGATGCAGCTTAACCAGTTTATCGGTCACCTCATCACCACTGAATAATTTCTGGCTGTTGGTAGCGGCAAGATTGCCCAGGTAATCTCTTATAAAAACAGTTTCTTTTTTCGTTCTTTTATTGCCATTTAATTCATGACAGATGGCGGCCACTTTCAAAGGTGGCAGCTTGTGAATGGCATGATGCAGAATTTCAAAAAGGATCGGCTCGCCGCTAAATGGTATTTCTTTTTCTGCCTGAACATATTGAGCATAAGCCAGTATTTTTTTAATAAAAGGCTCTTTCAAAAGATTCAGGGATTTTTTGGTGTAATAGGGTATGTTTTGCAATTGTAGAAACTTTTGCAGTTCGTCACCTGTTCTATGTTCTTTGTAGATCACAGCTATCCTACCGGGGTTCACCCCTTCACTGATCAACGCTTTTATATCTTCTGCTACCAGGATGTTTTCTTCAAATTCATTACTTACGCTGCGGATAACCGGTGCAATGTGCTGGTCTTTATGATTTGTGTTTGATGAAGTAAGAATCTTTTTCAGGTCTTTATATTCATTTACCAAACGTTGAACATTATTCTGAATAAGCGAATGTGCCGCATCAAGTATGGGTTGAACGCTGCGATAATTTTTTGTGAGCACAACACGCAAAAGATCCTTTTCATACTTTTTTGCCAGTTGCATCATGTTCTCCATGTTGGCGCCCTGGAAGCGGTAAATACTTTGGTCGTCATCACCAACCACAAACAGGTTCGGGCTTTCATCCTGCCAGTAACTAACCAGCAGCTCAACCAGTTTATTCTGTGCACCACTGGTGTCCTGGTATTCATCCACCAAAAAAAACTGGTATTGTTCCTGGTAAGAGGCCAACACATCGGCATTGGTTTGAAAAACACCGATTACCCAATTGATCATGTCGTCAAAATCATAACGTTGTTTTTCTTTGAGCAATTGTTGGTATAAGGGAAAAGCATTTACAGCCGCCTTTAGCTTTTCCATTTTTTCAATTTCCTCCCTTCCCTTTACGGTAAGTTCTACAATGCCTTTTTTCAATTTAACCTTGTTGGCAAATGTTTCCGGGATAACGGTTTCTATATATTCATCAATGCGCTGAAGAAGAAATTCCCTGGTCCATCCTTCCCGCTTCATCACTCCAAACAATTCTTTCAGTGAGCTGGCTTCAAAATATGCGTCTGTTTTAAATCGCTTTAATGGGTTGTCATTGTCAAAACCATCTATCAATTGAATGAGGCACTGCACCTGCTCCAGCTCACTAATTGGTTGCAATTCTTTTTTATGGAACAAATGCATGTTTTGTTGTATCACCATATTGCAAAATGAGTGGAACGAATGGATCTGGACTGTGTATGCATCAGCCCCAATCATTGTTAATAAACGCTTGCGCATGGCCAGCACACCTGCATCGGTATACGTTAAACAAAGTATGTTGGATGGTAAAACATCGGTTTCCAATAAGATTTTCCCGATCCTCACACTCAATATTTGTGTTTTACCTGTTCCCGGACCAGCCACAACCATCACGGGGCCGTATATCTGGTCTACCGCCTGCCTTTGCTCTTCGTTGAGGCGATTATATTCTTCAGTAAATTTCTGGAGCAGTTTTTCTTGCATGGACATACTTCAAAGGTAGCTGCATTTGCTATAGTTTTTAGCATTGTGGAAAAGACATAATCTAATTAAATTATAAGATGATCTGAACCCCATTCTTTTTTATTAGAACTAACTTTGCCCTTCATTTGTTAAAGCCACCACAACCACCACTTCAGCTGAGAGAATATTGACCAGTGTTTAAATAACGGAAGCATGAAATTTTTTTTATTTGTTCTAACATTTTTAGCGACAACACTAATCCAGGCCCAGGTACAGAGAGAAGACCCACCTTCAGCCAATAATCCACAAATTCAACTTCGAACACATAGTATTGCCGGTAAAATAGTAGATCCAAAAACAAGCAAAGGCCTGGAAGCAGTTACCGTTCAACTGTTTATTCTTTCAACCCTGTCGGACCAAACGGTTAAGGACAGTATGATAGCTGGTATGTTCACCCGGAACAATGGTGATTTTGTGTTTCAGAATCTGCCTGATGCAGATAGTTTTCGACTTGTAGTATCGGGAATTGGTTATAAAGACATACAAAAAACTATAGTTTTCAGGCCACAGGGGGATGAAACCCAGGTCTTAGACATTGGTAATCTGGCTTTGGAACAAGACGCCAAGGTAATGAGCAATATTATAATTACAGCGCAACGGCCGGCTCTTGAAATGGGTATTGACCGTAAAATATTTTCAGTTGAAAGAAGCCTTACGGCAACAGGGGGTACGGCGTTGGATGTAATGCGTAATATCCCATCGGTAAGCGTGGATGTGGAAGGAAATGTTCAGCTGCGAAATGCACAACCACAAATATTTGTGGATGGAAGGCCAACAGTTTTAACGCTGGACCAGATTCCGGCCGATCAGGTGGAAAGAGTTGAACTCATTACCAATCCATCCGCCAAATTTGATGCCGCCAGCAGCGCCGGCATCATTAATGTTGTTATGAAACGGAACCGCAGGATCGGGTTAAATGGAGTTGTATCTGCGGGCGGCGGTCATCCGGACATATTGAATGGCAACCTAACCTTAAATGCACGACAGGGAAAATTTAATGTTTTTGCCAGCGGGGCCTACAATAGGTCTGGCGGAAGAGCACAAGGAAAAACTTTAAGGCAAAACAAAAACAATGGTGTACTAAGCAACTACTTCAATCAATATTCGTGGAATGAAAGCCAGCGGCGGTTCACATCCTTACGGTTTGGGTTAGATTTTTTTGCTACCAACCGTAGCACCATTTCTCTTACCCAAAACATAGTGGGTGGTAATTTTGAAAATGATGAAGAACAGGACCAGGAATATTTAAACCCGGGTATGGAGTTGGAACGTTATGGTAAAAGAAATGCTACGGGAGCTTACGAGTTTGACCGCTACAATACCCAATTTAATTATTCTCTGAAATTTGCAGAACCCGGCAAAGAGTTAAGCACGAATATTAATTACAATTATGGTAATGGGAAGCAGGCTTCCAACATGGTTAATTCCTTTTTTAATCCGGATGGAACGGCTTATTCCAACGATGCCCGTGTACGCAACCAGGGAAGTAATAATAATGACCAGCTAACATTCCAAATAGATTTTGAAGATCCCAAAGGAG
>DASTMJ010000342.1:0-25660 GCA_035714205.1 Flavisolibacter sp. | reverse complement strand
TCTTTCCTAAAACTGCATCCAGCATTTTTTCAGTACTCACAATATCCTGTGGTTGACCAAAATTTTCCTTGTCCGTTTGAGTTTCATCGGGTCGTTCTTCTAAAAGACATAAAGAATTGGCAAAGGTGGAATTGTATTCTCCCAGTTGTTTATGAAATGGAACAAAAACATACCGTGGTTGGGTGTGGTAAATACCTGCGGCTTCTGAAAGTTTTGGAACAGCTAAAGCAGCATAGGGATGATTGGTTGCCACCTGGTCATTGGCTAATTTTTCAATAAAAGTACCCTGCACTATCAGCGGTAATGCACCCAGGTAGGTTTTATTCACCATGCGAAGCATGTATCTTTTACCATTGCCACCCAATAAATGTAAAGACCTGGTTTGCCTGCCGCCGCCCATTTTTAATGGTTTTAAACCACCAAAGGCAGAATCAAGATTTAAAACGGGAACCGTTACCGGGGTTGTCCATTCCTTACGATAGTCATTGCCCCATAAATAGCGGTGAATGGGTCCTTTTTTGTATTCTGCGCCAGCCAAAATGGTTTTTTTGCCTTGAGTAGAGCTATCAACAATAACTGTTTTCTGAGCCGGGGAAAAGTGAGCAGTTAACAGCAATACCAGGCATGATGCAAGACACTTCATAAATAGTTGATTCTTGCATATAATAAAGAGCCATTTCATTCTGCACAGGTTTCGGTGGAACAGTCAAAAAAATGGTGCCAATCAGTTAAGGGCGTTTTATTGAAGTTTTCAAGGCCTAATTCCTTACTTTTGCGGCCTTTAACCGTTGTTAATTCAAAATTTTTTTATGGCATCTACAGCAGATATCTCACGTGGTTTAATTATTAAACTTGACGGCAGTCTATATAAGGTGGTGGAGTTCGGTGAAAATAAAACGGCCCGTGCTGCAGCCAAGGTATGGGCAAAATTAGCCGGGGTGGATAACAATAGAAGTATTGAAAAAACCTGGAATAGCGGCGATACCATTTATCCTGTACGTGTGGAAAGAAAAGAATACCAGTTTCTTTATAAAGATGACACAGGCTACAACTTTATGGACAACGAAACCTTTGAGCAGGTAGCTGTTGCTGAAAATTTGATTGATGCTCCGCAGTTTTTAAGAGATGGTGATGCCGTTTCAGTTTTATTTAATACGGAGACTGAAACCCCAATGAGTGTTGAATTACCCGAAAAGGTTGTGGTAAGGGTTACTTACAGTGAACCAGGGCTAAGGGGTGATACGGCTACAAGAACCTTGAAGCCTGCAACAGTAGAAACGGGTGCAACCGTTATGGTCCCGTTATTTGTAAATGAAGGTGAACTGATCAGGGTAAATACAAAATCGGGTGAGTATGTTGAAAGAGTAAAAGAATAAAAATACCAACTTAAGCATGTAAGTGGGTGAGAATTATAAAAGAGTCTTCATAACGAAGACTTTTGATTTCATACAAGGGTCTAATTTATTACACTCTAAAAATCCACTTTAACTTGGTTGTGATTCCCTATCTTAGCCCACCTGTATTAATCAAAAAAATAATAAATTGAAACAAATGGATTTCAAACAAATTCAGGAGTTGATCAAAATGGTCAACGATTCGAATATTGGTGAAGTATCGATTGAACAGAAAGAATTTAAATTAACAATCCGTCAGAAAGAAGAACAAATAACCCAGGTGTTAGCCAGTTCTGCACCTATCAACTACAGCCATCTTCCTCAACAACAAGTTCCGCAGGCTTTGCCAGCTGCCCAGGTTACAACAGAATCACAAGCCTCTTCAGCCTCACAGCCTGCAGCTACCAATACCATAACTATTAAAAGTCCGATGATAGGAACATTTTACCGCAGGCCATCGCCGGATAAACCAATTTTTGTAGAAATTGGTGATGAAGTAACACCTGGAAAGGTAGTTTGTATAATTGAGGCTATGAAGCTATTCAATGAGATCGAGAGTGAGGTTAAGGGTAAGATAGTAAAAGTGTTGGTTGATGATGCTTCTCCTGTAGAATATGATCAGCCGCTCTTCCTGGTTGAACCATCCTAATAAACAGATTTACCAACCAGCTTAACCGGTTGGTTTTTTATTGACGAAGTGTATAATTGTCGAATTGCCAAAATCTATTCATGTTTAAAAAAGTACTAATTGCCAACCGTGGAGAAATTGCATTGCGTGTAATTCGTACCTGCCGCGAAATGGGTATAAAAACGGTTGCTGTATATTCTACTGCTGACAGGGATAGCCTGCATGTAAAATTTGCTGATGAAGCGGTTTGCATTGGAAAACCTCAAAGCTCTGATTCTTATTTAAATATCCCACACATAATGGCTGCGGTTGAAATAACCAACGCCGATGCTGTTCACCCGGGTTATGGTTTTCTTGCCGAGAATGCCAAATTTTCCCAGATCTGTTTTGATCACGGCATCAAATTTATTGGGCCCACACCGGATATGATCAACAAAATGGGTGATAAGATCAGTGCCAAGGATACAATGATCAAAGCAGGAGTACCTGTTGTTCCCGGTAGTGATGGATTATTGAAAAGCCTTGATGAAGCCAAAAGCCTGGCGAAGGATATGGGTTATCCTGTTATCTTAAAAGCTACAGCAGGTGGTGGTGGAAAGGGTATGCGTATTGTGTGGGAAGAAAGCGAAATGGAAAGGGCCTACAATACAGCGAAAGCCGAAGCCGGTGCTGCCTTTAAAAATGATGGTATTTATATGGAGAAGTTCGTTGAAGAGCCCCGCCATATTGAAATACAGGTAGCAGGCGACCAATTTGGTACAGTATGCCATCTTGGTGAAAGAGATTGTTCCATTCAGCGCCGTCACCAGAAATTAGTAGAAGAATCCCCTTCCCCATTCATGACGCCTGAGTTGCGTTATAAGATGGGTGAAGCAGCTAAACGTGCCGCCTCATCTATCAATTATGAAAGTGTGGGCACGGTAGAATTTCTTGTTGACAAACACAGGAATTTTTATTTCATGGAAATGAATACCCGTATCCAGGTTGAGCATTGCGTAACAGAAGAAGTGATCAATTACGACCTGATAAAAGAGCAATTAAAGATAGCAATGGGAGAGAAGATCTCCGGAAGAGATTACGAGCCCCAATTACATGCCATTGAATGCCGAATCAATGCCGAAGATCCCTATAACGATTTTCGCCCTTCTCCAGGAAGGATCACAACCTTACACCAGCCGGGGGGGCATGGAGTACGTGTGGACAGCCATGTGTATGCAGGTTATGTAATTCCTCCTTATTATGATTCAATGATCGGGAAATTGATTACAGTTGCCCAAACCCGGGAGGAAGCCATAGATACCATGTACAGAGCTTTGAGCGAGTACGTGATCGAAGGTATCAAAACCACTATTCCTTTTCATCTGCAATTAATGAAAAATGATAAATTCAGGGAAGGAGATTTTACAACTAAATTCCTTGAAACATTCAAACTGCAATAATTAAAAATCCCCGGTAATTCCGGGGATTTTTATTGGACATTGTATTTATAATTAGCCTTTGTTTTTGTGTTTTACTTTACCGCCTGTTCTATGAGGGTTGCCAACTCCTTTCTCCCAACCTAAATGCTTTCCTTTATTACCTTTTTTATACGCCTTGCCATTTTTGTTTTTAGCATATGACCCGGATATTGCATTGATCTTTCTTCTGCGGTCATTTTCCAGTTGACGGATGGCCCTGTCTTTTTCGGCCTGGCTTAGATAAGGGTTGTTACGTATGGAACGGATCTTGGCGTCATATTCCCTGTTTATTTGATTAATCTGCGCTTCTCTGGAACCGGAAGGATAGGAGCCCGGATAGGTATTTTGGTCATTATTACCCCCGCCTAAAATAACATCACGTGGATTTTGAGTTGGTGATGTTTTGGTAGGTTGTTTTTTGTTTTCACCTAATATAACCCTCCTTGCTTCTTCTTTGGAAGTTTGGGCATTTACAGTTACTGTAGCAGCAACCACAACCAGGAGAGTAAGGATCTTTTTCATAGTTACTTGTTTAGTTATTAAATATCTTAAAAAGAGTGCCAATTGAAAATATTATCTAAGAAGGATTTGTTAAAGCAAAGGTTTAATGAGAAAGTTTTAATGTTTTGTTATTGAAAAATGGTTTTTATAACATTTGTTGACTGTAAACATGCCCGAATCGTTTATTCTGATGCATTATATCAAAAGGAAAATGCGGTTTTGTGCATTTAAAGCTGAAGGAAGGTTCATTCAACCGCCGGAAACAATGCTGGTTACTGACAAATGTTTTTATTAATTGTAGATGAGGTACAATTTATTCTTCAAAACGGTGTAGCCGGAAACTAAAAACGAAGAATGGAATTGGTAAGAATAATATCAGTATATTCTTCAGTTTGAGGAGATGCCTTCGTAAGTTTTTTATGATGGATTTTTCCAGGCAGCAATGTTTTTTTTATAATAGCGGTCTTATCGCAGGCTTTTAAGATCGTTATACCATTCATGCTACCCATCACTAATAAACTGACAAGTAAGAATCCGGTTTTTAAAATTGCCTGTTTCATAAAAAATTATTTACAGTTATCAATAATCAACGTTAGTGTTTGTTTCATTTTCAATAACTCATTTTCATTGATCCCTTTTAAAGCTTTAGCCCTGTTTTGTTCAACAACAGAAGAAATATTTTTTATCAGTTTTTTTCCCACTGGTGTTGGTTCTAATGTAAACCTGCGCCGGTCTGAATTGTGCATCTTCCTTTGCAGGTAATTTTTCTTTATCAACAAATCAATGATCCTGGTAACACTTGCCGCATCTTTAAAAACCCTGTCTGCAATCTCCAACTGGCTGATATCTGGTTTTTCTATCAAAGCGTTTAATACAAGCCATTGATCAATGGTTATATCAAAGCCAGCCTCATTGAACTTCTTTTGTGCATACTGCCTGTAGGTTTTTATCGATTTGTCTAAAGAATAAAAAATTACGCTGTCTAACCGCTCCATTTCACAACAAATATAAAAAGTTTTATCAAATATTGATATGTCAATGAAATTTTTTTTTGAACAATAGATTTTCATTGTTGTTAGCTTTATAATTATGGTATTGCCCGATTTTTCAGATCCTATATGGTTTTTGGCGGCTACTGCTGTAATTTTTATTGTTGTGATTGGCCGGTATTTTCTTGTGGCCGGTCTTTTTTACGTCTTTTTTTACTTATGGTTTCCGACACATTGGAAAACCAGGAAGATCAACAAAAAGCAATACAAAAAGGGACAGTTCAAAAAAGAAGTTGCGTGGAGTACCATAACAGCCGTTCTGTTCGCTGTTTCAGGTGCAGCCACACTGGTATTGTGGCAAAAGGGGTTCACAAAAGTTTATACAGATGTAAAAGAGTATAGTGTATGGTGGTTGCCCCTGAGTTTAATACTTTCCTTATTGTTGCATGAGACCTATTATTACTGGCTACATAGATGGATGCACCATCCCGCAATATTTAAAACTGTACATAAGGTACATCATGATAGTAACATCACATCACCCTGGACTGCCTTTTCATTCCATCCTCTGGAAGGTGTTTTGCAGGCCTTGTTTTTACCAGCCGTCCTGATGTTTTTGCCCATGCATCTTTATGTAGTGGTCATACAGTTAACCATTATGACCTTTAGCAGTGTGATCAATCACCTGGACATTGAGATCTATCCGAAAAATTTTCATAAAAACATTTTAGGGAAATGGTTGATCGGTGCCACACACCACTCCCTGCATCATAAGCAGTTTAAATTTAATTATGGATTATACTTTACATTTTGGGATAAATGGAAAAAAACAGAGAGCCCTTTATATGAGCGGTTGTTTGAAGAGAAAACAGCACCAGCTTCTAAACCTCATCCGGAAATAATTTCCTGAGCTCCTACTTGCAACACCTACCAACTCTAATTATGTATCATCTTTCAATAATCCGTTAACCAGGCTTTTCCACTGAATTTTTGAAAAGCCTGTTATCGCTCCTGTTGCGATTGCCACATTTCTGACTTTATCAATTATTTTCTCTGTGGAGCTGTTTGGTTTTTCGTTTCGGCCATACACCCCGGCCATAACCTTATTTCCATAACGTTTAACGGCAAAAGAAGAAGTGGCCTCATCACTAAAAAAATGGGCGATGTCTTCATTTGAATTTAAAGGGCTTGTAGCCGGCCTTACTGTTATTATTACAGATTCTTCTGATGGGCCAACCGTTTCATCTATCGCTTCTATACGTACCCAGTCATAGCCATCTCCTGGTGTTGAACCAGGTGCATGTATGTTTATCTTAAAATGATCTCCTTGTTGTGGCCAGCGGTCAATTGCTACACCTGATGCATCGGTAAGTTGAAAATCTGCAGTGGCCTGCCCAGCGAATTGGTGCCATTTATTTACAGTGGTAAGGCGCTGTTTAACAAGCTGGTAAAAAGCCTTCGCTTCATCTTCTGTAGGAAAGCTTTTTTCAGATTCAGTATTTGTTTCAATTCCTGATTGATTTTCGGGAATTAATTTGTCGTCTTCAATTTTCATGGTTTATAGCTGAATTTTTCCCTGTGCGCCTTCAGCCAACGTTTTTCCGGTAACCACACTGGCAGCAATCTTTAGGAATTGAACCATCTTGCCGGCTTCTGCATCCCAATAATAGATATTTCGGGGTTCAACTTTCAACAACCCTAAATTCGGGTCATCAATTCCATCCGGGAACCAGGCTTTCACAACAGGCGACCACTTATCAACTATGGTTTGTTTATCGGTAACTACAGAGGCCTTGCCCCAAACATCAACATAGCTGTCTTTTCCAGGGTGTGCATATACCAGGTGCACAGTATTTTCTGCACTTACTTCTTCAACCTTGATTGAACGAATGTCGGTAAAGAACCAGAGTGTGCCGTTATCTTCAACTTCAATGGTTGCCATCGGCCTTGTGTGGTCGTTCTCCTGGTTATTGGTGATGAACATACACACATTGATATCATTAACGAGTTTTTTAAATTTTTTTAAAGCTTCATCGTTCTGAAGATGTTTTTCCATAATAACTATTTGGTGAAACACCTGAAAATAATGTGCCATCAGGGATGATCCTGTTCTTTTAAAGTGTCCAGTTCTTTTACAATTTCTTTATTGGAAATCAAACCTATTTTTTTTGAATGTAGAATTGCCTCTGAACTATGTTTAAAAAAACAACATGGCACGCCGGCCGATTCTATTTTATATAATACATCCTGCACTTTTTGTTTGTTTTCTACATGAATGTCCCTGATATAAACAGCGTGTATTTGTTTAGGAAAATGTTTGACCACGGCTTCGTAAATGTATGGATCATGTTGTGAGCTGTCGCCTAACAGTATAAAACGCTGTTTTGGGTAGGTTTCAATAATGCGTACAATACGTGTAAATTTTGTCTGGTGATTATTTTGTCCTGTTTTTAAAAGCTGGCTGAAAAGTTTCAACTGGTTCAAAAGAAAAACTCCCTGGGGCATTTTATTGACTACAGTAAATTCTAAAATGTAATCATAAAGATTCCATTCACTGCTAGATACAAAGAAGAATGGATTAGGTGCTTCGGGTGTAGTGTTACTTCTTGCCAGTAACTGGTAATGTTTTACCGAACCTTCAAAGGGTTGGCGGCTCCGGGCATTTTCTGTAAACAAAACGTATAACCGTTTTCTAATGTTGGTAGAATGTGAAATAAGGAACGTGTCGTCAATATCCGATATGAAACCATATTGAGTATCGTATGGAATATAAATTGAACCTTTAGTGGAATCGATCAGTTGATCATTATATACCGCCTGTATTGTAACATGCTGCCATCCTTTTGGTAACGGCGGTTCATCTTTCCATTCGAATTTAAAAAATCCATCCTGATCTGTTTTGGTTTGGTAGTTTTTGCCTTCCCATTCCATAAATACAGTTACATCCTTATAGGGTTTAACCATAAACAACCGAAGTAATGCAAGTGTATTATGAATAAAACTCTTCCTGTATTTTTTCCTGGGTTTGGGTCCCAGTTTTAGTACGTGGCCATGAATCATGATACTGTTAACATGGCCGTATCCGTGATATGCTTTAATAGTTGGTTTATCTGTAAGTCCCAACCACCGGTAAAAACGGCTTTTCAAACTGTTTGAATTATGCTGGTCAGTTCTTTGCATAATCAGGTATATACAATAAGCATGCAGAACCCGGACGTATTAAAATTGTTGTTTATTATAAACCCCATTTCGGGAGGAAAGGAAAAAAAAGATTGGGAACAGGCCATACGCAACTATTTTAAGGATAAACCTCATGTTACTGAGTTCTATATTTTAACAGGAAAAGAGGATAAGAGATCGATACAACATTACATGGATCTTATAAAGCCCGACAGGGCAGTGGCGGTTGGTGGAGATGGTACGGTAAAGATGGTGACAGAACTGGTAAAAGAAACAACCATATCGCTGGGGATTTTGCCTGCCGGATCAGCCAATGGTATGGCGAAAGAGCTTGAAATCCCTTCTGAGATAGAAGCGGCACTTGACATAATTGTTTCGGGGGAGAACAAAAAAATAGACCTGATTAAAATAAATGAAGAACACATCTGTATTCATTTAAGCGACCTCGGTTTAAATGCTATGCTGGTCAGGTATTTTGAAGAATCAACAAAAAGGGGAATGTGGGGGTATGGAAAGGCAATTTTCAGGGTTTTGTGGGAAAAACGAAAAATGCGGGTGACGATACAAACGGATAGTGAAACCATAAAACGCAAAGCATATATGGTAGCCCTGGCCAACGCAAGAAAATATGGCACCGGTGCCAATATTAACCCCGAAGGAGATGTTGCTGATGGTAAATTTGAGGTGGTTGTTGTGCGAAAGATCAATGTATTGGAGATCATAAAAGCCATTTTCACCGATCGATCATTTCATCCACGTCGTATTGAAGTTTTTTCTACAACCTCCCTGCGATTGTCCCTGCATAGAAGTACCTATTTCCAGGTGGATGGGGAGTACCTGGGCAAGGTCTCCAAAGTGGAAGCACGCATACTTCCCCGGGTTTTGAATGTAATGATGCCACGAAAAAAAGAAGTTCTGGCATAAAATTTTTACTCGTAAATAAAAATATACGTTATGGATGAATTAGAATTAAGAGGAAAATGGCATGAACTAAAAGGTAAAGCCAAACAGGCCCATGGCGATCTTACAGATGACGATCTAAGATGGGAAGAAGGAAAGGATGAGGAATTTTATGGTCGTATGCAATCCAGGCTTGGTAAAACAAAAGACGAAGTTGTTGATTGGATCCGCTCTTTGGGCAGATAATAAGTTATATCCAGGTTTCTCCGCTAAAGGAGAAACCTTTTTATTTTTTTTACTTCAGTAGTGAAAATTTTGTTGTTCATATAATAAGCAGGTTTCATTTTCGATACTCACTGTTACCTTTACTTCATGCATTATGTGTCTGCAGAGAACCTGGGTAAATCGTATGGAATTAAACCACTATTTCAATCTCTATCTTTTCATGTTTCGGAAGGAGATAAAATTGCTCTGGTAGCCCGGAACGGATCAGGAAAATCTACCTTACTTAAAATAATCTCCGGTAAAGAGTCGCCTGATGAAGGGAGAATATGGATCAATAAAAATGTAGATGTTGCTTTTTTTGAGCAGGAACCAGCTCTTTCTGAAAATGAAAGTGTGCTGGATAACATCTTTCATATTTCCCATCCTGTTATAAATACAATTAAAGAATATGAAGCTGTTGTTGATTCGGGTAACCCGGATAAAATAAGTGCTTCTATAATAAAAATGGATGAAGCTAATGCATGGGAGTTTGAATCAAAAGTGAAACAGATCCTGGGTAAACTAAACATTCATAATCTTCATCAACAGGTAGCAACATTGAGTGGTGGCCAAAGAAAACGCATTGCCCTGGCTAAAACGTTAATTGATATTGGTTTTGAACATAAGCATGTATTGTTGATTATGGATGAACCCACCAATCACCTGGATGTGAGTATGGTGGAATGGCTGGAACATTATCTTAATAAAGAAAATGTAACGTTGTTGCTTGTTACACACGATCGTTATTTCCTGGACGCAGTATGTGACGAGATCTGGGAATTGGAAAGTGGTTCCATGTTTATACATAAAGGTGATTACGAAAATTATCTTGAGAAAAAGGCACAGCGTGAAGAAAGTGAAGCAGCATCAATTGATAAAGCCCGGAATTTATACCGCAAGGAACTGGAATGGATGCGCAAGCAACCAAAGGCCCGAACAACCAAATCTAAAAGCCGGATCGATAATTTTTACGAAGTAGAAAAAAAAGCCAAACAGCAATTGCAGGAGCAGCAGCTTCAATTGCAAAGCAAAATGAGCCGCCTGGGTGGTAAAACAGTTGAGTTAAAAAAAGTGTATAAAAGCTACGGCGAAAAAGTGATCCTGAAAGGATTTGATTATACATTTAAAAAAGGCGAAAGAGTAGGCATTGTGGGGAAAAATGGTGCGGGTAAATCAACTTTCATTAATATACTACAGGGGCTTGAACCGGCCGACAATGGAAAAATAAATGTGGGTGATACCGTTGTATTTGGAAATTATTCACAGCAGGGGCTGGAAATAAAAGAGGACTTACGGGTTATAGAATATGTAAAAAACATAGCAGAAAACTTCCCGTTGGCGAACGGAGGATCATTAAGTGCTGCCCAGTTCCTTAATTTATTCCTTTTTCCTCCAGAGCAACAATATACCTATGTAAGTATGTTAAGTGGGGGAGAAAAAAGAAGGTTGCACTTGCTGACTGTTTTGTTTCGCAATCCTAACTTTTTGATTTTAGATGAGCCTACCAACGACCTCGATCTTCCCACCTTGTCTGTACTTGAAAACTTTTTACTCGACTTTCCAGGATGTTTGATCATTGTTAGTCATGACAGGTATTTTATGGACCGGCTGGTTGACCATTTGTTTGTATTTGAAGGCGATGGAGTGATCAGTGATTTTCCTGGAAATTATTCGCAATACAGGGAGTGGCAAAAACAAAAAGAAAATGTTGAGAATGAGCAGGAAAAACTTCCGGTTCCCAAAACCGATGCACCTGTTTCATCTAAGAAGAAACTTTCATATAAAGAACAAAGAGAATTTGAAAGTCTTCAAAAGAATTTGCAGGAGCTGGAGATGGAAAGAAAACAAATTTTCGATCAGCTTCAAGACCCAAATTTGCAATTTGACAAGCTACAGTCACTTTCAGAGCGTATCAATGCAATCAATATAGAAATTGATGAAAAGGAATTTCGCTGGCTAGAGTTAAGTGAGTTGATTTCGTAGTTTTACGTATTTGCATTTTCAAATATTGTGTTTACTTTTACCTCACAATCCTTCCCTTTAAAGACACAGTATTAACCAGCATCCAGGAAACTATCAAAAACCATTTTGAGTTAACACATTAAAATGCTGTGTATGAAAAAAATTTACTCCCTATTTCATGATGAAAAAATTCAGGACACTCTTATTGTTGCCATTGTTTTAGCGATCATAGTGACGCTATCATTGGTATTCATGTAGAATAGTACCGGATTTTGAAAACTTAATGCCATGCATTAAGAAGCGTATTTGTTGCCAAACTATATATAAAAATCCCGCTCTTGCAGCGGGATTTTTATTTGGAAGAAATTATCTCAAAAATACCAGTTCCCTGTATTTGGGTAAATACCACTCTTTGTCGTCAATCAAGAGTTCAAGCTTGTCAACGTGGTAGCGCAGGTTATCGAAATATTTTTCCTTTACATCAAAACAGTATGCAATGGCCTTTTCCCTGGTATCTGATATGGCATTAGCTTTTTTCCTTGCCTCAATCATTTCAACCGTAAGCTGGCTTACCTGGTTGATGTGTTGCGAAATCTTATTCAGTACTTCTGTACGTTGAGCACAGGCGCCGTCGGCCAGGCCAATATCTTTAAGCCCCTTCACATTCTGAATTAATATGTTCTGGTAGCGTACTGCGGAAGGTAGAACATGGCTTGTTGCCAACTCTGCCATCAGCCTGCTTTCTATCTGTACTTTCTTAATATATTTTTCCAGTTCTATTTCGTGACGGGCTTCCAGTTCAGGATGCGTATAGATCTTATTGTTTTTAAAAAGACGTTTTGCTTTTTCTGTAACCATGGCATCAAGTGCTAACGGGGTGGTTTTTACATTAGGCAAACCACGACGCTCAGCTTCTTTTTCCCATTCTTCACTATAGCCATCTCCTTCAAAAAGGATCTTTTCACTTTCAACAATATATTCCCTGATGGTATGCATAATGGCGATTTCTTTTTTCTCACCTTTTTCAATTAACGCATCCACATCTTTTTTAAATCCTTTTAAGGTTTCAGCCATGATCGTATTCAAAATGGTCATAGCATTGGCACAGTTGGCAGAAGATCCGACGGCGCGGAATTCGAATTTATTCCCTGTGAAAGCAAAGGGGGAAGTGCGATTTCTGTCCGTATTATCCATTAATAACTCAGGGATACTTCTGTGAATGTCGATTTTCAGCATGCTTTCATCCGTCTCGTCCATCTTTTCCGTTACTCTTTGTTTTACATCTTCCAAAACTTTGGTGAGATACTGGCCAATGAATACAGAAATGATAGCAGGAGGGGCTTCGTTAGCGCCCAGACGAAAATCATTACTTGCTGAAGCTATTGATGCTCTTAAAAGATCGGAATAATCATGAACGGCTTTGATGCTGTTGACAAAAAAAGCCAGGAACATTAAATTGGTCTTTGGAGTTTTACCTGGAGCCAACAGGTTTACACCCGTATCGGTAGCAAGACTCCAGTTATTATGTTTACCACTTCCGTTTATTCCTGCAAATGGCTTTTCATGTAACAGTACTCTCAACTTATGACGTGCCGCAACACGGGTCATAACATCCATCAAAAGCGTATTATGATCTACGGCCAGGTTTACTTCTTCAAAAATAGGTGCACATTCAAATTGAGCAGGTGCTACTTCATTATGACGTGTACGTAAAGGAATACCTAAACGGTAGGATTCTTTTTCAAAATCCCGCATAAAAGCATAAACTCTTTCCGGGATAGAACCAAAATAATGGTCTTCCAGCTGCTGGCCTTTAGCCGGATTGTGGCCAAAAACTGTTCTGCCGCACAACAATAAATCGGGGCGGGCATTAAATAAGGCTTCATCAATAACAAAATATTCCTGTTCCCAGCCAAGTGTCGGGGTGACCCTGGTCACATTCCTGTCAAAATAATTACAAACGTCAACGGCAGCGTGGTTAAGAGCTTCCAGTGCCTTTAATAGTGGTGCTTTATAATCAAGTGATTCACCGGTGTAGGAAACAAATATGGTTGGTATACAAAGTGTTTTTCCGTACCCTATATCCATAATAAAAGCAGGAGAGGAAGGATCCCAGGCGGTGTAGCCCCGTGCCTCAAATGTTGCTCTTAATCCGCCACTGGGGAATGAAGAGGCATCTGGCTCCTGTTGAATTAATGCATCGCCATCAAAAGTTTCTATGGGTGTTCCGTCACTCTTTAAGGTAAAAAACGAATCATGCTTTTCAGCGGTGGTGCCTGTTAATGGCTGAAACCAATGGGTAAAATGTGTTACCCCCTTTGTTTCTGCCCAGGCCCTGATGCCATTAGCTATTTGGGCAGCCATTGAACGATCGATTTTCTGACCCGCTTTAATAGATGCCAGGAGGCTCTTAAAAGCTTCATCACTTAAAAATTGCCGGGCAACCTGGTGGGTAAAAACATTTTCAGCGAATATGGCTGTGATTTTGGTTGTTTCATCCGATGGAATTTTCTCGGAAAATAATCCAAGATTTTTTAAGGCATCAAAGCGGAGCGACATAGTTTCAATTTTTAAGCAAAGGAATTGAAAAGCTTTGAAAAAATTGAAAAAAAATTAGCCAATGTGTGAAAATTGGGGGAAAATTCACTACAAATTCATAATAAAACAAGGATGAGCTTAATAAATTCTGAAAATTTGCGGTTAAACTAAATATTATTATTTGATTGAATATTGCCAAAAACTGCCTGGTTAATTTTATTCCAGTTTACAGCTGCTGCCAAGGGAACTATCAAAAAAGGAAACACGATACTGCGATATCGTACAATCGCACCTAAAATATTTACCGAATATCCAATCATCATTAATATAGAAAATGAGAAAAACAGGCAGAAATAAAGAAAGGGATTCATTTGTATCTTATTTCTCCAAAAAAGAAAAATGAAAAAGAGCAGAAGCAAGAGGTTAATTTCAACAGCTGCCGCAAGTGATAGTAAGTGCCTGACGTCGGACGGGTAGGGTCTTAAGGTACTTAAACCGAAAGCCTGTGGAGCATTTTTTAGAAAACTTATAAATGTTGGTTCCAATTTGTGAACCGTAACCGCAGAATTGCCACCCAGGTTTAAAAACTCCTGTTGTTTTATGACAACGGCTTCAGGAAAATCCAGTTTTGGGTGCACATATTTAGCTGCAAAAAATACAATCAATGATGCAGCATAAACAACTATATAAATTATAAATGGCCTGTAAGGTAATTTTTGCGCCAGCATCCAGGCAATAATTGCCGGTACCAGTGTTAAGATCAGAAAATTTCTTAAAATCAATACAAGTGAAAACCCTAGAAGAATTAACAACACCCTGTAAACTGGAAAAGAATTTTCTTTGAAACCAAAGTATAGGTGGTAGGCAATCAAGGCAAAACCAAGAAAGATCAAACCTTCTTTATGCAAACCACTGGTCCAGTAAATAAAGGAGGGCACCATAAAAGTCGCCAGCATAACGGGAATTTTTTTTGCTGGAAAAATATTATGCATTATGCGGAATAATGCTACCGGCCCAAATAGGGTAATAAAGGAGTAAAAGATCAGGTTGATGTAATAATGTCCAAAGCTGAACAAATTAAAAAGCGCCAATACTTTTATAAAAAAGTTGGACTTTAGATCATTCCACCACGATTCTTTACTGGTTAAAAAATTGGTATAGCCACCCTCATATGTATTATGAAACAAACCTGAAAAAAATTGGATAGGATCGCTTTTTAGTAGTTCATATTCTGTAATGCTTTTATAATGGTAAGCCCAGGTATCAACCATTTGGGCCATTTGGCCATAATAAACCCCAATCCAGCCATAAAAAATACCGGCCATTACCTTTAATAAAAAGAAAATAATAAGCTGGGGAGTGGTTAAACCAGATTTGGTAAAAAATTTAATCCGGGTAATAATCCATGCAAAAAAAATAAGATAAGCAGCAAACAGCAAATGCTCCAACCTGTTTTGATTTAAGGCGCACAAAATAGATAATCTTATCCACACTGTTTCGTATAAAAAGTGGCTGACACTTTACTTCACACAACGTAGCTTTGCGCCTTTCATACTTCTAACATGGAAATTACAGCAAATACAGCCCAACAACTCCGACTTACTGAAGAAGAATTTGAATTGATAAAACAAAAGTTGGGACGTACCCCAAATTTTAATGAACTGTGTGCTTTTTCAGGGATGTGGAGTGAACATTGCAGTTATAAAAATTCAATTAAGTGGTTAAAGACCTTACCGCGGGAAGGTGAAAAAATGCTTGTAAAAGCAGGTGAAGAAAATGCAGGTCTCATGGATATAGGTGATGACTATGGTGTTGTGTTTAAAATTGAGTCACACAACCATCCCTCTGCAATAGAACCATTCCAGGGTGCTGCTACCGGGGTAGGTGGTATTCACCGGGATATTTTTACAATGGGAGCCCGACCTATTGCTGCATTGAACTCTTTGCGGTTTGGAAATTTAGAAGAAGATAAAACCCAGCATTTATTATCTGGTGTTGTGCATGGCATTGGTCATTATGGAAATTGTTTTGGTGTGCCAACTGTAGGTGGTGAAATTTATTTTGAAGAGTGTTATCATACCAATCCCCTGGTAAATGCAATGAGTGTGGGGATTGTAAAAGCAGGGAAAACTATTTCTGCCACAGCGTTGGGTGAAGGTAACCCTGTAATGTATGTTGGCAGCGCAACCGGTAAAGATGGTATTGGTGGTGCTTCATTTGCCTCGGCTGATATTACGGAAGAAAGCAGGGAGGAATTACCTGCGGTTCAGGTTGGTGATCCATTCCAGGAAAAAAAATTACTGGAAGCCTGTCTTGAAGTAATTGAAACAGGTGCCGTTGTGGGTATGCAGGATATGGGTGCTGCCGGCATCATTTGTTCTACCGCAGAAATGAGTGCGAAAGGTGAGGTAGGTATGCGGATTGACCTTGACAAAGTACCTACCCGCCAGCAAAATATGAAAGCCTGGGAATTGTTACTGAGCGAAAGCCAGGAACGGATGTTATTGGTTGTAGAAAAGGGCAAAGAAGACGAAGTAAAAAAAGTATTTGATAAATGGGACCTGGAAAGTGCTGTTATTGGAGAAGTAACCACTGATGGATTGCTTAGTTTTTATATTGCGGGGCAACTGGAAGCACAGATCCCTGCCCAGGAACTTGTTTTAGGTGGTGGAGCTCCTCAATATGACAGGGAGTATAAAGAACCCTCCTATTTTAAAGAAATTGAAAAATTTGATATTGAAAGAATTCCTGAATCCGAAGATCTAAAAAGTATCGCTGAAGAGTTAATACAACTTCCTTCCATTGCATCAAAACGCTGGATCTATAACCAGTACGATAGTATGGTTGGAACTGTAAATGCATCTACTAATCATCCCAGCGATGCAGCAGTTGTTTTGGTACATGAAACCGGAAAGGCGCTTGCAGTAACTGTTGACTGCAATAGTCGTTATGTGTTTGCAGATCCTTATAAAGGTGCTATGATGGCTGTAGCAGAAGCTGCCCGTAATATTGTTTGCAGTGGTGGTGTACCACTTGGAGTTACCAATTGCCTCAACTTTGGTAATCCATACGATCCGGAAGTGTATTACCAGTTTGTAAATGCAATCAAAGGTATGGGAGAGGCTTGTCGCAAATTTGATACACCGGTTACGGGTGGTAATGTAAGCTTCTATAATCAAAGCCCCGATGGGCCGGTTTATCCAACACCCACAATTGGTATGGTTGGATTAGTGCAGGATCCTAAGAAAAAAATGTCTCTGAATTTTAAAAGCGAAGGTGACCTGATCTATGTTATTGGTTCAATGAAAAATGAGATCAATTCATCTGAGTATCTACATAAAATTAAAGGTGTTGAATTTTCTCCGGCACCATACTTTGACCTTGATGAAGAGTATGCCTTACAAGAAAAAATTGCGGAGCTTATCAAATCCGGTGTGATCGAATCTGCCCACGATATAAGTGAGGGAGGTTTATTTGTTACGCTATGCGAAAGTGGATTTACAAACGAACTTGGATTTACATTGCGAAGTCAGAAAGATATGAGAAAAGATGCTTTTTTCTTTGGTGAAGCGCAAAGTCGGGTAGTAATAACAGTTGCTCCGGCAAACTTTGAAAAATTTGAAGATCTGATAAAAGGTTTTCCGCACCACGAAATAGGGATTGTTTCTGTTGGTAAACTGGATATTGATGGAGAAGACTGGGGTGATATAAAAGAGTGGAAGGAATTATATAATACTGCTATTGAAAAATATTTACAAAAAACCGGCAGCGAAGCTGCTTTATCAATGATATAAAAAAAGAGCAGCCATTTGGCTGCTCTTAAACTTAAACTCAAAGTACAACTTATTTGGATGGCGTTAAAACGGCATCAATAACGTGGGTTATTCCATTGCTTGATATTACATCAGCTATGGTTACATTAGCCCCGTTAACAGTTACCTTACCATCTTTCACACTTACGGTTAATTCCTGGCCCTGTACAGTCGTCAGTTTTTGTCCGTCGGTAAGATCAGCTGCTTTTAAAGCACCCGGTACAACATGATAGGTAAGAATACCGGTAAGGTCATTTTTCATTTCTGGCTTTAACAGGTTGTCAACGGTACCGGCAGGTAATTTGGCAAAAGCTTCATTAGTTGGAGCAAAAACAGTAAACGGGCCAGCGCCGCTCAATGTTTCTACCAGGCCTGCTGCCTGAACCGCAGCAACCAATGTAGTATGATCACCGGATGCCGATGCGTTTTCTACAATATTCTTTGAAGGAACCATATTGGCTCCGCCAACCATCACACCCTGGCTGGAAGATGAATTCATATTGTCAGCCGGCATAACAGCAGTAGTGCTGTCTGTGGTTTCGGTTGATGTATTTGTTGAATTATCGGAACAGGAAACCATTACAGAAGTTGGTAGTAAAGCCAGGACTAAAAATTTTTTGAACATAACTTTTTGTTTTGAAGGGATAACAGCAATAAAAAGAAATGGTTCTGTATATAGACAATTATTTTTAGATTGTTGATTGAATACTTTAGATAAGTGGTTTGTATTAAACAAAAAAAATGGTCTGTCATAATATAAATTGTAATATGGAGCCGACGAAGTTTTCAAGCGGTTTTCCACAACTATGTTAAAAACCGTTTACTACCTGAAAATTTGACGTAGGTTTGCATGACCTCCCGGAATTTTTTGACCATTCCGCTGGTCATGGAGAAGCCGGATGAAACGTGTTCGGAACGATCAAGTGAGTGACACAAGAGAAGTTTAATAGTAGCACAACAGCTTACCTCCAAATTTCAAAAATCATTTTTTTAAACAGATAACCATAATTTATGGCTAAGTATATATTTGTTACAGGTGGTGTTACTTCTTCTCTTGGAAAAGGCATTATTGCTGCTTCGCTTGCTAAACTCTTACAGGCACGGGGTTTAAGGGTAACCATTCAGAAGCTGGATCCTTATATTAATGTAGACCCGGGTACTTTGAACCCTTATGAACATGGTGAATGTTATGTTACGGAAGACGGCGCTGAAACTGATCTTGATCTTGGCCATTACGAACGATTCCTGAATATTCATACCTCGCAGGCCAACAATGTTACCACCGGACGTATATACCAGACAGTAATTAATAAAGAACGCGAAGGCGCTTATTTAGGAAAAACGGTACAGGTAATTCCTCACATCACAGATGAGATCAAAAGGAGAATGCTGCTACTTGGTCAAAAAAATGAATATGATATTATCATTTCTGAAATAGGTGGTACGGTAGGCGATATTGAATCGCTTCCATATATAGAGGCCATCCGCCAGTTACAATGGGAGTTGCCAGATGAAGATCTGTTGGTGGTGCATCTTACCCTCATTCCATACCTGAAGGCAGCCAAAGAATTAAAAACAAAGCCAACACAACACTCGGTTAAAATGCTAAGTGAAAATGGAGTTTTTCCGGATGTGATTGTTTGCAGGACAGAAGAACCATTAAATGCAGACATTAAAAAGAAGATTGCTCTTTTTTGTAATGTAAAAGCCGAAGCAGTAATTGAAGCACCTGACGCCGGTACTATTTACGAGGTTCCTTTACTGATGATGAATGAAAGACTGGACCTGATTGTTTTGAAAAAATTAAATATCACCCAATACCATGAACCTGAACTTTCAAAATGGAAAGAGTTCCTGGATAAACTAAAGTATCCAAAAGCCAAAGTAACCATTGGCTTAATTGGTAAGTATGTTGAATTGCAGGATGCCTATAAATCAATACTTGAATCTTTTGTACATGCCGGCGCCATGAATGAATGCAAGGTGCAGGTTGTTTCTATTCATTCTGAATTTATTACCACGGAAAATGTTGCAGAAAAACTTGAAAACCTTGATGGTTTGCTGGTGGCCCCGGGTTTTGGACACAGGGGAGTAGAAGGTAAAATTACCGCTGTAAAATATGCAAGAGAAACCGGGTTGCCATTCTTTGGCATTTGCCTGGGAATGCAAATGGCAGTAATTGAATTTGGAAGAAATGTATTAGGAATCAGGGATGCCCAATCTTCTGAAATGGATGCTCATGCTTCTGAACCTGTTATAGATATGATGGAAGAGCAGAAAAAGATCACGGCAAAAGGTGGCACTATGCGTCTTGGATCTTACCCCTGCGAAATAAAACCGGGGACCCTGGCTGAAAAGATCTATGGTAGTACTTCCATTACCGAACGACACCGTCACCGCTATGAGTTCAACAATAAATATCTTGAGCTATATGAAACTCATGGAATGATTGCAAGTGGCCGTAACCCTGAAACAGGCCTGGTTGAAATTATGGAAATTACCAGCCATCCGTTTTTCGTCGGTTGCCAATATCATCCTGAATTAAAAAGTACGGTAGAAATGCCTCACCCGTTATTTGTTCATTTTGTGGGTGCTGCCAAACGTTTTAATGAGCAAAAGTCAACCTCTAAAAACCATTTACTACAAAGCGAGATGATTTGAAAGCGGTTTTAAAGCCTGAATCTGAGCTAAAATAGGGGTTATGTAGGTTTACCTTTATTTTATAGATCCGTTGTGGTTAATTATTCGGGCTTGAATTTCTTCTACATATCTTTGCGGCCTTTAAATAAGGATAAGGCTGAACTATTATTGCAGGCCTTTTTCTTAAAATCGTTTTAAGCAAATGAATTTTGATCGTAATACCGTCATCGGTTTTGTTGTTTTAGCGCTGTTATTCTTTGGATATTTTTACTTTAATAACCAGCAGCAGGTTGAATATCAAAAACAAAAAGCTAAACAAGACTCCATAGCAAAGGCAAATCAACCAAAGGTTACTTCACCATCCATCCAGGTTGACACTTTAAAAAGTGATTCTGCAGCACAACCTGGTATTGCGGGAGATTTCCAGCAATTTGGGGCCGGAAGCGAGCAAACAACAACCGTTGAAAATGAAGTATTAAGGATTGTATTCACAAATAAAGGAGGGCAACCAAAATCTGTTGAATTAAAGAATTTTAAAGCGCCGGATAGCAGCCTTGTAAAACTGGCTTCAACATCATTTGATAAGATCGATTATAAGATCATATCCTCTGCCAACACAACTGCTGATATCACCGGTTTTTATTTTTCAGGAGGCCAGGTGAGTCAGGGTGCTGGTGGCGCTAAAGTTATAACGTATCAGATCAACGCTCCCGGTAAGTCTATTAAACACGAGTACACTATTCGTCCCAATAATTACATGATTGATTTAAATGTAGAGATCAACGGTGCAAGCCAGTTGCTTTCAAATAATACATTAAATCTTACCTGGCAAAACAAAGCCCTTCAATTACAAAAGGATCTTTCTTACGAAAGGCAACAATCAGAAATTGGTTATCGCACCGATGGAGATTACGAACATCATTCCTCCATGAGCAGTGACAGGGAGGAAATTTCAACTCCTGTAAACTGGGTTTCAGTAAAACAGCAATTTTTTAATACGGCATTTATTGCAAAAAATAATTTCACATCAGGTTCAGTTGAATGGACAGCCCCTTCAACTACGGAAGCAAAAACGGTTGTTCAGGCTATTGCTAATCTAAAGATCCAGCTTCCATCTGCGTCTGCATCTATTCCGCTGGCTCTATATTATGGTCCTACTGATTATAAGATACTAAAGCAGTATGGAAACGATATGGAAGACATGGTAAACCTGGGTAGTGGTATTTTTGCTTTTGTTAAATACATCAACCGCTGGCTTATTTTACCGGTCTTTGACTTCTTTACCAAGTTTACTTCCAATTACGGGATTGTTATTCTTTTACTGACCCTGGTTATACGTTTACTTATTTCTCCGCTAACCTATTCAAGTTATTTAAGCGGTGCAAAAATGAAAGTACTTCGTCCGGAGATTGAGCAGTTGAAAGTAAAATATGGAACTGACCAGCAACAGATCAGTATGGAACAAATGAAGCTGTTTCGTGAAGCGGGTGTAAATCCATTGGGCGGCTGTATTCCTGGTTTGTTACAGATACCGATCTTTTTTGCGCTTTACAGCTTTTTTAATTCTAATGTAGCATTACGGGGTAAGAACTTTTTATGGGCTGATGATCTTTCTCAATATGATTCCATATTGGACTTTGGCTTTAATATTCCTTTGTTTGGTGATCACCTGAGTTTATTTACATTAACTGCTGTAATTACCAGTTTTCTGATCTCCATCTACAGCATGAGCATGACACCGGATCAGAACAACCCGGTTTTAAAATACATGCCTTATTTCTTCCCGATCATCTTACTATTTGTATTTAATAACCTGCCATCGGGTCTTACCTGGTATTATACCATTTCGAATATCATAACTCTGGTGTTACAATTCATCATCCAGAATTATATTATTGACCATGATAAGATTCTTGCAAAAATGGAGGTGAACCGCAAAAAGCCAAAAACAAAATCTAAATGGCAGGAACGCATGGAACAAATGCAGGAACAGCAGAAAAAAATGCAGGAAATGCAAAAAAAGAATCGTAGCTAATTTCTTCACAAAATATCAATCCCGCTTTTTAACAAGGCGGGATTTTAGTTTACGCAACTAATGCTGATATTTGAGTCGTCATTGTAATTATAAATCAATTTATGAAGTATCGAATACAGGTTTTATTGGTTGGCTTTGTGTTAAGCAGTTTATCTGTGTTAGCTCAAAAGAAGTTTACAGAAGGAACTATATCTTATGATATAGTAATTAATACTGGATCGGATAAACCCCAAAGCGCCGATTTTTTAGATGGAGCTACCAGTGCCGTATATGTAAAAGGGAATAAAGCCCGTACAGAAATGGTAAGTCCTTTGGGAACCCAGTCAACTATCATTGACGGCGTAAAGAACACCATTGTAATTTTAAAAGAATATGGCGAGCAGAAATACATGATCAACCTGAAACCAGAAGAATGGAAAGATGCCAATAAGAGATATGAGGACGTGACGTTTGCGTTTGATAATACTGAAACAAAAACAATTTTGGGTTATAAGTGTAACAAAGCAGTGGGAAAATTAAAAGACGGAACCAGTTTTACAGTTTGGTATACTACGGACCTTTTACCCGTGAATAAAGATTTTCAGTATGCCAATCGTTCGCTTCCCGGGTTGGCTTTGGAATATGAAACCAATATGGGTGATCTGAAAATGACCTATACAGCTTCAAAAATCAGCTTTAGCCCGGTACCGGCAGCAAAATTTGACATACCAAAGTCAGGCTTCAGATTATTAACTTACCAGGAAAGTAAATCGGGCAATTAACGGGAAGGTGAAAATTTTATCTTTTCCAATAAGATTTTCTTCTTCAGGGGCAATACATAGGTAGCATTTCCCTTTTGGTAAGTGGCTACTGTATTTAAAATGATAAATTGCTTTTGGGTTGAATTAAAAAGCTGGTTGCTTTTATAATTATAACCCGAACGAAGGGAGAAATTTTTAGAATTGAAAGGCGTGGTATTTAAATCTTTATTTTTCCCCTTTTTTCCGCCATCACCTAACGTAGCAAAGGCCGCCAATGAAGCTGAAACCAACACAATGGTGGCAAATTTACGTTTAATTAAGCGTTTTGATATAAAGGCGGTAAGGTTCATTCTGGCGCAAAGATAACTTTAAAAATTAACATTCCTTCAACCACTTATCCTTTTCTTTACAATTAGTTTAACGCCTGAAGGAAGAAAATGTTGCAGAAACTTGGTAGATTTTATTTGTTAGAGTAATTTGTTATAGGAGGATTTGAAATGAACAGGGATTCATACCATGACCGTGAAAGCATAGACCAGTTGCTTAAGCATTATAATAACCTTCGCAATGGGCAAAACCATATTTTTTTAGAAGAAGAGGCCTTTGAAAAGATTATAGAATATTATGATGAGCAGGAAGAAATGAGCAAAGCTCTTGAGGCAGCCGAAACAGCCATTGAATATTTCCCTTTTTCAGCGCCATTACTGATTAAAAAAGCTGATTTACTGCTGGCTACCCGTAAGTACAAGGAAGCCCTTGCCCTCTTGGAAAAGGCTGAACTATTTGATGCATCCGATATAAATCTCTACATTCTTAAAACCGATGCCTACCTGGCCATGGACATGCAGGAAATGGCCGTTGAGCTTCTGGAAAAGGCTGTTTCTTCTTTTGAAGGAGAAGAAAAAATTGAGCTTTTATTTGAACTGGCCGATGTGTATGATGATTACGAGGAATTTGATAAAGTATTTGATTGTTTGGCCGTCATACTAAAAGAAGAACCCACAAACGAGGAAGCATTATATAAAATCTGTTTCTGGACGGATTTTACCGGCCGAAATGAAGAAAGTATAAAGATTCACCTGAAGATAATTGATGAACATCCCTTTAATGAGCTGGCCTGGTTTAATCTTGGCGCCGCATACCAGGGATTGAAATTGTATGAAAAGGCTATAGACTCATATCAATATGCGCTTGCCATTGATGAAAAGTTTGATTATGCCTATCGTAATATAGGAGATGCCTATATAAGATTGCGCAAATACAAAGAGGCAATTGAGGCACTTGAAAAGGTTCTTGAATTATCAAAGCCTGAAGAGGTTATTTATGAAGCGATAGGTCATTGTTATGATCATCTGAAGAACTATGCCCAGGCCCGGTTTCATTATCGTAAGGCATCGCATTTAAACCCGGATGACAGCAAACTTTTTTACAAGATTGCCTGTACATATTATAACGAAGGCCAGTGGACAAGTGCTGTTAAGCAATTAGAATCTGCGCTGAAAATTCATCGCCTGCAAGCTGAATATAATTTATTAATGGGCGAATGTAAACTGCAGCTGAATGAAATTAAGGAAGCGGTGCAGTTTCTTTCTACCGCAGTAAGGGTACGACCAAAGAATGTTTCGGGTTGGGAGGCATTGATCCGTTGTTTATATACTGCTGAATTTTATTCGGAAGCCCGCCAACAGGCATTAGCTGCTTTAAGTCATACTAATAATAAACCTGTGTTCTTATATTATTTAAGTGCAGTTTTATTTGCCATGGGAAAATCGAAAGAAGCTTTATTATACCTAGAAAAGGGATTGGCTACCACACCAAAGCACCTGAAAAAATTTGTGCAGTTAAATCCATCCATATTACAAAATCCACAGGTTGTTGATGTTATAGCGCAGTACAAACAGAGAAGGCGATAATTTCTAGACCCTCCTTTTTACAGACTTCCCTATTTTTGCGGCCAATATTAATAAGCCCCAATAATGAATTTCAACCTTTCTCAAATCCCGGACCGCAATCAAAAACCCCGTACTGCAGGTATCACCATGGTAATGGACAAGGGTCTGAGTGTTGCCGAAGCGGAAAACTTTTTAAGTGTATCACACCCGCATGTTGATATTATAAAGCTTGGTTTTGGTACATCTTTCGTAACTCCGAATCTGAAAGATAAACTAGAAGTATATAAGAAATATGACATACCTGTTTATTTTGGAGGGACCTTATTTGAAGCGTTTCTGATCCGTAACCAGTTTGAAGATTATATAACAGTATGTAAAGAGTTTGGGATTTCATACATGGAAGTAAGCGATGGTTCGATAAACATTCCACATGCCGAAAAATGTGGCTACATTGAAAAATTAACCCAGCATGGAACGGTTTTAAGTGAAGTAGGAAGTAAGGATGCTGCTCATATTATTCCTCCATATAAGTGGATTGAATTAATGAGAGCAGAATTGAATGCCGGTGCTACCTACGTAATTGCAGAGGCCCGTGAAGCTGGAAATGTAGGTATTTACAGGGGAACAGGTGAAGTGCGTGAAGGCCTGGTGCAGGAGATTTTAACACAGATTCCTGAAGAAAAAATTATTTGGGAAGCTCCTCAAAAAGCACAGCAGCTTTATTTTAT
>DASTMJ010000341.1:0-33234 GCA_035714205.1 Flavisolibacter sp. | reverse complement strand
TAAGCCGCGGTGATGACAAAAAACTCAAAATCAAGTTAAGCACCGAGGTTGAAGGTTTGAATATTCATTACAGTTTTGACAATTCATTCCCTGATCATTTCTACCCCAAATATGAAGGTCCATTAACACCACCTTCAGACGCAGTAATGCTTAAAGTAATTACCTATAAAGGCAAACAGCCTGTTGGCAGAATGATCTTTATGCCTGTAGAAGAATTGGAAAAAAGAGCCGGTAAGAAATAAACATCTAAACCTGGCATGTGCATAAATATGTGCTGAACAGGTGCAGAAACAACTGGCTGTTTTTTTGGAAAGTGAGATAGACTTAAAGTATCTTAGATTCAGAATTGAAAACGATAACTATCCGTCAAAAAGATTGGTTGTCATGATCAGTTCAAAAGCATCGGGTTAGTAAGTAGTACATGCTTCGGCAAGTATAAATTCAAACCGGGTGCTTTTCTTTTTTAATAAGCATTCAACAATTCCTGAATTATAAAAGCAGCAAAATTTCTTTGCTGTTTTTTTTGTGTTTACAAGGTTTACCAGCCTTTATATTTGTTTCTTAATAAACATACATGAACGAAGCTGCGTTATTGAATGCCTGCCGCACCGGTAATTTGGACGAAGTAAAAAAAATCTATGAAGCTGAACCTTCCATAATAAACCGTGCTGATGCCAGAGGCTATACACCGCTGATCCTTGCGGTATACAGTAACCAGCCTTCTATTGTTTCTTTTTTATTGGAAAAAGGCGCACAGATCAACGCACAGGACAGTGCCGGCAATTCAGCATTAATGGGTGCCAGTTTTAAAGGATATACGGAGATTGCCATTCAATTATTGAACGCAGGCGCCAACGTAAATCTGACGAACGGAAGTGGCGCCCCGGCACTTACGTTTGCAGTTACATTTGGCCATTTACGTATTGCGGAACTTCTATTACAAAAAGGGGCTAGTGTTTCATTGGCTGATGCCCTTGGAAAAACTCCGTCTGATCATGCACGCACCCAGGGAAATGATGCCATGATAAACCTGCTGGAACGTTATAGTTAACCAGAATTGCTGAATCGCTCCCCGGCTGTAAACTTATTTTAACAAAACCAGACCAAACCTGAGCATGATTTTTTGGTCTGCCCTACTGTACCTTTTAAAATAAGTTTATGAAACGTTTGTTTTTACCCCTGCTACTTGTTTTTCTTTTGCCTGTATCTTTTTCCTGCAGCCCAAGGTTTGGTAATTATAGTTTAACAGAAGCTGACGCTGCCGCTGCCATACGGCAAATGCTGGAGATCGGGACAAAAGAAGGATCTCTTACAGGGGCTTTTAGTAAGGAAACCGTAATGGCAACACTTTTCCCCGAGGCATTACGTAAAACTTTAAATACATTGAACCAATTAGGTTTAACCACTGAAATTGACCGGTTTACTACAACCCTGGGTACAGCAGCAGAAAAAACTGCAACCACTTCGGTACCCATTTTTGTCAGCGGTATCAATAGCATGAAATTTACCGATGCCATCCGAATCATCAAAAATGGCGGCACTTCGGCTACTGACTATTTAAGATTGACAATTGGCGATAGCCTGCGCAGGGCCATCACACCCACTATGAAATCTGCATTGGATGAATACAAACTCACCGAACAATGGGAAAAGATCATCCAACCAGCACAAGCACTCGTTGGCAACAAATTAAATTTTGATCTGCCTACTTTGATGGCCGGCATGGTTTCTGAAAAAATGTTCCAGAAAATAGAAGAAAAGGAAAAACAGGTTCGTGCCGATGCGAATGCAAGAACCACAACCCTTTTACAAAAAGTATTTTCAAGAAGCTGGAATTAATTATTTCGTTCGATTGTTTTCTACCCAGAAATATGCTCTTTTTAGCCAGAAAGGAACGGTTTTTAGGAAGGATTTGTTAAGGTAGTATAGCTAAAACTCCTTTAACAATTCCGGGGGCTGAATGGCACGGTGTTCGCAAAAAAAGGTATATGAATACATTTTTACCATTTAAACTGAGAAACATGAAAAAGCTATTATTTATCTTACCAATTATAGCTATCCTTATGGTAGCCTGTAACAGTAAGCCTCAAACTAATTCTGAAGATATTGCCAGGAAAGTTGCTGATTCACTTCGACTTGCGGCTGATACAGCCGGCCTGGCACAATTCCAGCAATGGAAAGCCCAAAACGAGTTGATCAATAATGATCCTTATGCACAAGAGCAATTAGCTGCGGCCGCCGCACCGGTTTACAGGTCTTCAGCGCCACGCAGAACAAGTAGTGCATCAAGAAACTCCGGTAGTATGAGTTCAGGATCTTCAAATACAGCAAAGGCAACACAGAAAAAAGGATGGAGTAAAGCAGCGAAAGGTGCCGTTATTGGTGGTGTGGCCGGTGGTGCAGCAGGTGCCATAATTAATAAACGAAACCGCGTGGTTGGTGGTGTAGTAGGTGGTATTATAGGTGCGGGTGTGGGTTATGGTGTTGGTAGAGGAATGGATAAAAAAGACGGTCGGTATTAATTACAAACTCTAAGAATATCAGTAAGGGCCTGCAATGCAGGCCCTTTTCATTTCAAGTTACCAGGTTATCGTGCCATCATAATTTGTATCCTGTAAATTCAATTTCTTCGTCAGTATACCACGGTGACCGTTCCTTTCTGTATTATGGGCTGACCACTGTCGCACTGCATTTCGGCAACATACACGTACGTACCAACGGGCACAGTTATGCCTTTTACTTTGCCATCCCACGCTGCAGCACGGTCATCAATATTAAAATTCTTACGCTGAAAAACCGCTTCGCCCCATCGGTTGTAGACGACCAATGATTTAATTATTCCAATTCCTTTGCCTTTAATGTAAAACAGGTCGTTCTTCCCGTCATGGTTCGGTGTGAAACTGTTTGGAATGAACACAAATTTTTCAGAACATGCAAGGCTTATACTTACACTGTCAGTAGCCTGGCAACCATATTGATTTTTTACTGTCACCACATAATCCATGGGCGTACGGGGCGATGCAACAGGTGAAGGACAATCTGTGCAACTTAAATAAGTTTCCGGTGACCATAACCATTGCACGACATCGGCACTGGCCGTTGCCTGCAACTGGTGTAATTCAGCTGCCATCATATTAAAATCAGGTTCAGCCTGCACGTAAGGCAGTGGTTGAACAGTAACCATAATTTCGGCAGTATCCTTAAAACAATTAAATGCATCGGATCCAACAAGTGTATAAGTAGTATTGGAAACGGGGGCTGCCAGCGGATTTGCCACTTGTACGTTACTTAATCCCTGTGTATTATTGATCCACTGATAGCTGCTGGCACCATCTGCCTTTAATTGAACGCTATTGCCGGCACAAACAAATGCATTTGTGGCCAACACCAGGTTAAAAGGCTGCACTACCTTAATATCAATCGAGTCAGATCGTTTACATCCAAATTGATTGATCACATCTACAGTATAGCGGGTATCCTGCATGGGTGTGGCCTGTGGAGATGCAATAGTTGCATTATTTAAACCTGTAGAAGGATTCCATATATAGCTTTCCCCACCAGTTGCATTTATTTGTAGTGTTTCTCCTTTACAAACAAGGGTTTTAGAAGAGGTAACTGCTACAATAGGATTAGGATGTACTATTAATTGATTCCTGGCAGTGTCTGAGCACCCATTATATTTTACAACCAGCTCTACGTTATATGTGCCGGGTGAAGAATAAATTTGAGCTCCCGGGTTTTGAACGGAACTACTGGTGCCGTTGCCCAGGTTCCAGGACCAATCAACCGGTGATGCACTGGCCGTGCCGGTAAAAGTCGCCGATCCTCCCTGGCATAATTCAACCGGGCCAGTAATAAAAGCGGTAGCCTTTTTATGTACAACCACCTGCTGGCTTACTTGTTTTGTACAGCCGAAAGGCGATACAACTTTTAGGGACACATTATAAGTGCCGGGTTTATTAAAATTGAATGTTGCGTCTTTACTATTGGCGGTATCGGCAGGGTTGCCGGTACCAAAATCCCAATGATAAATAAGTGGTTGGTTAACCTGGTCTGCCGCAATGCTTTTTACCTCCGGGGTAAAATTGATCATGGTAGAATCGCAGATCTGCGCGGGGATGCCTTTGATGGCAATATATAAACTATCAATGATGATCTTATCAGGAAGGGCAGCTGCGGTTGTGCAGCCTTTTGTATCTTTTACAATAAGTTTTGGTTGATATACACCGGGAGTAAGATATTGATGACCCGACATAGTTGTTGTACCATTTTTAATTGTGCCATCACCAAAATCCCATAAATAATTTTCTGTATTGGTTGTAGTTGCCATTAGGTTTACTAATTGCGACGTACAGCCTTTCAGCACATCAGCCTGTATGGTGGCGGCAGGTGCTGATACAGTTACAGAATCGATATAGGTGCCTGTTAATCCATTATAACCAAAAGTGTACAACGTAATTTTATACGTACCTGGTTTGTAATACGTATGTGAAGGGTAGGACTGATCTTTTGTGGTAGTGCCGTCACCAAAATCCCAAACCAGGTTATAATAACCAACAGACAGGTTATTGATGCGAATGGTTACAGGCGGGCAGGTGGTATTGGCAACATACTGTGTTGAAAACGTAAAAGCAGTATTGAAATCTTTTACCGTAATAACCTGTATGGCAGTATCACTGCAGGGAATGGAGGCATCCGTTGCAATAAGTTTTACCGTGTTAACAGCGGGTTGTGTATACGTATGAGATCCATAATAGTCAGACGAAGTGGCGCCATCACCATAACTCCAGGTATAGTTAACCGAATTACTATACCACGAGATGGTGTTGTTATAAAAAGTTACGGTTGTATTTAAAGGCACATTCGGCACAAATAAACCGGAAGCGGTAAATGATGCTTTGGGACCTCTGGCAGAAACTGTAGATGAAAAACTTGAAACACATCCCGCCGCATCTGTAACAGTCAATCGTACTGTATAATTACCCGGAGCATTGTATTGATGTTGAAACTTTTTTGAAGCTGTATGTGTCTCTGAAGTTCCATCACCAAAATCCCAATGCCAGCTTTTTAAAACCGTATTGGTTGATGTTTTGGAAGTATCCTGGATAATAATGGCCGATTTAAAACAGGATTCATTATTTAATACTTTAAACCCGGCTATCGGTCCGTTAACCTTCAAACTCACAAAGTTGGTTGTGTCGGTACATCCATTATACCAGTTGCTGATGACGGCCCGCATTTGTGAAGTGCCGGCTGTGAAGTTTTGCAACGTGGCATTGTAAGTTGTATAGCTCCAGTCGTATCCGGAATAATTCCCGTTAAAAACAGCACCGGTATTGTGCTGAAATGTGTTGACATAATACTGCCCGTATTGAATGTTTCCCGTATACGGATTCACTTCCAAATTCGTGATCTTAACCTGTATATTATCATTGCTGCAGATCTCTGTTTTATTGGCAGTAAGAACAGGGTTTTGTTTCAATAGTATGTAGATGATGCGCCTGTCGGTTAAGGTACAGTTACCTGATTTACCCGTTAATGTTACCTGGTATTGACCACTTTTTGTATACGTATGTTTTACATCATGATTACTGGTGTCATAAGGTACGATTGTTCCATCGCCAAAATTCCAGGTGCCGCTGCTGATACGTAAGGATTTTTGATCAAAGCTTACTGTTCCTCTTGTGCCGGCACAGGTAGTTTCTGCCTTTGTAATCATAACAGAAGAAGGAAGCACATTGGCATAAACCGGTTTTACAATTGTATCGGAGCAATGACCAATATGGCTGATGAAGGTTATATTGTATTTACCTGTATCACTGTAGGTGTGGTAGGTGTTATAACCGTAACCGGGATAGCTGTTATCACCAAAATTCCATTCCCAGTTATCAGAGAAATAGGATTGGTCTATGAACTGAAGATCCAATGAATTACCACAGGGTATTGATTGTAGAAATTGTGCTTTGGGTTTACCGTACACTCTTACTGTATAAGATGCAGAACCTTTACATCCACTTTCTGTAACATAATTCAGTACTACGTTATAAACACCAACATTAGTATAACTGTGCTCGGGGTTTACTTCAGTAGAAGTTGTTCCATCACCAAAACTCCAGAGATAAGATTTTATTGGCTGGTTGGCCGAAGCAGCAAACGTTACCCGTAGCGAATCGCAATCATAATATCCTTTCTGGCTACTTGAACTGAGCAGGTAAATTTGGACGCTGGGTTTATAGATACTTAAAATTTTGGAAATACTTGTGCTGCACCCGGCTGCATTGGTCACCGACAGATTTACCCAATAACTTCCATCATAAGGAAAAGAGTAAGTGGCATTTTGCTGGGTTGAGAATATATTATTGTAATAGTTATCTAATCGCCATTCCCATTTTACAGCACCGGGTGTAGTGTCTTTGAATTTAACCGTAACCGGCGAACCGCAAACACCGCCATAATCCACCACAAAATCTTTCAGGCCGGGCAGGTCATGAACCGTGACCTGTTTACTTACAGTTTCCTGGCAGGTGCCAAAAGTGTTGGTCAACTTAATAGTGTAGGAACCCGGATTAGTATATGCATGATTTACTTCGCTCCACCAATTATTTGAACTGCCGTCTCCCATTTCCCATACACTGCCTGATGGAGCCACGTTGCTTTTGCTTTTAAATGTGTAATACGACCCCTTGCATAAAAGACCGGGTGCTTCTATGGAGCTGCTGAAACTAACCTTGTCTTCTACTTTAATAGTTTTGGTCACCGTATCCTTGCAGGTTTCATAGGAATTAATAAGCGTAACTGTATAATTGCCTGCGTTTGTATAGGTATGTACTGCTGAACCAGTTGAATATGCAATGTTGCCATCACCCAATTGCCATAAAGTGCCGGAAGGATACATGTAACTGGTACTTGTAAAACCTACTTCCCTGCACAAAAGTTTTGTAGAAAAATCTGTATTGAAATAAGCAGCATTAACCGAAACAGGATAGCCGGTGGCACTACAACCATCGGTATTGGACACGGTTAAACGAACATTATAAATTCCTTTCTTAGAATATTTATGCACCGGATTTTTTTGGGTAGACGTAGAGCCATCTCCAAAATCCCATGAATATAAAAGAGTGCCCGGCCCGGTGCTGTTGTTTATAAATTGAAAGGATTCATCAAGTGAACAAACCAGGCTTTTGTTAATTGTAAATACAGGCTCAATACGGTCCAATATTTCTACTACTTCTTTTTTTGTAACACTGGTATAACATCCATAACTGTTTGTTACGGTAAGGCCTACTGTTGGCTTTTGCGGAGAATAATAATAATGACTGGCAGAACTCCCCCACGATTGTTCTGTAATACCATCTCCATAATCCCAGGAATAACCGGAAATGCTTCCGTCGCCTGCCGATGCATTTACAGTAAATCCTGCTGCAGCGGGTAAACAAACTTTTGGTGAAGTTGCAGAAAAATCAACCTGTGGTTTCTTATAAACTGTAATGGTTGTTGTTTTTACTGAGGATTGGTTGCCCTCTTTTATGGTGAGTGTAACGGTATAAGTCTTTTCTTCTGTAAAAATGGCTCCGGGGTTGCTAAGTGCCGATGTATTCCCATTTCCAAAATCCCAGGCATATGTTGTGTTGGGCGAAGTACCAGAAGATAAATTGGTAAAAGAAACTGATAATGGCGAACATCCGCCTTGCTTATCAGGATAAAAATTAGCTGAAAGCTGAGCGTTGAGCGTTGTGGTAAAAAGAAATACAATAACTGAAGAAAAATATTTTTTCTTCAAAGCAATTAGTTGGTGCATATAAATGTTGCGGTGGCTTTAGCCACTACACGGCGCGACAAGATAAGCGGGAAAACCAGCATTCACAAGTGAAATTAAAATCAATTGTAAATTGATGCCAGCCAACGATGTGACCGGGAAAAGCGCTATAAAAAACGGATTTCTAAAGGTTCTGTTTTTGTTTTTTCCGGAAAAAACCTCTAAGTAAAAAATTATGTTGTAAAGCTTCCATATTCTCATCAAGCTTTTGCGTACTGGTTTGCAGGTTTTTGATAATCTCTTTAATGCTTTCAGCAGTTTGGGCATCATTCAATAACATACCTGCCGGGGTATTTGAGTTAGTAAGACCGGCATTTACGCTGTTGCTTGTTGTTTTCAGACTATTCACGATCTCTGTGGCTGTTTTTGACATGCTTTCAATTTCTGCCACACTTGACTTAAGCTTACTAAATACCACTGTATCGGTGATGAGGTCGTTGGTTAACGTACCTTCCTGTTGCAGCTTACCGGTGTAGGCTGTAATATTATTGGTTAGCTCTTCGGCCTGTATCATGGTTCTTCGTAATGAGGCAAGGCTCACTTCAAGACCATTGGCTATGGACTCATCTTTTAAAAGTTTCCCCATAGTTCCCTGCCCCTTGGCAAGTCCATCGGAAATGGATTTAAAATCATTGGTAATGGCCAGGAAGTTTTTATTGTTCTCCTGCAGGGTGCTCATCATATCTTCCATATTGATGACCGATTCAACCATCAACTTGTCGCCTTCAGCAATAGCAGGTGCGGCTGCACTTCCACCTGTAAGTACAACAATGCGGTTACCGATCAATCCATCTGTTCCCACTTTTGCTTTTGTATCTTTTCTTATATACTGGCGGGATTCTTCCTCAATGCCCATAGAAACTTCTACAAGTCCATCCGGGGTAAATTTTATACTGTGAATGGTTCCGACTTTTACACCGGCAAACCACACATTATTTCCTTTTTGTAATCCATTGATATCTTTAAAAATGGCTTTTGCCTCAATGGTTTTTGAAAAGGTTTTTCTTTGCCCACCCAATGTTAATACACCAATAATGAAAATGATAAGGCCAACAAATATGAACAGCCCTACAGCAAATGCTCTTGTATTTTTAGTGGATTTCATTCCTTATTGTATAAAGTTATAATCATAAAAGTTTTGAATCCGTTCATCTTTTGATTCAAATACATGTTCAAAATTTCCCTGCCTTAAAAATCTACCTTCTAAAAGCATAGCGATCCTGTCTCCCGTGGCCCTGGCGCAGGTCAGGTCATGGGTAATAATGATAGAACTGGTGTGAAACCGTTCCTGTACTTCGTTTATAAGATTATTGATCTCACCGCTGGTTATGGGGTCCAGGCCGGCTGTGGGCTCATCGTACAACATGATCTGCGGATTGAGGATCAGTGTTCGGGCAATGCCAATTCGTTTTCTCTGTCCGCCGGAAAGTTCAGACGGCATCTGGTTAATGGTTTGAGAAAGACCAACGGCGTCCAACACATTTTCAATTGCCGTCACCCTTTCCAGGCGGGTTAAGTTTTTTGAATTGCGTACCAGTGAAAACTCAAGATTTTCCTGTACGGTCATACTATCGTACAAGGCACTGTTTTGGAAAGAAAAACCAAGCTTCAGCCTCATTTCTCTTAACTGTCTTTCGTTTAGTTTGGGCACTTCTTCCCCCAACACCATCACCCTACCACTATCTGGTTTTAAAAGCCCCGCAATTATTTTTATCAAAACTGATTTCCCGGTTCCCGACCGACCCAATACAACCACATTTTCACCTTTAAACAGGTCAAGATCAATACCCATCAAGACATCATTATCTCCAAAAGACTTATACAAATCTCTTACAGAGATAACAGCGTTTGTCCGGTCAATATGATGAAACACTCTTTTCATATCAGCGCAGCCAGTTTACCAGCTGAATGATTACCATCTCCTCGATAAATATTAAAAACATAGAAATAACAACAGCATGGTTGGCAGCACGTCCAACACCTTGTGTACCCTGTGTAGTATTATAACCTTTAAAACAACCGGTTATACTGATAGTGAAACCAAATACAATAGACCGGAACACGGAAGAAGCAAAGTCAAGGAAAGTTAGCTTCTCAAAACTTTTTTGAAAAAAGCTTATCAGGCTGGTTTGATCGTTTGCATTGATGTCAATAAAGGAGCCCAGGAGTGCCACGAAGGCCGAATACATCATTAACATAGGCAACATTAACGAGCCCGCCAAAATACGGCTGACCACCAGGTATTTGAATGCATTGACCCCGGAAACATCTATGGCATCGATTTGCTCGGTCACCTTCATGGAACCCAGTTCGGCACCAATACTGGATCCTACTTTACCGGCACAAATAAGGGCGGTAACCAAGGGCGCTAGCGATTTTACCACTGCAATGCCTACCAATGAAGGCAACCAAGAAGTGGCGCCAAATTCAGCCAGCGGCGGCCGGGATTGTTTGGTAAAAACCAGACCCGTAATAAATCCGGTTACAGTGATCAGAGGAAGTGATTTAACGCCAATATCATAACACTGTCGAAGGAATTCACTCCCCTCGTATGGCGGTTTCAACAACTCTTTAAAAAAGCGAACTGTAAATTGGAAACCCTCATAAATTGTGAGAAAGAAACCATCTATTTTTTTTGAAACTACGTATTCCATTGATACGACACTCCTAAACCGGAAGTTTGGTGAAATGAGCGGCAAATATAAGAAGTTGCCTTAGACGTAGTCATTTAAAACTGCCTGTTTCTGTTAACAGAAGCAGAAACATGATGAATGGTATTCACGAAAAAGTCTTATTCACCGCGGGTAGAGGTAGAATCAGTTAACGCATCTTCAGGTTGTTCTTTCTTTTTTTTCTTTTTGAAAAGACCAAACAAACCACCCTTTTTTTTGCTGTTTTCTTTTACAGTAACCGCAGGTGCTGCAACAATTTCTTTTTTAACCGGATCTTCAACAAGCACCATTAAAGGAGGAGCGATACTATCTTTTTGCGTTGCTGCGGGTGGCTTTAATTTAACCGGCTCTATCTTTTTGGCGGGAGATGCTGCTTTATTCTTTCGAATCGTTTTCCGTATTGCTGTTGGCGTTTCTTTTATGGCTTGCGCAACCAGGTTGGAATCAGGTTCATGTTGGTAAACGATCGCTGGTTGGGGAATGATTTTTACTTCGGCCTTAGCCGCATGGCTGTCAACGGTAACTGCCTGAGATGCCAGTTTTAAACCGAAACCGGTTTTATGGCTAAAATAAACATGACCCCAATAGGCTCCTCCTATAACAAGCAGCGCAACCATAACTCCGGACAACCATTCAAAAGCTGGCATCTCTTTTACCCGGTGATCAATAAATTCTATGCGTCGGGCCTCTTCTTCATGTAATGCATCATCAACTACCGGTTCTTTTATAATATTAAGGTTGGAGTAATATGCTGCATGGTATGACAATACTTTTTGCCGCAGTTCTTCAGCCCGTTTTTCTAACGCATCAGGGTGATTAGCGTTGGGGGCATCATTTCCTGCCTTTCTTGCCTTATCCAAGTTTGTTCCAGTGCCATGTAATAAACCGGGAATTTCTGAAGGAAAACACCAGGCATGTCCTTCATGTTCCACCCAGATAAGATCGGTAGCTCTTATGTTTTGTTGCAGTAACTCATCAAAACTATAAGGCCCCGATTGTACATTGTTCCGCAAAAGGAGATAAGCTTTTTTCATAACTCACGTTTTTCATTCACAGGAGAACAAGCTTTCTATCATAGGCAGTGGAGCAGGCAAACAATCAACATGTTATAATTTATAGAATATGCCAATAGCATGCCTGATATGAAAAAAAGGAAAGAGTTTACTTGAAAGTGATTCAAAGTTAGAAATAATAAAAAAAAATCAGGCAACTCATTCCGGCAAAAAGGCAAATCATAGCATAGATACTTGTTTCTTTACCCGTTGCGATGCAATTTTATCAACTAATTGAAACGAAACGATGCAATACAGTATTGAAACGGAACGGCTATACCTGTATCCATTATCTTACCAACAACTAAAACTTTACCTGCAGAATGATGGTTCCCTGGAAAAGGAACTGGGTTTGACCTGGCAAAGGCGGCTCATACACCCTGATTTAAAAGAGGCCCTGGAAACAACACTTTTACCTTCGGTTGCCGATAATGAGAATTGTCATTTTTTTACGTTATGGACCATGATCAGCAAAGAAATGAACTGTATGGTGGGTGACCTGTGTTTTAAAGGTGCGCCGTGTGAAAACGGCAGTGTTGAAATTGGCTATGGCATTTATCCTGAATTTGAACGCAGGGGCATGGTTACAGAGGCAGTACAGGTATTATGCCAATGGGCTTTGCGCCAAAAATATGTGCGTTCTGTAAAAGCAGAAACCGATAAGGAAAATATTGCCTCTCAAAAGGTGTTGCAAAAAAATGGTTTTGTTTTCATGGGCGACAAAGATGGTATGATGCTGTGGCAGCTTAAAGAAACATCACCATTCTTTGCCTGAACTACGTCAATCAAAAAATTCAGAACGTTTGTCTTACAGGAATAACAACTGTAAAAGCGGCCCCTTTGTGCAAAATACCTTTTGCCTCTATAATTCCGTTGTGGCGTTGCACAATTTTTTTACAAAGTGATAATCCCAGCCCTGTTCCTTCAAACTTATCTTTTGCATTTAAACGGGTAAATGTTTTAAAGATTTTTTCAGCATGCTCCTGGTCAAAACCAATACCATTGTCTTCAACCAGAATACAGATGTATGGCTGATCTCCCAAAGCTTTGTGTTGCTTTTTCAAGTCTTTTCCATTGACGACCGAAGACGAAATCCTGATGACAGGGAGTTCATCTTTTTTGGAGAATTTAAGCGAATTATTTACCAGGTTATAAAATAGTTGATAGATCAGTATTGCAGAGCCTTCCAGCTTCATCAGGTCTCTATATTCAATAGTTGCCTTTTTTTGCTGGATGATCACTTCAAGGTCCATTTCAATCTGGTGAATGATATCATTAAGATCGATGCTTTCTATGACCTGCTCTGTTGCACCCAGCATAGAATACCGTAGCACACCATCAATCATGCTTGACATACGGGAAGCTGCCGAATCCATTTTCTCAAGAAACAATAAGGCCCTTTCGGGTAGCATGTTTCCAAACTCATCATTCAGGCGGCTGCTATAGGTTTTTATTTTGCGCAATGGTTCTTTCAGGTCATGAGAGGCAACATGTGCAAATTGCTGAAGGTCTTCATTGGAACGCCTGAGTTCTTCAGTTTGTTTTTTCAACATTTGATTTAACCGGTTGAGCTCCATGGTACGCTCCTGAACCTGGTGTTCCAGCAAAACTGACAAGTCTTTAAAATGCTGTATATCTGATGCCGCAGAAATCCATTTCAGCACATTACCATCCTTATCTTTCAATGGCTCAACGTTACTAAAGAACCAACGGTATTGATTAGAATGAATGTTTTTGATCCGGTATTCTGCATTGAATGACTGACCTGAGTTCAGTGCTGATTCCCATTTTTGTAACAGGGCATCAACATCGTCGGCATGCACCAGCTCATATCCGTTTTTGAATGCTTCATCAATTTTTTGACCCGTAATGTAAAACCACTGATCATTAAGGTATTCTGGTTCACCATTCGAATTATAGATGGATACTATTTGCGGAATGGTATTGGTTAAAATTCTAAAACGCTCCTCACTTTCTTTAAGCAATTCTGCAGCTTTACGTTGGGTAGTAATATCCTTATTGACACCCACACCGCCAATATGTTGCCCATGGGCGTTCAATACTTTTGCAATAGATGCAAGAACAATAATATCCTGCCCGTTCTTTCTTTTCTGTATTACTTCCCCCTGCCACTGCCCTTTTGTTTGAAATTGTTCAAACCAGTTTTTTTCATCTGATGCGGATAAAAAACGGTTATGTAAAATGTCCTTGGCTTTTTTACCCATCACTTCATCTTTGCTCCAGCCATAAATATTTTCTGCTCCTGTATTCCAGTTGGTGATGTTATTGTCCAGGTCAGTACCAATTACCGCATCGGCAATATTGACGGTTAGAGCTGCCAGGTATTGTAACTTTTCTTCTGCAAGTTTTTGTTCGGTTATATCCTGTAAAATACCGATAACTCTTTGAGGCTCTCCATATTTATCGTTAATAACACGGCCTATTGAGCGAATCCAGAACCAACCTTCCGCATTCTGTTTTGTTACCCTGTAGAGCATTTCAAAACTTTCTTCAGTTCTGTTTCTAACGGCTTTTTCCATGGCATTAGCTACTTCATTCACATCATCGGGATGGATGGATTCCCGGTGCAACAGGATTGGCTTTTCCATTTCTGTAACGAAACCTCGTATTTTTTTGGCAACATCAGAGAGGTAAAATTCTTTCGTATGCGGGTTGAACTCCCAGGTACCGATCTCGGTTGCCTCAAGAGCGGTTCTCCACCTTTCTTCGGCTTCTTTTATGGTTTCTTCTACCAGTTTTTGCTCATGAATATCTGTAGCCGTTCCAAACCATCGTACAACTTTCTTTTCCTTATTGAATTGCGGGTAAGCCCTGCTTAAATGCCAGCGATAGCTGCCATTTCTCAATTTTACCCGGTGTTCTATTTCATATATTTTATCTTGCAACACAGCATCTTTCCAGGCCCTGCTTGTTGTTTCAACATCCTCAGGGTGTAAAAGTCCTTCCCAACTCCAGGTACCGCTTGCCTCTTTTCGGGCACCTGCAAATTCCTGCACACGGTTATTGTAATAAAAAACATTCCCATCTGCGTTTGCAAGCCATACTAATTGAGGCATTGCATCGGCTAATAAGCTAATGGTATCAAAATTTTCATCAAACGAAAGCTGGGGTTGTAAAATTTGTTCTTCTGAAAGATTGGTGCTCATAAAATTGAAAGAAACTGCAAACGTACAAGTTACAACTTTTGCAGATTCAGGTTTATTTTAAACGGCTTAAAACACTTTACTCGTGTTTAACAATCTGAATTATCAAATGGTTTAAAAAATGTTGAAGCAGATCAGTAAAAACAATCAAATATTTTAAACAGTTTATTGAAAGACAATTCATGCAGCCAAATACTCAAATCAAACAAAAGAGGGTTGATGGCCATAACCTTTACTGCCATCTTTGCTCCCTGAAACACAACTAAAATGCAAGTAAAGATTTTAAAGTTTATACTTCTGCAACTGCGCATAGCTGCTGCCTTTCTTGTTATAGCGCTTATAGCAGTTCTATTGATGTCATACACAGAAAAAAGAATGTTTGCTGACGTGTGGCAACAACTGGGTATTAGTAAAGAAAAAGGCATCCGTAACATAGAAGCCAGTTTTATGAATGGCTATTTTCATTATTATGGTGCCGAAAAAGCCAAAAATATTTTGCAAGGTGATCGCCGCGCCATTGCAAAAGACCTGATGATCTATGCCAAACAACAGGTGAATAGCGAGTCATTTAAGAAGCAATACGAATTGGAGCGCAAAAATGCCCGTCCGGTTGAAGATGATCAAAAAGTGAAAACCAAAGAAGAGATACGCAAAGAAAGAATTGCAGAAACAGAAAAATCCATCAGGGAAACAGAAGCCAATATGAAAACCATGAAACCAGATATGGTGAAGGTTTTACAACCCATGCTTGAAATATTAAGAAATAATCTTAAAGATTATAAAGACCCCAACAGCAATATGATTGACCTGATGTACCAGGGAGAAGTGATGAATGCTGAAAGCAGGAAAAGATCTTACCAGGAGAGCCTGGAACGTTGGGAAAAAGAATTTCCGGCTGATTATAAAGAACTGGTAAAACGCCGCCTCCAAAAATTTGTTGAACTGGCCAAAACCGTCGATTTTTCGGCAGAATTAAAACTGGTTAACGGAAAGAAAAAATTTGTAAACCCTACATACGAAGGGAAGGCTTACGATTGGAAACAAATTTATCGTGCAGGTAAAGATGTTATTGAACCAGCGATAACCTTTGCCGAAGAGTGGATCCGGGAATTGAACTAAATAAGCCCAACCAAAACCAAGTGCAAAGCGACTTCTTTGAAGTCGCTTTAATTTTACTTTTTAAACTCAGTTCCCATGTTAAAAAAATCGATATTTTTCTTACTGCTGTTCGGTAGCCTTACCGGAGCCGCACAAACTAAAAAGCTGGAATTATTTTGCGACGTTTCTGAATCCGGAGTGAACTACGGAATGTTTTCAAAACTACTGCCTGATAGTTTAAAGCCCATCCTGATCAATATAAAAGAATACAAATTCACAGACCCATTGGATATGATGATGCTGTTGACCATGCATGACTGGAAACTGGTGAATACTACACAACGGGTTGACAATACTTCGTTCAGGGGGAATTACAGCCGTATTTCATTTTTATTAAAAAAAGAAATAGAAATTAGTGAAGCTGCTCATACCCAGCTATTGCAAAAAATGAAAACGCTTTACAAATAAATTATTGTAATTGGTTTATTAATTCCAATCCCACACAACTACATTCCATTCATCCATCGCATCGCGGTGGGTGTAAATGGTTTTAAAACCAATTTTTTCGTGTGCGGCTTGTGATCGCTGGTTGGCAGTGGATATTTCTGTTAATATAAAATCGTAATCCTTACCATAAACTTCTTTATGTTTTTGATAAAGCATATTCACCAGGCCTTTTCCGCGGTATGTCTTACCAATACAGATTTGTCCCATACAATAAAAGTTGTGGTTTGAAAGTGGCTTGCCTTCGTACAATATATCGCCTATACTTTCAAACATACTTTTTAGATCAGGGTGAAAAGCAGCGGCCTGCCGTAACGTTGTTAGCGCATAACCGGCTACCTGGTCTTGATCCTTAATAATAATACTTGGCGCCAGTTGATGCATTTGCTGCAACAGTAGAACAGAATATAACCAGGTTACAAAACCCTCTTCTTTTTGTTCAGTTGAGGCAAGGTTGGTTTTTAAATTCGCCAGGTTTAATTCATGAATTTGAATCAGTTCCTGTTCAGTTGTAACGGTAGTGGCTTTTAACATCCGGCAAAGTTCGAATTAAGAAGATGAGTTTGATCAGTTTTTATATTCAGGGTTCAATTACAGTAACCAACCATTTATAAAAAGTTACCTTTGCGGCATGAATTCAGAAGAAATAGAAAAATTCCTCAGCACAAAAGCTTCAAAAGGTGATGGATATGTAAAGATCGATTTTAAAAAAAGAGATACCATTTACGGCCTTTTTGTAAAAGACAACGACTATAGTGATCTGAAATCAAAAAATTTCTGGCGCATTGTTACACGCACACATTTTGACGAATACAACCGTTCAAAAAATGTAAACCTTGCCAAAATTTTTAATGGTTCAGAATTTTCAAGGTTGAGTTTACTGGCCGACGACTTTTAACAGCGCAACTATCGGTCTTCTTAATTAATTTTTGTGCAGGCAGGTTTCTTTTGGGGTTTTTGCAATAGCTGCCCATAAAACCTGGCGAAGTTTAAATTGCAGTTCACTGTAGAAAAGCTGCTGAAACACTTACAAGTTCAATACAACTTTAACCCTTTAAAATTTTGCTTCAGATAGAAACGTGACTTTAGTCACATTGAAACTCATATGCTATTCTCAATTTTAATTTTAAATAAAGCATATGAAAGTCGAACAAATCTATACAGGCTGCCTGGCTCAAGGTGCTTATTATATAGAATCGGATGGTGAGGCTGTAGTGATTGACCCACTGAGGGAAGTAAAGCCTTATCTTGAAAAAGCAGCCAGGAACAATGCAAAGATCAAATATGTTTTCGAAACGCATTTTCATGCGGATTTTGTTTCCGGACATTTAGACTTGGCTAAGGCCAGTGGCGCCACTATAGTTTACGGCCCCACTGCCAAACCTGGCTTTGATGCCTACATAGCCAAAGATGGTGAAGAATTGAAACTGGGTAAGATCAGCTTTAAAGTGTTGCATACTCCCGGGCATACCATGGAAAGTTCTTGTTTCTTACTGAAAGATGAAGAAGGAAAAGAAGTGGCTTTATTTACCGGCGATACATTATTTATTGGAGATGTTGGAAGACCTGACCTTGCACAAAAAGTTAAGGCAGAACTGACCCAGGAAATTTTAGCGGGTTTGTTATATGATTCTCTTCATAATAAAATTCTTCCGTTACCGGACCATTTAGTCATTTATCCCGCACACGGTGCCGGCAGTGCATGTGGTAAAATGATGAGCAAAGAAACAACGGACACACTGGGTCACCAGAAACAAACCAATTATGCATTACAACCTGAATTATCCAAAGATGCATTTATTGAACAGGTACTTACAGGTTTAACACCGCCTCCGCAATATTTCCCGCTGAATGTTTTAATGAATATACAGGGTTATGAAAGTATTGATACTGTTGTTGAAAGGGGAACACAGGCATTAACTCCGCAAGCATTTGAAGCAGCCGCCAATGAAACCGGTGCACTTGTGTTGGATACAAGAGATCCACAGGAATTTGCCAAAGGATTTATTCCCAACTCTATTAATATTGGTATCAATGGCAACTTTGCACCCTGGGCAGGAACATTAATACCTGATATTAAACAAACTATTTTACTGGTAGCCGAGGAAGGAAGAGAGGAAGAAATTGTAACCAGGCTGGCGAGGGTGGGGTTTGATCATACCATTGGTTATTTGAAGGGTGGTTTTGAAGCCTGGAAAAATGCAGGAAAAGAAACGGATTCCATTACTTCTGTTACGGCTGATGAAGTAGCAAAATTGAATGAACAAGAAGAACTGAATATTTTAGATGTACGCCGCAAAAGTGAGTTTGACAGTGAGCATATTGTGAACGCTGAAAACGCACCATTGGATTACATAAACGACAGCATGATGAAAGTAGACCCTTCAAAAACTTATTATGTTCACTGTGCGGGTGGGTACCGTTCAATGATCTTTGCGTCTATTTTAAAAGCAAGGGGATTTGACAACCTGGTTGATGTGTCCGGTGGTTTCAAAGCACTGAAAGAATCCAATGAATTCAACCTCACCCATTACGTTCGACCGGTTACTGAACTCTGATTTAATTTCCAGGAACGAAAACAACAACCATGATACCTTTCTTTGGTAAGTTTTTCGAAAAAAAATCTGATCTGCAACTGGCATTAAAGAATGGCGCCGTCATAATTGATGTACGATCTCCGTTTGAATTTGATGCCGGCCATATAAAGGGCTCCAAAAATATTCCACTGGAAAATTTAAAAGTCAGGGTTAACGAGATCAAACAATATAACAAACCAGTAGTTATTGTTTGTCAAAATGGTATTCGCAGCAGTACAGCGCAAACCTTTTTGAAAGGTAAGGGAGTGCCTGTATATAATGGCGGCGCATGGACTAACCTGAATAAAATTATATAGCAACCCAATTGCTTTCCATTAAAAGCAAAACAATTATTCACAACTTACATTTACAGCTCCAAAAAGATAAAAATGGACTTTTTAAAACAACCATGGCCCTGGTATATTGCGGGCCCTTTAATTGGCCTGACGGTGCCCGCCTTATTGTTTTTAGGGAACAAAACCTTTGGTATATCTTCTTCACTCCGGCACATTTGTGCTGCCTGCCTGCCATTAAAAATTCCTTTTTTTTCCTATGACTGGAAAAAAGAAATATGGAACTTGTTTTTTGTTACAGGTATATTGGCAGGCGCTGCCATTGCATGGTTTGTTTTTCAGCATCAGCCGGGGCCCGTTGATCCCAGGCTACTACAAGATCTGGAAAGCTATGGAATTCGCAAAACAAACCATTTTATTCCAACAGAAATTTACAGCTGGCAAAATTTGTTCACGGTCCGCAGTCTTGTAATGATCCTGGGTGGTGGTTTTTTAGTTGGCTTTGGAACCCGGTATGCAGGTGGTTGCACCTCGGGTCATTCCATCATGGGATTATCTAACCTTCAATGGCCTTCCCTGGTGGCTACCATTTGTTTTATGGCTGGTGGTTTTGTGATGGCTAACCTGTTATTACCTTATCTTTTAAACCTATAACCAATATGAAAACAATAGAAACTGAAATGATACCGGAAACAAATACCGATTTTGAAGTACGGTCTCTCGATGCCATGTGTATCAATGAATCTGAATTAAAACACCCATGGTGGCATAACCTGAAATATGCGTTCATGGGGATGCTATTCGGCATCATCCTGATCAAGGCAGAAGTAATTTCCTGGTTCCGGATACAGGAAATGTTCCGGTTGCAAAGTTTTCATATGTACGGAGTGATAGGTTCTGCGGTGGTTACGGGAATCATTTCCGTATTGATCATTAAAAAATTCAAACTCAAAACCATTTATGGTGAACCAATTCACCTGCCTGTAAAAACCTTTAATAAAGGACAGGTTTTTGGTGGATTAATGTTTGGTTTGGGCTGGGCTATAACCGGCGCCTGCCCCGGACCTCTATTTGCACAGATCGGCACCGGCCTTACTATAGTACTGTTAACACTGTTAAGTGCCATTGCCGGCACCTGGGTGTATGGTTTATTAAGGGAAAAGCTCCCCCATTGACGAACATTTATAGAAGTTATTTATCGTTTAGTAATGAGGCAAATGATTTTTTACTTTCAAAAAAGGAAGCCATACTTGTTTTGTCCAGCATAACTGTTTGGGTAGGAAAGGCAAACTCAATTTCCTGTTCTTCAAAGGTTTTAAATAAATCCATATTGATATTTTGCTGGATGTCCATATAGCGGTTATAATCATCCGTGAGAACATAATACACAACTTCAAAATCAAGGCTGGAATTGCCAAATGATTTGAAGTGAGCCCTGTCAAATTTTGCCAGTTCTTTTTCTTCAATAAGTTTTTTTACAATACCAGGGATACGCTGAAGTTTTTCATAGGAAGTATGATAGACTACACCAAAAGAAAAAACAACCCGTCGCTGTATCATACGTTTATAATTGTGCACTCTTGAATTGGTTAGATCAGTATTGGAGCAGATTAACTGTTCTCCGCCCAGGGTGCGGATCCTTGTTGTTTTTATCCCGATGTATTCAATGTTCCCCATTTTATCATCCACAATTATAAAATCCCCGATCTCAAAAGGTTTATCAAAAAATATAACAAGATAACTAAACAGATCACCCAATATGGTTTGTGCAGCAAGGGCTATAGCTATACCACCAATGCCCAAACCGGTAATAACGGTTGTAATGTCATAGCCCAGGTTGTCAACCAAAAAAATAAGTGCAATAAGCCAAACAATACCATTAACAATGATCAGAATTCCGCGGGCCTGTTTTTTCTTTACATCTGGTGCAGCCTGCGTTTTAATAAAGTTCTGAACTGAATAACTGATCACCGAGGTTATAATGCGCACAATAAAGAACGTGGTTATGACCATGATGGCCACGTTCATGATCTGGCGGACCTTAGGAGACATATTGAGGAACTGCAAACCAAAATATATAGCCAGAAAAAAAACCAGCGGCATTAGTAAGGTTTGGATAACAGATACCACAAGATCATCGATGGTGCTTTTTGACCGCTCGGCAAATGCTTTTATTTTTCTTAAAACCACATACTGAAAAACCTTTAACAGCAGTATGATGCCAATAATAATAGAAAAGGCAATTGTCCATTCTTTTATTGTATTTCCCCAAAAAAAACGTTCCCAGAATGAATGCATATAATTAGTTGAATCCGTTACTGCAAGGTTAAATGACAAAAGTAAGAAGGTAAGACCGGGGCATTTTTTAATTAAAAGTTTTTTAATATCATTCTAATTTCCCGTTAATGCAAAACCCATCTTTAATACAATAGGTTCATACCGCTCACATCAGGCACTTGCATAGGTGGCTTTTGCTTCGTATCGTTGAGCTTCAGATCATAAAAATCTGTTCTTCGGTCTTTAAGGTTTCGTACACTCCCGTATGTATGTAATTCATCAAGCAACGAAAGATCTACATCAGAGATCAGGATCATTTCGGTATTTGGGGTAGCTTCACTCTTTACCCCGTTGGAGGGAAAAGCAAAATCGCAGGGTGTGAATACGGCAGACTGAGAATATTGAATATCCATATTTTCCACCTTTGGCAAATTACCCACACTGCCTGTAATGGCTACATAACATTCGTTTTCAATAGCCCTTGCCTGGGCACAACACCGTACCCGCATGTAGGCATTTTGCGTGTCAGTTAGAAACGGAACAAAAAGTATCTGCATACCCTGTTCAGCAAGCAAACGTGGCAATTCAGGAAATTCCACATCGTAGCAGATAAGTATACCGACCTTTCCGGAATCCGTTTCATAAACTTTTAACGTATCACCACCTCTGATGCCCCAATGCCCTGCCTCGTCCGGGGTAATATGTATTTTTTCATATGCATCAATATTCCCGTTCCTGTGACATAAAAAGCCAACATTCTTTAGCCGGTTATCTTCAATACTGGGCAGGCTTCCGGTGATAATGTTGACATTGTAACGGATGGCCAGTTGCAAAAAACGTTCTTTGATCTCCGGTGTATATTCAGCAAGTTTACGCATGGCCTCAGCTTCGTTCAGATCATTAAATGCTGCCATTAAAGGACCATTAAATAATTCTGGCAACAGGGCAAAATCACTTTTATAGTTTGACACAGCATCAATAAAAAATTCGATCTGGCTAAATAATTCATCCAGGTCTCTGTAGGATCGCATTTGCCATTGAATCAATCCCAGGCGTACATAACTGGAAGGAGTAAATGATCGGCGGGCCTGTGCTGAATAGTAAACGTTATCCCACTGCAGCAAAATGGCGTATTCCATGCTTTGATCATCTTCAGGCATGTATCCTTTTAAAACCTTTTTTACATGAAAATCATTCGATAACTGGAAGGATAATACAGGGTCATAGATCTCTTTGTTCCGAACTTTTTGTATATACTCCTTTGGCTCCATCTTGTCAGCATATTCATGGTAACCCGGAATGCGACCTCCAAAAACAACGGCCCTCAAATTTAGCTGCTCACATAATTCTTTCCGGGCATCGTACAATCTTCTTCCCAAACGCAGTCCCCGGTAATCGGGGTGAATAAAGATCTCAATACCATATAATACATCTCCCTTTACGTCATGCGTATTAAACGTGTAATTACCGGTAATTTGTTTATAGGTATGTTCATCATCAAACCGGTCGTAATTCACAATAAGTGAAAGCGCACAGCCCACTACTTCACCGTTTACTTTTACTACCACCTGTCCGTCAGGAAATTTTTCAATCAGTTTCCGAATGGAATCCACACCCCAAAAACTTCCCTGCCAGTCCGGATAAGAAGCTTTCATGGCCGCCAGCAACTGCTGGTAATCTTCAGTAGACAATTTTGTTAGCTCCAGGTGCTCGATCATACAATAATTTATTGTATCTAATACAACTATTGTTCCCCGTTGAACGTAAGCTCTTCATTTAATATAGTTTTAATGCGGTTTCAAACAAAAGTCAGTTTTCGGAGATCGTTTTTCGTTTACATTTAATGGAATTTTATAATGCCCCCATTTTTTTATGGATAGCATCGAAATCATAGACTATCAAAAAGAGCATCAACCTTATTTTGAAAAATTGAACAGGGAATGGATTGAAACCTATTTCTGGCTGGAAGAACTGGATATTTATATTTTACAACATCCAGAAAAAGCACTTCTACAAAACGGTGGCTGTATTTTAATGGCAATGTATAATGGTGAGGTTGCAGGAACCGTGGCCTTACGAAAAATAAATGAGAAGGTTTTTGAATTTACAAAGATGGCAGTATCTGCTTCTTACAGGCGAAAAGGCATTGCTGAAGCTTTGAGTACAGCGGCTTTACAAAAAGCAAAGGAATTAGGCGCATCAAAAGTTTTTCTTTATTCCAATACCAAATTACAACCCGCATTAAAACTGTATCAAAAAGTAGGCTTTATGGAAGTACCTATTGAAGATGAAGTATATAAACGTACTGACATAAAAATGGAAATAGAACTTAAAAATTGAAAGTACCTTTATGTATCCCGTTTTTTTTGTAGATGAGATAGATTATAAGCTTAAATAGGTTCATAATTTCCAATACTACATGACCTTCGTTTTTAAATATATATGAATTATTAAATCAAAATAATATGGAAACCCTTAATGAAATTCAGATACAACCAACGCTAAACTCGCGGTTAAAAAACGTAGACTGGAACCATTTGGAGTTTGGCAAATATGTTTCTGATCATATGTTTTTGAGTACGTACAAAAAAGGCGATTGGCTGGAGCCACAGGTAATTCCTTTTCAAAATCTTTCGCTGGCACCCACCACACTTGCCCTACACTATGGTCAAAGTGTATTTGAGGGCATGAAAGCATTTCGCATGCAGGATGGCGGTATCAATATTTTCCGCATTGAAAAACATCATGACAGGTTGAACCGCTCTCTTGACAGGATGTGCATACCCGAAATTCCTTTTCAATTATTTAATGATGCACTGCATGAACTGGTAAAGCTTGACAAAGATTGGGTACCATCACAAACGGATTCGGCTTTATACCTCCGGCCCATCGTATTTGCCAGTGAAGCAAGATTTGGTGTGAAGATCTCTGAAGAATATAAATTCATTATTGTTACGGGGCCTTCACCCATGTTATACCCAAAACCTATAAAAGTTAAAGTGGAACGTCACTTTATACGGGCTGCTAAAGGCGGTACCGGTTATGCAAAATGCGCCGGTAATTATGGAGGTGCTTTTTATCCAACCAAAAAAGCAAATGAAGAAGGGTTTGACCAGGTCATTTGGACAGATGCTTTTGAACATGAATACTTTGAAGAATCAGGAACAATGAATCTGATGTTTGTAATTGATGGTACATTGATCACTCCGCCACTTTCCGATACCATTTTAGATGGCGTTACCAGGGATTCGCTACTGATGATTGCAAACGAACTTGGCATACCGGTAGAAGAAAGACCTATTGGCATTACCGAATTTGTAAAAGCATTCAGCCAGGGAAAAGCAACAGAAGCATTTGGAGCAGGTACGGCTGCAGTTATTGCTCCTATCTCAAGTATGGGAATAGATGGAAAGGTATATGAATTGCCTGCATACACCGGCCACAGTGTACAGCAACGGTTAAAGAATGAACTGGAAGCCATCAGAACAGGCGCCAAAGAAGATGTGTGGAAGTGGAATAGTGTTATACAGTAGCTTACCGTTACATGAATTAAGAACTTTATTACAACCATTTACTGCCTGCTTTGTCTTATAAAGGATGAGCAGAATCTACACGTTAAAAAGCACTCAACGTTTGCCTGTTTCCCTGGAAGAAACCTGGAAATTTTTCAGTGATCCTGGCAACCTGTTAACGATTACACCACCCTTTTTAAACTTAAAAGTCACCAATGAAGTGTATGGTGATACAGCCTACCCGGGTCAGATCATTACTTATACTGTAAAACCTCTATTAGGCATACCGTTTCACTGGATGACCGAGATAACTCACATTGAGCCTTTGAAATTTTTTGTAGATGAACAAAGAAAAGGTCCGTACAAACTTTGGCATCATCAGCATCATTTCAGGCCTATTGAAGGTGGCGTGGAAATGACAGACATAGTTCATTACCAGTTGCCTGTACCAATCTTTTCAGATTTTGCAAATTCATTGGTGGTAAAAAATAAACTGGTGCAGATATTTGACTACCGCTATAACAAAATAATTGAATTATTTGGTAGCTGGCCTGGAGAAAAACTTTCTCTTTCCTTTACTTAAACGAAAGACCTGCGTTATCTTTTTTCAAATAACCACCACAACCGTTTGCGGGGTTTGATTTTATAGTTGGTTTGAATATACTTACGAATGTGCTCCATCGACTCATCTACATCATCTGTAAGCAAAACAAGGTTCATGTCCTCTTTTGAGATGGTGCCTTTTTCAATCATTTTCTCCATTACATCTATTAGCGGCTCATAATAATCCTTTCCAAACAGAACAATAGGGAAACCTGTTATGGTTTTGGTTTGAACCAGTGTAAGTGTTTCAAATAATTCATCCATGGTTCCAAACCCGCCCGGCATAATGATAAAGGCATAAGAATATTTAATCAGCATGGTTTTGCGGGTAAAAAAATATTCAAACGTCATATTTGTATGCAGGTATTTATTGGAACTCTGCTCGAACGGTAACTTGATATTGCATCCTATAGATTTTCCGCCGTTTTCAAATGCACCGCGGTTGGCTGCCTCCATTATGCCCGGGCCACCTCCTGTCATAGTTGTAAATCCTATTTCTGCAATTCGTTTCCCAAATTCTCTTGCACATTTGTAGTCAATGTGATCTTCATTAAACCGGGCCGAACCAAATACTGTGATGCAGGGACCCACAAAATGTAAAGTGCGGATGGCTGTTATCAGTTCCCGAAATACCTTCCATGCAAACCTTAATTCGTAAGTACGGCTTTTAGGACCTTCAAGATACACATGCTCTTTGGGTGGAATGATCGGATCGATCTCCTTACGTAGCGGCTTCATTGTTTGTTTGTCCATACAGCTAAAATTAATACACAATTAAGTTTGTACGTTAAGGGATGCCAAGACAAAAAACTATGCCCTGTTCAAATTTAATCGTTGCAAACCGATTTTGAACTTATATACATTTGCTTTATGAAGATCATCAGTTACAATGTAAATGGCATTAGGGCTGCCATAAAAAAAGGTTTTATTGATTGGCTGAAAACACATCCTGCCGATGTGGTTTGCATCCAGGAAAATAAAGCCCAGCAAACAGATATTGATGCAAAACTTTTTAACGAACTCGGGTATCATGATCACTGGTTTTGTGCACAAAAAAAAGGTTATAGTGGCGTTACAGTTTTTACAAAAACACCTCCCGATGCAGTAAAGTGTGGCACAGGACACAAGGTCAGCGATGATGAAGGCCGGGTAATACAACTAGATTTTGGTAAGGTACGATTGATAAATGCCTATTTCCCATCTGGAACTACAGGTGATGAACGACAGGGCTATAAATACCAGTGGCTAAAAGAGTTCTTTGATTACGTCCAGGACCTTCGGAAATTACATCCAAATATTATTTTGTGCGGCGATTATAATATTGCCCATAAGGAAATAGATATTCATAATCCTTCAGGCAATAAAAATACATCGGGCTTCCTGCCGGAAGAAAGAGCCTGGATGGATAAATTGTATAGCCACGGATGGGTAGATACTTTTCGTGAATTTCACCCGGAACCACACAGGTATAGCTGGTGGAGCCAGCGTTTTCCGTCAGTACGTTTAAACAATAAAGGATGGAGGATCGATTACATCAATGTTACCCAGCCTTTGAAACCTTATTTAAGAGATGCTGACATTTATCATGATGTAAAACATAGTGATCACTGCCCGGTTTATCTTGACATTGATACAGACTCTATATAAAAATATTTGAATTACACTTCGGGAAAAATTCCAAATGAATACAACAGAACAAAACCCGGCCTTGAATACAGGCAGCGTTATATACAACGTAACAACAAAAGTGGATAAGGATATTGCAGAAGCATGGTTACATTGGCTATTGAACGAACACATACCCGATCTCATACAAACCAAATGTTTTTTGGGATACAGAGTAGTCCGGTTGATTGAAGTAGATGATTCAGAAGGACCAACCTATGCCGTGCAATATTTTGCAGAATCAAAATCAGATTATAACCGCTACATTCAAATGTTCGCCGAGCAAATGCGTGAAAAAACATATGAAAAATGGGGTGACAGGTGTATTGCGTTTAGAAGTGTGATGCAGGTTGTGCAATAGATGTGAGAAAATAAATACAATGGAGACGATGAAGTACTTTACAATCTATCCCTCTGGAATGCTTGTCCTGCCTGCATTACAGGCTGACATAACCCAAACCCTTACTGGGCAAGCGTTTCCGCATATAAGGTCATACCACGCATGATACAATCCCTACGTAAATTTCCGTCAAACCCTTGCAGTACAAGGATTTCAGCGTTGGACAGTATTTTGGTAAAGTGAGTAAAATTATTTTGTTGGACAAAAAAACCGTCTATTTTTGTCCCACTCAAAACTTTTTAAAATATTCACTATGAACAAAGCTGAATTGATCAACAAGATTGCGGATGATGCAGGTGTTACTAAAACACAGGCTAATGCTGCTTTAGATTCTTTTGTTGAAGCCGTAACTAAAACATTAAAAGGCGGTGGCAAAGTTACATTGGTAGGTTTCGGAACATTTTCTGTTTCTAAACGTGCTGCCCGCAATGGTCGTAATCCTCAAACAGGTGAAGTAATTAAAATCAAAGCGAGAAAAGTTGCCCGTTTCAAAGCTGGTAAAGAGCTTTCAGGCAAATTGTAATTGCTGCTTAAACGCATTGAAGCCTTCTGCATGGCAGGAGGCTTTTTTTATGACAGTTAAAAACGTTAAACTCACGCTGGCAAATACGTGATAGTATGCGGCAAGAGAATTTTTACGACATTTGCAATAAATAAAAATCAATTATGGGAAGAGGTGATAAAAAAACCAAAAAAGGAAAAATCTTCAAGGGTTCTTTTGGTAAAGCAAGACCAGCAAACGATAAAAAAATTACAGGCACAAAGCCTGCTACAAAAAAGGAAGCTTGATTTGTTGAAAGGTTGACTGGTTGAAGAGGTAGTAATGTATATCAAATCAATTTATCAACCTTTCAACCTTCATATTACGGCGCCAGCCGTTCAATTTTCCATTTTCCATCTTCGTTCAGTGTGTACTGGATCCTATCATGTAACCGGCTTGGACGACCCTGCCAGAATTCCAAAATAACTGGCTGTACCACGTATCCTCCCCAATGTTGTGGCCTTTCAATATGTTTTTGTTTTAACTTCTCTGCTACTTCAAGATAATGATGATCCAACCAGTTTCGGCTCTCAATCACCTGGCTTTGTGGTGATGTCCATGCGCCAATCTGGCTACCGACTGGCCGGGAGTGAAAATAAGCATCGCTTTCTGTAACATCCACTTTCTTTACCAATCCAACAACCCGCACCTGCCGCTCAAGTTCTTTCCAGAAAAAAACAAGACAGGCTTTTGGGTTTTCTTCAAGCTGAATCCCTTTATAACTGTTGTAGTTGGTAAAAAAAACAAAACCGTCCTTATCAAAACCTTTTAGCAAAACTATCCTTGCCGAGGGCATACCATCGGCTGAAGCAGTGGCCAGCGTCATGGCATTTGGTTCATCCGCTTCGCTTTCCAATACCTGCTGCCACCATATATTGAATTGATCTATGGGATGAGCGGCAACATCTGTTTCCAATAAACTTTGCGAGGAATAATCTTTTCGGATATCAGCAATGGATGAACGCATAACATAGATTGTTGCGCAAAGTTAGCTGACGATTATTTATTTGCACCTTTCCTTAATAAATAGTCTCTTTCTTCTGCAATCATCGTAAGCATACTTTCCAATTCTCCAATGCGGCGTAATTCGCTTTGAAGTTTTTTGTTGGTGTCTGATACGGTTTGCAGGTCAGTGTTAAGGTCTTGCAGGAAAAGAACTTTCTTTTGAAGTTGCTGGCGTTGAAGGTTGGCCTCTGCCAGTTTATCCTGCAGTATATTTAATTCCTGTTGCAGTCTTTGATTATCGGTATATAATTCTTCCAGTTTTTCAACTTTACGTTGCAGGTCCTTATGTATTTGTTCATACGCTTCCCTTGTATCTTCCAGTTCAAGGGCAAGGTTATTGGCACGGCTGGCCTGTTTTTCAAGTGAGGCCATTTTTTGCTGGAGTTGTTCAAACTCCTGGTACACCTCTTCAATCTTGGCAGCCATCTTTTCGGACATGGTGGCCTGTTGCTTTACTTCTTCAAGCTCCGCTTCTTTTTTATCAATTACCAATTCAAGGCTTTTAATCTCATCTTTCAAATGCCTGTTCTGCAACTCTAATTCTTCTTTACCTTCATTTTCAATTTCCTCAACCTGGCGTAGAAAGCTATTTAATAATTTTTGCTGTTGCATCACCGTTTCCTTTAAGCTATCAATCGTTTCTTCTTTAGGAGGTGCTTTTTTTACAATTGGCTTTGCTATCTCTTCTGCAACAGCAATAGTTTTGTTCATGCCTCTTAACTCTTCCTGGATGACATCAATTGATTTTAACGGTTTGGAAGTTGTTGATGTTGATGTGGGTTGTTTATAAAAACCGGGACGCAATGTAGTTTTCTGATTGGTAGTATCAATAGCCTGTTTCAGTGAGCGACGGCTGACAATAAAAAAATAAATGGCAAGGCTTAAAATTACAGCGCCTCCAAAGAGTACAGCAATTTCCAATATGCTGAGGTGAATAGCTATAAGGTACATGCAGTTAGTTCAGTAAGTTTTCGGTGAACAAACTACAGATTTTTTTTCAAATGCAAAAGAAGATAAAAAAATCTTACACGGTCACCAGCGTACCAACCTTTTCTCCCGTAACAACCCTACGTAAATTCCCGGGTTTATTCATATCAAATACAACAATAGGCAGTTCATTCTCCATACAAAGTGTAAACGCCGTCATGTCCATTACATTCAGTTTACGTGTAATGCATTCCTGGAAAGTAATAGTAGAAAACTTGGTTGCAGAACTATCTTTTTCCGGGTCGGCAGTATAAATGCCATCTACCCTGGTGCCTTTCATGATCACATCTGCTTTTATTTCAATAGCTCTTAATGAACCCGCTGTATCTGTTGTAAAATAAGGGTTTCCTGTGCCGGCCCCAAAAATCACCACTCTTCCTTTTTCTACGTGGCGGATGGCACGGCGACGAATATACGGCTCTGCAATCTGCTCCATTTTAATGGCACTCTGCAAACGGGTATATACACCCACTTTTTCGAGGGCTGCCTGTAAAGCCATTCCATTTATTACGGTGGCCAGCATTCCCATATAATCGCCATGAGCTCTTTCAATTCCTGTTTCGGCTTCATTCATGCCCCTGTAAATATTACCACCGCCAATAACCACAGCAACCTGCACACCCAACTCCACTATCGATTTAATATCCAGCGCATACTGTCCAAGTACCGCGGTATCAAATCCAAAACTTTTATCACCCATTAAAGATTCACCGGAAAGCTTGAGCAGAATGCGTTTATATTTAGGTAGCATAGTAATAATTTAAGCGCTGCGAAGATAAATGTTTGAGGTTAGCTCTATTGCTTTCAACAAATAAAAGATTAATGATGCCGAACATTTTTTTAATGCAATGGTTTAGCCAGCTACCCCTGTCCTATAAAACACCGGTTGCGTCGCACTCTTGTACCTCCGGTTCTGTATGCAGCAATTCTCTGCTACATGCTTTTGCGATAACCATAAATTATCAACCATAAAAGCTTCTCAGTCTTTTGCCTTATTTTTCACCCGTGTTCTACTCACTGCTTAAGTTGTATGCCCGCCTGACCATTAAAATTTATTGCCACAGGATCGTGATCAATAAACCAGGGGTTTTAAAATCAAACGGACCGTTATTATTGGCTTCCAACCATCCTAATTCTTTCCTGGATGGAATAATACTGACAACGCTGTTCAGCCAGCCGGTTCATTCGCTGGCAAGAGGTGACGTTTTTAAAAATAAATGGATCAATAAATGGTTGCGTAGTCTCCAGCTGTTGCCGGTTTACCGCACCAGCGAAGGTGTAGAAAACCTTGAGCACAATTATACCACCTTTAGTGCCTGCCAGGAAACGTTTAAAGAAAAAGGTATTGTTTTAATTTTTAGCGAGGGCCGTTGCGAAAACGAATGGCACCTGCGGCCACTAAAAAAAGGAACGGCAAGGCTGGCTATTTCATCGTGGCAAAAACAAATTCCCCTAACGGTAATACCGGTTGCTTTTAATTACAGCTCCTTTAAAAAATTTGGCAAAGATCTACATCTGTTTTTTGGAGAGCCCATAAAACCGGCGGATATTGATCTGTTCACGTCGCACGGAAAACAACTGCAGGATTTTAATGCCCTGTTACAACCACAGCTGGAACAAATGGTATACGAGATAAAAGATGAAAATGAAAAAAAAGTAAAGGAGGTCTTTTCGATCAAAAGAGAAAACAATTTTTTTTTATTGTTGTTACCTGCCATCGCCGGGTTTTTACTTCATGCGCCATTGTTTTACCCGGTGAAATTATTTACGGAACTACGATTTAAAAACAGCGGGCATTACGATTCGGTACAAACAACACTATTATTATTGTTTTACCCTTTTTATGTGTTGCTGCTTGGTATTGTATTTTATTCCTTCAATCCTGTGCTGGGTATAATCTCCCTTTTTGTAATCCCATTACTCGCATGGGCTGCTGTACAGGTAAAATTCCAGTTGAACTTGTAAACACATTTTAGTCCTCGGCACCAAAAAAATATCACTTTATTGCAGGCAATTTTGCGACTCTACTTTACCATCAATAATAACAGTGCATACTTTTGTTCTGTATTCAAATGGATCACCATTAAATAATACAAGATCAGCATCTTTTCCTATTTCAATAGAACCTATTTGTTTTTCCAGCCCCAATAGTTTAGCAGGATTTATAGTTATGGCTTTCAACGCCTCGCGGTAGGGCAATCCATTGGCCATTGCTATGGCAGCTTCAAACAACACAACCCTTGTTTTGGGAACATAGCCTTCAAAACCACTTTCAATAGAAACAGGAATGCCAGCTTTATGTAAAATACCAGCGTTTTCCATGGTCATGTTAAGCGTTTCGCCCCCCGCCCTGGACATGGTGGCATGAACCACCACCTCGGCCTGGGCAGCCTTCAGCTGGTCTATAAGCCGGTAAGCTTCTGCGCCACCTTCGATAACGAGTTTCAAATGAAACTCTTTTGCCAGCCTAATGGCCGACATAATATCTGTTGCAGTATTGGCTGCAATCAACGCTTTTAATTCACCTTTCAATAATTGCTGTAAAGTTTGTAACCTCAGGTCAGAAGCGGGCCTGGAAGTATCTTTTCCTGTATTGCGTAGCGAACCTTGTGCCTTCAGTAATTCGGTACGCAGCATGGCTATTTGTTTGCTTTTATTTCCCGGCGACTGATATAATCCTGAAACACTTGGCCCAATGGTCATTGCAATCATGGCAACAGGTTTTACTACCACTTCATCAGTTAATCCTTTTTTTGTTTTTACAACAATGGTTTGCCCGCTTATTAATGCCCCCCAGCCATGACCAGTATGTAACGTTGTGACGCCGTTATCTCTCACGTAGGACACTAATTTATCTTCTGGATTGTAAGCATCAATAGCTCTTAATTCGGGTTGTATGGGCGATGAACGTTCCACCTGATCCTGGTCTGATGGTATATTATAGGCACCCGACAAACCCACCATGCTACGGGCATCAATAAATCCAGGTGTTACCACTTTTGCCGAATAGGTTGTATAACCTTGCGGAACGGCCAGGTTGGCACCTACATTTTCAATTTTTCCATTCTT
>DASTMJ010000340.1:0-4139 GCA_035714205.1 Flavisolibacter sp. | reverse complement strand
TTGTGAATAGCTTGATGTCAAACTAAAAAAGGTCAGGAATTGAAATATGAGTTTTTTCATTGTTCGGGTCGTTTCTTAAAATATCTGCTAACAGTAGTGTTTCCGCTAATATACGCTACGTTTTCGCTAGCAACAATATTTGGAAGCCGTTCTTCTTCAATTCATTAATAAAAAAAACGCGGTTATCGTGGAGTAGCGCAAATACAACTAGGGGGTAAGCTTCAAATCGTCTAGCGGACTTACAATCTTCAACAGGTCTTTGTTACTGGTGTGCAGGTATCGTAAGGTTGTTTTGATGCTATTATGACCCAGTAGTTTTTGTATCATGGATATATCGGTTCCCCTGTCTACAAGGTGTGTAGCAAAGCTATGACGCAATCCATGGATGCTTCCTGGCTTTAAAATGCCTGCTTTCTTTTTAGCAGCCTGCATCACCTCCTGTAAACTTCGGGTGCTATAACAGGTGCCTTTGTTGACCCCTTCAAACAAAAATCCTCGTTTGTCCGGTTTATATTCCTTTGCATATTCCCTCAACATGATCAACAGCACCGGGCTTAAACTGGCAAGCCTGTCTTTCTTTCCTTTTGCCTGCCTGATCAGGATGGTCATGCGCTTACTGTCTACATCAACTGTCCTTAAGGAAACCACTTCGCTGATTCTTAACCCGGCACTGTAGGCCAGCATCAGCATGGCCTTGTGCTTCTTGTTATGGGTATGATTGATGATAGCTGCCACTTCATCCTGGCTAAAAATCTTTGGTAACTCGTTTTTCTTTTTCGGTCTTGGTATCTCCCAGAAAAACTGTTCTCTTCCCAACACCTGCTCAAAATAAAACTTCAAAGCATTCAGCCTGCTGTGTGCCGTATTTTCTTTAATGCCTTGCTTATACATGGCATACAACATATACCTTCTCAGATCATCCTGGGTTAGCTCATTTACATGTTTTTCTCCCAGCAACTGCAAAAGCTGCAAAAACTCATTGCGGTACGTACGTATTGTGGCAGCACTGTAAGCTTTAAGTTGTAATTGCTCGATAAACCGTTTCAGGGCAGCTATATTACCATTGCTAAGTTTCCATGCTGGAGAACCGACAACCAGTGCTGAAGGATCTTTTTGCCGTAAAACAGGAACAGTGGTTGTAACTGCAATTTTCTTTTCAAGGTGATCTGTCAGCTCAGCCATTACAAGCTTCGCCCTGTCTTTGAACACTAGTGATAGATGTTCGGGGAGGTCATCAGCCAATGGCATATACCAACACTTATGTGTCTGGCTCCATCTCACCCCCGCAAGCCTTTTTACAATATCCTGTATCTCTTTCTGGTAATTAAAGATTAATGCAATACACTCCTGTCCCCTGTGATGCAAGGGTTTTAATTGTACTACTGGTTGCATAACAAGTAAATAAGATCCTTAATCTAAGAATTTTCTATATGCAGGTAAACTTTTTTATGGTTTGGCCCATCTAAAACATGGATCAAAAAGGCTAATAAACAACTGTACACAGTTTTACCCTATACCAGCTTCACTCCTCTCCTGGCACAAGGCAACAAATGCCTCTACCTGAAAACCCGTATCCCGTACATATCCCGTAAATATCCCGTACATATCCCGACTTTACAATATGAAATACACCACAATCATATATGCGTATTCCCACCATACCGGGAGGTACTGCCCTGCACACCTGCGTTTCGTAAAAGAAAGAAGATCGGTAAACGAATATTGAAAGAATGCCCTGAAGAACTACATAATGCGGTCTTCACTGCGGCGGGGTTAGTAATACATACGAAATATACATGACCCAAAATATAAAACAGAAAACCAATAACCTGTTGGCATACCCGCCTAATGCAATAACACCTTTAGGAACTTCGGTAGGCGGAGGAGCATCCTTGCCCCATTGTACTCCTGCTTTTTTAAAACCTGAAAACATAAGCATCATTGTAAAAGCCATCAATACTATGCTTATCCAGGTGGAGTGTGCTATAACCAGCGTAAATGGTTCTGTGATCCTGTTATGATTTATAAGGTGATAACTTATAATTAACGCAGCAATAGGCAAAGTAGGAACACCCAGGCCGAATGCCAAACCATGTAATTTGTGGTTAACATCAAATAAACCTCCACATATAGCTCCAATTCCTGAAAGGCTAAGTAATACAACTGCAAAGTATGCCCAAAATCCGGTTACAATATTCACCAGGTAAAAAGCAAGCAATAACGAACTGGCTCCCCACGTAATAAAAAAAATAGTCAGCAGCCATTTGTATTTTCCCAATGCATATTCGCTTACCATTCGCCAGCCTGGTTTAATTTCCGGACTTGTAAAATGCAGGGTCAATAAACTAAGCAGGGATAAAACACCTGCCACGATGGATAGTGCTGCTAACGTATTCATGATTTACTGGTTGTTGAAATTTGATTTGGAAATGTTGTTGATGGCTCTTGCTGCTATAATAAGCCATAAAATATCCACCACAATGAGTAGCCTGTTCACATAACCTGCAACTGCTATAACCCCTGCCGGAACATGCGTTGGCGGCGGCGAGCCGGGACCCATTTCTATACCTGCATTTTGAAACCCCGTCATCATTACAACCATTGCAATTATCATCAGTACAAGCAAGATCCAGGTAAGATGCGCAACCAGCTTCAATGTTTTTGAATATGGCATCCAGGCTTGTTTTTTACTTACATGATAAGTAATGAATAAGGTGGCAACCGGTACCGTCGGAATTCCCAGTAAGCCTGCAATTCCATGTTCTGTTGGCTGGCTAACATCAAACACCGCGGCAAGCGATGCTCCCACCCCGGATACAAATAAAAGAAGCACCCCAATTTTTGAAGCTTTGGATGTTACCAGTTTCCAAAGTTTTGCTGCCACCAATATGGAGCTGATACCCCAACATAAAAAGAACAAAGATGTTACCCATGCAAACTCCCCCAACGCATACTCACTAACCATACGCCAGGCTGGTTCAAATTCAGGGCTTAAAATGTGAAGAAGAGCTAAGAAGAGCAACGATAATGCTGTTGTGATCATCACAAAAGCGGGCATGATTGTACTTCCTGAATGTTGCATGAACTAAATTTTTTTATGAATGATAAGCTGGTTCAGTTGCTCCAGGCAAGCGGTGATGCCTTGCTCAAATCCCATTTCTATAAGTTTTTGCAGTTGCTCTTCGGTTGAATAACTCATTTTAAATTCCACCCTTGTACCGGTTTGCGTTGGGGTAAAAACATTGCTTCCTTTAGAAACAGGTAATTCAGGATTCACAATGCCGTTTTCATCACAAAAGGCATCTTCCAGGTGAAAATTTTTGTGCACGTCAATTGATAAATAATTCATTCTCCCCCAGTGCTTTTCATTTTCCGGGCTTACCATGGCGTAAAGCCAGTAACCGCCAACTGAAAAATCCTGGTATTTTGTTTCAGCTCTCCAGGGAGCAGGTCCCCACCATTGGTCAAGGATCTCGCTTTCTGTAAATGCTCTCCACACCAGGGCCACCGGGGCTTCAAATTCTCTTGCAACAAGAATTGATTTTGCCTTTAAATCCTTTACTACTTCGGTTGAATGTGTATTCATTTTTTATGCTTTTTAATGGTTGATAAAACCTTGTCTAACTGGCTGAACCGGGTTTCCCATATTTTCCTGAATTGTTCCAGCCACTTATCTATTTCCTTCATTTTATCTATTTCAAGTGAGTAATAGATCTCCCTGCCCTGGTATTCCTGTTTTACAAGCTCACATTCAGTGAGAATGCGTAAATGCTTCGACACTGCTTGTCGTGTCATATCAAAATTGTCGGCAATAGCGTTGGGTGTCATTGCATGTATAGCAATTAAGGTTATTATAGCCCGCCTTGTGGGGTCAGCAATTGCCTGGAAGATATCTCGCCTCATCAGTTCGTGTTTTTTATGAAACTATTCGGTTGCAAATATATGCGCAACTTTTCGGTTTCGCGTATTTTTTTTCAATTTTTTTTCCAGGCGATCAATAAATCCGGGGATAAAAGTTGAAAACGAATGGCAGCATTTCGTTTTTCTGGAATACTTAGGTTAACGCCACAGGAGCAATCCCCGGGTATAAATGAAGATGTCGTTTTTCAACTCTACCCTGGTTAATATCCTCTGTTAAA
>DASTMJ010000339.1:0-4905 GCA_035714205.1 Flavisolibacter sp. | reverse complement strand
ACTGGCTGTTTGACCAGCCAGGATAAAACCACCATCGTTTGTTTGACGAATTGAAGAGGCGTGATCGCTGGCTGAGCCACCCAGTGAGATTTGCCATTCTTTATTGCCGCTCTTATCAAGCTTTACCACCCAGGCATCACTATTACCGTGATTACCTGAAACGTCTCCATCGTTGCTGTGGGTATAACCTGCAAACACAGATCCGCCATCTTTGGTGGATGCAATAGCAGAAGCGCCATCGTGGGCCGACCCCCCAAAGTTTTTTTGCCATAGAATCTTGCCCTGCCTGTCAAGGTGCAGTACCCATACATCCGGATTACCGGGATCGCCGTTTTGGCTTTTGATGGTTCCGGCCAGCAGGTAATTGCCGTCTGCGTCGCGGTCTGCGGCATAGGCCTGTTCTGCTGCAGTGCTGCCATATAATATGTTAAATTCGGTATCGGTAACAACTAAAATTTCATCATCCTGTTTGCTGCATGCCAATAAGCACATGGCAATCAGGGCAAAAAATGCAAAGCTTTTCATACAACCTTCCGGGTTTAGAGATCTAAATCTAGCAGGGGAAACCTGCGGCGGCAATGACGAATAGTACGAAAAGGGATGATTGTGATTAGCAGGTGTAGCATTTTTATGTTGAAACAAAAATGAACCGGATAATGCACCCACCCGGGGAGTTGCCCGTAAAATTTGCTTAGTTTGGAAATGCACCCGGGTGACTAACAGGTAAAGGAAAGCCGATCACAAGAAATCGGGGAAGCGGCTTGCGCGGCAGCGTGTATCGAGGTTTTGTTTTATCCCATTTAAAACGGCGGAGAAATGCTAATTTTCCTGTGTAAAAGATTGATGACAAGCAGGCGAAACATTGGTTTCCCGAGGTATAACCTCATAAAATAGTTTTACGTTAGTACCCATGCAGAAAAACCCTTGCGTCCATTTTGGTCTTTTTACGTCATACAGTAGTATACTACTAAGATTGATAGAAAATGATGACAGAAGTATCTACAATATGGAAAGATTTTCACAGGGAGCTGCGGGCTTTTATCCAGACAAAAACACGCAATTCTTCTGACACAGACGATATTTTGCAGGAAGCTTTTATCAAGATCATCAGGAATTTTGATAAAGTAAGCCAATCGGCCAACCTGAGGCACTATCTATATGGCATTGTCAGGAATACCATCAGCGACCACTTTCGAAACAGCAAATCAACGGAAGGCGCAGATGATGTTACAGAACCTTTTTCCCCGGGGGAAACTCAAAGCCTGAACGCCACTATTGCCGAATGCTGTATTAAACCCTTTATCAATAAACTCCCCGCACATTACCGTGAAGCATTGTTAATTACTGAATTTCAGCAGGTGTCTCAAAAAGAATTAGCTATGATGTTAGGCATCTCCTATTCCGGTGCAAAATCAAGAGTTCAGCGCGGAAAGGAAAAACTGAAAGAACTTATTTTAAGTTGTTGTTTGTATCAAAGTGATGTTTATGGAAACCTGCTGAATACCGGGAAAAAGAAATGCAGTTGTTCCTGACATTTCAGCCCTTCTCCGAAACTATTGTTTATACTTATCTGAAGGATTCGCTATTATAGCTTGTCTTTTTTGCAAAGGAAGAACCGCTGCACTGCCAAAATACCTGGTTCTGAAGCCACCAATTATTTCAACATTATCTGCCTTGTGGTAAGCGGTTCATGTGCCCTACTTCTGCGTCTTTTTTATTCCATGCCAGTGTTACCATTAAATCAAACTAAAGAATGGAAACGATGGAAAACAATCTGAACCTGCCCGTAGTGATCATTGGCGCCGGGCCCGTAGGTATGGCAGCAGCTGCACATCTTACTAAAAGAAATATTCCTTTCCTGCTCTTTGAGGCGGGTAATAACGTAGGCACCAGCGTTGCATCATGGGAACATATCAAAGTATTTTCTCCATGGAAGTATAATATTGATAAAGCAGCAAAGGAATTATTGTTACAAACCCATTGGATAGAGCCTGAACCAGACCAGTTGCACACAGGTCGTGAATTTATTGATCGCTACCTGGTGCCACTTTCTCAATTGCCCATAATAAACCATTCTATTCATACAAACAGCAAGGTCATTGCCATTGGTAAAAAAGGGCTGGACAAAATGAAAAATGCCAACCGGGATACCCTACCTTTCCTGGTGCGGGTAAAGCAAGGCACTTCCATCCATAGTTTTGAAGCCCGTGCGGTGATTGATGCTTCGGGTACCTGGCTGATGCCCAATCCTCTTGGGTCCGGCGGCAACTTTGCCATAGGGGAAACAGAGAATAGCCAACAAATATTCTATGGAATACCTGGTGTGCTTTCCAAATTCAAATGGCGGTATGCCAATAAAAACATTGCTGTTGTGGGAGGTGGTCATTCTGCTATCAACACCATACTGGAACTGGAAAAGTTAAAACAGGAATTTCCACAAACCGAAATCAACTGGATCCTGAGAAAACACCAGGTCAGCGATGTGTACGGAGGTAAAGAAGATGACGCATTGGAAGCTCGCGGACAACTGGGCATAAGAATAGAAAGATTGATAAGTGAAGACAGGATCAACGTGTACACGCCATTTGAAATTTCCGAGATCAGGAAGGTAAATGAAAGCCTGGTATTAATTGGCGAACAATATGGCAGAAAAAAACAACTTCCCGGTGTTGATGAAATCATTGCAAACACCGGGTCCCGCCCTGATTTTTCATTTCTCCGGGAAGTACGACTGAGCATCAGTAATTCCATTGAGTCTGTTGATGCACTGGCGGAACTGATCGATCCGAATATTCACAGTTGCGGTACCATACGACCTCACGGGGAAAAGGAGCTGCAACACCCGGACAAAGGCTTTTATATAGCCGGCAGTAAAAGTTATGGCAGGGCACCTACGTTCTTAATGGCTACAGGATATGAACAGGTAAGGTCCATTGCTGCTGCCATAGATGGTGATATGGAAGCCGCACAAAAAACAGAACTTGAACTGCCGGAAACAGGTGTGTGCAGCAGCGGTATAAATGGTAACAGTTGTTGCGGCGCAAGTTCTGTAACGCAGGAACCAAAAAAAACTGCCTGTTGTGGATAGCACAACATCATTCCGGAATGTTTACCTCTCTGCCACCATTCTCGCCATTGCCAATATGGGTGATGCTTTTTTGTACGCATGGCTGCCTTCCAATTATGAACATATTGGTATCCCGGCCATGTGGGTTGGAGTGATCTTATCTGTCAACCGGTTTACACGTTTGTTAATGAATGGCTGGGTCGCCTGGTGGTTGAGCAATAAAGGGATCAAAACTTTAATGATCGGTGCATCCATAGCGGCTTCGGTTACTACTGCCAGTTATGGATTTATCAACGCTGTTCCCTTATGGATTTTGGCAAGAGTGCTTTGGGGCATCAGCTTTTCTACACTCAGGATTGGAAACACACTATATAGTTTAGAACATCCCAGGAAAGGCATGGCACTGGGCCTGGGCAGGGCCCTTGTTGAACTGGGTCCTGTGGCAGCGCTTTTGGCGGGTCCGTTGTTGTTGTCATACACAGGCCGGGGACTGGGTTTTTTATGTTTTGGCCTGGTCAATATTGCAGGCGTTTTACCAGCGTTTATATTGACCGGTTTAAAAACAAAAAAGGTTTCAAAAAAACACCTGGTACTTTCAAAACCATCATCCTTTAATGTATTAGTCCTGATCAATGCTTTTATTACAGAAGGGTTATTGGTGGTCATATTGGCTAAGCTGATAGAGGGCGAGCAGGCCCGTTCAATCAGCACAAGCCTGGCATTAGTTGGTTTGTTATTAGGTTACAGGCGGTTAGCGCTGGTGCTGCTTTCACCTTTATCGGGCTGGCTGGGTGACAGATATGGGTTTCACAAACTGTTCATTTATACCACTGTATTTTCTGCTGCAGGATTGTTGTTCATCCTGATGGACCAAGCTATCACAGGTATTGTGGTATCCTTTACATTCAGCGCTATGAACGCGGCTGCAGCCACAGGAGGAGCCGTAACAACTGCAGCTTCCTATCTAAAAGAAATATCGGATAATGCCACCTGGCGGGATACAGGTACAGCATCGGGGGCCATTCTGGGAGCGATAATGCTGCCTGCAGAAAATATACGATGGCTGATCCTTTTACTCCTGGTGCTGAACTCCGCAGCCCTGGTCTATCATCTTAGAAAACCTGACAATAAAGGAAGCTGGATAAACCTGCGTCTTTTTAAAATAACGAAGTCTTTATAATGAACGATAAAAAAATACAACAATGAAAACAGAAACCATTGAGATCCTGGAAAAAAACCGGGTTATTAAAGAAAGAAAAAACAAAGAGGCGGCAGGCAACTGCTGTGGCGGCGCACCAGCAGCCAATGAAGATGCCTGTTGTAAATTAGACGAGGACAAAAAGGCTGAAGGCGGAGCCGGTTGCGGCTGCCAAAGCCAGGCAGCCGTTAGCGGGGCGGGTTGCTGCTAACCATGCGGCAATGATATGAACGCAGTTACAAGTCCTTTTAAGAAAGACTGAAATAACCGGTATCACCAGCCGGTTTTTTTACAAATAGAATATGAGTTTCTTCCTGGTGTGGATCCCTTGGTTCTTTCGGGGTTGAAGCCATAATGCGAAACACCCCGGGTAAGTTCTTGCGGATATTACACATCTTTTTGGGAGCATGGATATATTTGGCGAACAGCTTGGTTTTACTTCACTAAAAAAACAAAACCGGTTGTAAAACCGGCTAGTATATTTTTTAAAAACCAGTTGTGCAACTGCCACCACTGTTGGCATCAGTACATTATCATGTTGTGCCTCGGAAAGTGTCTGAGTTTGAAATATTATCGACCGCCTCCACCTAAGAGGGCAATCAAAGTGGTATATATTATTGTAATGCTCAGAAACCCAAAT
>DASTMJ010000338.1:0-3142 GCA_035714205.1 Flavisolibacter sp. | reverse complement strand
TACCTGTCATGGATCCTGTTCCGCAAATACCTGAAGCTTGTTTTGTGGATCTATATAATTTTCAATCTTTCCTGGGGACTTAACTATAACCGGCTGGGAATAGCTCACCAGCTACAATTGGATGTAAAATCCTATACGCCGGAAGACCTGTACCAGTTGTCGACAGCCCTGCAAAAAAGACTAAATCAATATGCCGGGAGTATTGAACCGGGAAAAAGGGAAATGCTGCAGGATAACCATTTTCTATTTGGGGAAGGGGTGAAGGTATATCAACAAATAAGCATTAATTATCCTTTTTTGAAATACGAGCATGCCTCTATAAAACCTTCGCTATACACCCCACTTGGTCATTATTTTGGATTTACAGGATATTATAATCCCTTTTCAGGTGAAGCACAGTTAAAGACAACCGTACCGGTTTTTGTGAAGCCCTTTATTCTTTGCCATGAAATTGCCCACCAGGTTGGTTATGCCAAAGAAAACGAAGCTAATATGGTTGCCTTCCTGTGCGGCCGCGAATCTTCCAATACGGAGTTCAGGTATGCAGCCTATTGGGATGCCTATACCTATGCCATCAGGGAATTAAGACGGTACGACACAACGGCTTTCAAAAAACTACGAGAAACGGTACATCCACAATTTAAAAAAGACTACCAAACCTACCTGAAGTATATTTATAAAAGCCGGAATGTTGTTGAGCCGCTTATGTCTGATTTTTATGATAATTACCTGAAACTGAACAACCAGCCTAAAGGAAAGGCAACCTATAATGAGGTTGTGGCCTGGTTTATTGCCTATATGAAAAAGTACGGTGCCGAGGCCATCTAAATAATCATTTATTTGTTCTACTGTTATGAAAAACTGGATAAAACTTGTGATCGCCATCGTTATTCCACAACTGGTAGCTGCGGGTGGTGCTTATTTTACAGTAACGGGCAGGGATAGCTGGTACCAGCAATTAGAAAAACCGGAGTGGAACCCGCCTGGTTGGGTTTTTGGACCTGTGTGGACAGTTTTGTATGTTTTGATGGGTATAGCTTTTTACCTGGTTTGGACATCAGTTGAAGCAGAAGGAAAGAAGAGAACGGCTATGGTATTTTGGGGCCTGCAACTTTTCTTTAATTTTTTATGGTCTTTTTTATTCTTCGGGCAACATTTAATTGGGTGGGCATTAGCAGATATTATGCTCCTGTGGTTACTTATATTACTTACCATTTTTGCTTTTGCCCGCATCAATAAACTGGCAGCCTGGCTTTTGGTTCCTTATATAAGCTGGGTAAGTTTTGCCGGCATATTAAACTATACCATCTGGCAATTAAATTCATGAACCTGTTTCTAATACATTCAGAATGCAAGGATGGTTTCTAAGACCGGAGCAGAATGACAAGTGCTGTTTAGAACTTATTCTTCCACATCATGCTTTCTACGGGCTTGTTATGTTGGCCCCTGTATTTTGCATTTGCTTTTTGATTGTATTTTACTTCTATCTCACCATCAACCGGGAAGTAGATCAATTGTCCTACCGGCATGCCGCGGTAAACTTTCACCGGTTGTTTAACGGAGATCTCAAGCGTCCAGTGGCCGCAAAATCCCACGTCGCCTTTTCCTGCTGTTGCATGGATGTCGATACCCAGCCGGCCGGTAGATGATTTGCCTTCCAGGAAGGGTACATGTGCATGCGTTTCGGTATATTCCAGTGTCACTCCCAAATAAAATATATGCGGGTATAAAACAAAACCTTCTTCGGGTATTTCAAAATGTTCTATTTCGTTATGTTTTTTGGCATCCAGTATATGTTCACGATATGTTGCCAGGTAAGGTCCCAGGTGTACATCATAACTATTGCTTCCCAAACAATCGCGGTTATAGGGTACTATTTTGATGGTATCATTTTCCATTTCTTCTAAAATGCGTTTGTCGGAGAGGATCATGAATATTTTGAATTTTGAATATTAATGTTTCAATTTTGGCTGCGGCAAAATACTTGCGAATTTTTAAACCATGCCTATTTTTTTTCAACACGATATTGACGAATGCACCAGGATGGCGATATGGAAGATAGAGGAGGATGAATCCTTTTTCCTCCAATATGTTCCTTTACACCGCGAGATCAGTCACCCGCATAAAAGATTACAGCACCTGGCTGGCCGGTATTTGTTGAAATCTCTTTTTCCTGATTTTCCATTGGACCTGATAAAAATTGCCGATACCCGCAAACCTTATCTTGAAGGTGAGCCTTATCATTTTTCTATTTCGCATTGCGGTGATTTTGCAGCTGTAATTGTCAGTAAGGAAAACAGGGTAGGGGTGGATATTGAAATGGTATCAGAAAAAATCAACCGGATTAAACACAAATACAGTTGTGAAGAGGAATGGTCAATTGTAAATCAGGTTCCTGCAGCTATGGGAACATCACTGGTGCGGGATGAAATAAATGATTCTTTACCTGGTGATGCGGGGTTAACTCTCATCTGGTCGTGTAAGGAGTCGGTATTTAAGTGGTATGGATTGGGTGGTGTTGATTTCAGAGAACACATACAGGTTCAGCGGATTGTATATGGGGAACCAGGTGTTTATACCAGTATTATTCAATTCAAAAAAAGCGGGGAATTATTTTTAAATGTACAATCACGCTTTTTTAAAACACTTTGCCTGAGTTACGTATATACCTGACCGAAAAATAAACCAGGATTTTGCACTATTTGCAAATAAAATATTTGGTTTATTTGTAAAAACAGTTTTAGTTTTGTAACAACAAGTTTTTTTCTCTTTCAAACCTACTCTTCTAAGCTTTACAACCCGCACCTGGTTAAAATTTATAGTAAAAGCATGTTCCGCTTCTGATTGAAAAACAATAAGCCTGTATTCATTATTATGAACTTTCGTACCTGGCGAATTTCATTCCCTGGCTTTATATGAGGTATTGCCAAGGTTTGTTGCAGTATTCAACATTTTTAAATACTTCGACATGCAACCATTATTTAATTGCCCCGTTGCTTCTGTGCGAAAGGCGCCGGCTAATGCTTTACATATCCTGCTGCTGGATAACTCTCCGCCTGTAGTTTAATCGTATACTTTACTTAACCATTCCGGATTTACCAATTCTATTGTTGGTAAAAGCCTGTTTTAATAGGCCGCAGCT
>DASTMJ010000337.1:0-11072 GCA_035714205.1 Flavisolibacter sp. | reverse complement strand
CACTCACCAAAGAAAAGGAGGTATTCATGACATCTACAGAATATTCATGGGAACCTTCGGTTGGTATCGCCTGACCGGGTTACTCCATTAAAATATCTGAGTGGTGCTAAAAGCACCAAAAAGCCATCACTTATATTGTGATGGCTTTCTTTATTTAAAGTAACATTTTTATACGTCGGTATCTCTTTCAACTGTTTTTGTAACTGTTACCCTGTCTGTTGAACTGTCAGTTGAACGGCTTTTGCCGCCCAGTAAGGCCACCAATAATAAAATAAATACAGCAGCACCTATTACCCATACCCAGGGAGAAGCATACCAGTTTTCGCTGCTCTCTACGGATACATCCACTTTTTTTGTTGAAGTTGTCGTTTCTTCCTGTGCCCAAAGAACAATTTGAACCAGGTTTAATACAATAAGGGCAAAAAACATTTTTAAGTTCATGGGCTTCATTGCATTTTTCATATTTTCTTTTTTAATAGTTAAGAATTTACTGATGAGACCTATTAAGCTGTTTCAACAATTGCGCCAAGGCCGGGGCTTATTTTTGCCGCAATAACCCGACAGTTAACCCGTTGGTATAAATTCTGTAATAAAATAACAGGCAATTTGGCCCAGGATAAGATTTAAGCACACATATAAATGAAACGAATTGGAATTACAGGCTTGCTAATACTTGTATCATTAGCTGGTTTTACCCAGGATACATTGATAAAAAAACTTGATAGTCTAAGTGAAAAGGCTGATACAGCAAGGCAGGAGAATATTATTGAACCAGAAGCCTATAATAAAGCTACGAAACTCAGTTTCCGTACCTATTTTGTTTTACTTGGAAGTAATTTAAAGCAGCAGGTAACAGGCCCGTTCAATGCCAGTAAAAAAAGCTGGATCAAAGCAGGACAGTTTGCTTTGGTAACAGGTGCTTTGTTTTTTGCTGACGAATCAATTCAAAAACAAGCCGTCAAACTGCGGAATAATAGTGGCATCGTTCGCAATGTAAGCGGGTTTGTTACCGATTTCGGGGGGCTTTATGAAGGATATACCCTGGCTTCACTGGCAGCATACGGATTTCTTTTTAAGGATGAAAAGATTCAAACAACCACCTTATTGGCAACACAAGCCTATATAACCGGCGCCAGCGTTATGACCATTGTAAAATATCTTACCGGCAGGCAAAGACCCAGCTATTACGGAACTGATACCATTGAAGCAGAACCTATTTTTCATGGACCGTTTTCGCCGAAAGGAAGAAGCTATAATGGAAAGCACATCAGTAGCTCGTTTCCTTCAGGGCATTCGACCGTGGCATTTGCTGCGGCAACCGTTTTTGCCATGGAGTATAAGGATAAGCCATGGGTGCCTATTTTGGCTTACAGTGCAGCTTCGCTGATCAGCCTTAGCCGCATTACAGAAAATAAACACTGGGCCACAGATGTATTGGTTGGTGCAGGACTGGGTTATTTAAGCGGAAGACAGGTGGTGAATAATTATCACCGGTATGCCAAGCTGAAAGCGCCTAATCAAAAAAGCAGTTTGCGGTTCAACCTTAATTTGTTTCAGGGTCATATTTTGCCGGGCTTCGTTTATACTTTCTGATTTGTTCAAACACATACTCTTTTATTTTCTTTTCAGGCGCCGGTTGCACTTTCGCTGAATTAGTGCATTTGTTTACATTGTACATTTACCGCTTTTACTATGCAGTTTGAAACGTTATTTACAGAAAAAAGAGTTGGTTCAGATAAAATTCCTACAGGTCCGCGTTCAGGTTTTCAACGTGATTTTGACCGTTTAATATTTTCATCGGCATTCAGAAGGCTTCAAAATAAAACACAGGTATTTCCATTACCCGGAACAGCCTTTGTTCATAACCGTCTTACCCATTCACTGGAAGTTGCCAGCGTGGGACGTTCATTGGGTAAAATGATCGGGGAACGTATCAGTTCATCCTTTAAATCTAACAATGAAGATGCCTATGAATTTTACCGGTATGAACTGGCCAATGTAATTGCAGCGGCCTGCCTGGCACATGATATAGGAAACCCGGCCTTTGGACATTCGGGTGAAAAAGCCATTTCAGCTTATTTTATAGAAAATGCGTCTGGGAAAATAGATGGACGGGAGCTGCAATCTTATTTTAATCCGGCCGAATGGACTGATCTTATATCCTTTGAAGGAAATGCGAATGCTGTTCGGGTATTGACGCACAGCTTTCGTGGTCGTTTTCGTGGAGGCTTTGGGTTGACCTATACCACCATTGCTTCTATTTTGAAATATCCATGCGAATCTGCCGCTGTAGACAAATCTTTCAAGCACAGGAAAAAATTTGGATTTTTTCAAACAGAAAAACAAACGGTTGAAAAAATTGTGCAAGAGTTAGGTATGATCAAGGAAAGCATCTCTCCAATCATTTATAAACGCCATCCTTTTGTTTACCTGGTAGAAGCAGCGGATGATATTTGTTACAGCATAGTTGATATGGAGGATGCCCATCGTCTTGGCATACTGGAAAAAGAAGAAGTGGTAAATGCTTTCACAGGGCTGATCAATAAAATCAACAGGCAGGGGGAAAATGCGGACAGGATATTAGGGCATTATAACAATATTGAAGATACCAACGAAGCCATTGCATTCATCAGGGCAAAGGTTATTAATTTACTGGCCAATGAAGCAGTTGATGTGTTTTGCGATCATCAAAAAGATATACTGGAAGGAAATTTCAATGACACGTTGATCGACAATATCAACCGCCGAACTTCGGCCCTTACCACCATACAGGATATCTCTTATAAAAAAATTTACGGCCATGATACAGTGATCCAGGTTGAAATAGCAGGGTATAATGTAATGTCGGAGTTGTTGCAGTTATTTATTCCTGCGTTGATAAAAGCCAAACCATCTCATAAAGAACAAAAGGTGTTGCAATTGTTTCCTTACCAGTTCACAGAATTTGAGTTGACGTCATCAACCTATGAAAAGGTTATGAGTGCTTTGGATTACTTAAGCGGTATGACCGATGAATATGCTACTGAAATCTACAGGCGGTTAAAAGGGATCTCTATTCCGCGTCATGCTTAATATTTTATTAAGCAAAAACCAATTGGTTAATAAGGGACAAGAAAAAAGCTTCTGAAAAATTCAGAAGCCTCAAAGGTTTTCAGATATTGGTGGCTAGTTAGTTATTCCTAGTAATTGGATAAAATGTTTTTATAAGGTTTCTGAATTCAAGATAGCGAGGTATTTTAATTCAAAGAACAGGTAGCGTAATTTGTACAGATGAAGTTGGTTTATTCACATTTAGTTTTTTTCTTCATTTTAGCCTGTTTTGACCCTGCTTTTTAATTTATTCACATTTAAAAAAATCTTTCAAAGACCGTATTTTCCACATCATAAATTTTATCTGGCTACTCCCGGAAAATTGTTTGGCGTAAGATTTGAAAACTGTAGATTAATAAACCAGTAAATTATTATAAGATGAGAGTTATTTTATTCAGCCTGGCTTGCAGTTTTTTATTTTCATGTGGCGATGGTGAAGACCACACTACAAATGCCGAAGGCCCGGCTATGGCACCTGTTGAAAATGTGAATGGTAATATTCCCGACACAACCAACAGTGTTACGATAGGCGAACCTTCAACAGATTCTTCTACTGTGCAGGACAGTATACGCAGATGATCAGATCCTGATGGTTTTCATATACGCTGCATCAGCTTTTGCTGCCTCTATCGGGGTGGTATTCTCGTAGAGCTCCTGTTCTACAATAAAATAATCCATCCCTTTACTCTCAGCAGCTTTTAATATTTCCGGGAAATTGATGCTTCCCGTACCCAATACCGTGGAGGCATTTTTATCACTCAATGGCGCATTTTTCTTACGGTCTTTTACATGTCCCAGCCTGAAGCGGTCCGGATATTTATTGAACCATGCAATAGGATCCTGGCCGGCAGCCACCACCCAATAAATATCCATTTCATAATCCACCAGGTCCTTACCTGTATTCTGCATCATTACATCCTGTGGCATTTGTCCATCTAGGGCTACAAAACTGTAATCGTGGTTGTGGTAGGCGAATCGTAAACCATTCTTTTTACAGATCTCGCCACGGTTATTAAAGGTGTCTGCAGCTTTTTTATAATCATCAAGTGTTTTTTGCGGTCCCAGCCATGGGCAGATGAGGTAATTCATTCCAATGGCCGCAGCTTCTGCTACTTTACGGTCAAAATCTTTGTTGATGTCAACGTGACTGGAAACTATTTTCATTCCCAGGTCATCCATAAATTTTTTGAATTCAGTATTGGTCATGCCCCAAAACATTCCCTGGGCGCCTTCATAACTTTCAATTTGTTTGTAGCCAAATGAAGCAACCTGTGTTAGCACACCTTTAGGATCATTAGGCAATACATCTCTCAAAGTGTACAATTGTAAACCAAAATTATCATTGATCTTACCGCTTGCCCCCGCAGCTTTGCATCCTGCCATATTAATGACGGGGGACAGGGCTACACCGGTTCCCAGTACGGAAACCGTTTTTAAAAAATCTCTGCGTTTATAGGTCATGATGTGTGAGTTTTCTTTTTAAATAGTTTTATGCAAAAGCTTTGTCGCCTTTTTTGTAAGGAACACAGCCTTCATATCTTCCCGGCACTGGTACATAACGCAGTGCTTTGGTTGCTCCCACCTCTGAGGTAAAGAAGCCCAGCAGGGTAAGCTGTTTCATAAGAGAAAAATAGTGGGGAGACATTCTTTGTTTTTTATAGTTCGTGTTTCCTTTGGCTATCTCTTCTTTTTCCTTTTGATTTTCTTTATTGTTGAAATCAGAAACCTTTGACTGGTAGTCTTTGGCTTCTTTATCAAGAGCGATCAGCAGTTCTTTACGCTGGTCTGCAGAGGCAGCCATAAAGTCTTTGCTGAAGCGTTTTTTGCTTTCATCGTTGAGTTTATTCATACCTTCCCTGAAAGCTTTCTGGTCACCTTCATCGTAACAGTCATCCACCATTACGGTCATAAACTGTCCTACGTTGGCAGCCTTAGCCCCTGGTGTGGAGGTCTGGGGCAGAATGGTTTCACCGATCTCATTTAAATAAGCCACATCATCTGCCGACCATTCACCGGGTTTGGATGTGTTGCTTTTACAGCCGGAAAGAAAAGCATCGGCACCCACTAAAGTGCCACCCAATAAAATGGAAATGTATTTAACCGCTTCCCTGCGTTCCATGTGTATACGTTTAGAGTTTAAAGTTTTTTGTTTCCTGTTTGTTTAGAGTTGTTTCATTGCTCTTGCCTGCATTTTTTTTCTACTTACACATTCATCTTCTTCAGCTCTTTCACTGCATGATCGCAGGCACGGGCTGTTAAAGCCATATAAGTTAAAGAAGGATTCTGGCAGGCTGCAGATGTCATGGCGGCGCCATCGGTTACATATACATTCCTTGCATCCCAAACCTGGTTCCATTCATTCAGCACTGAAGTTTTTGGATCTCGTCCCATACGTGCTGTTCCCATTTCATGAATACCTCTTCCGGGTGTACCGTCACCATCATCACCACTTACATCCTTAACGCCTGCTCTTTCCAGCATTTCAATGGCATCGGCCAGCATGTCCTTACGCATCTTTAATTCATTTTCTTTCAATTCGCAATCAATAGCCAGCACAGGCAAACCCCATTTATCCTTCTTGCTCTTATCTAATGTTACTTTGTTTTCATGATAAGGAAGCATTTCACCAAATCCACCCATACCAAATTCCCAAAGCCCGGGTTCACTCAGGCTGTCTTTAAATTCAGCACCAATATTGTATTCGGCAACATGCCTGCCCCATCCCTGGCGGCCGGCACCTCCCTGGTAGCCAAATCCTCTCAGGTAATCTCTTTTATCGCCAAATAAATTACGGTAACGCGGAATGTAAATACCATTGGGACGGTGGCCGTAAAAATATTTGTCTTCATAACCTTCTACCCATCCGCCGGCACCTACACCAAGATGATGATCCATTACATTATGTCCAAGCTGGTCGCTGCTGCTACCCAATCCACCAGGCCAGATATCTGTTGCAGAATTCAACAGGATCCATGCACTGTTCAATGCAGATGCATTCAGGAAAACAATCTTTGAAAAATAATCGTAGGTCTTATTGGTATCAGCATCCAATACTCTAACACCTTTTGCTTTTTTTGTGTCTTTATCATAGATCACTTCTGTAACAATGGACATGGGGCGTAGTGTAAGATTCCCTGTCTTCATGGCTGCAGGTAGTGTTGCAGACTGCGTACTGAAATAGGCACCAAACGGGCAACCCAGCCAGCAACGGTTACGATACTGGCAATTGGTTCTTCCCTGTTCCGGCTTTGGCTGTGTAATGTTGGCGGTACGTCCCATTATAAAAGCTCTTTTGCCTCCATACTCTTTTTCAATACGTGCCTTTATATCCTTCTCAACACAATTAAATTCCATGGCAGGTAAAAAATTACCATCGGGTAATTGCTCCAGGCCATCTTTTGAACCGCTGATCCCCGCAAAACCTTCCACGTAATCGTACCAGGGTGCCAGGTCCTTATAACGGATTGGCCAGTCAACTGCAATACCTTCTTTAGCATTGGCTTCAAAATCAAAATCACTTAAACGGTAGCTCTGCCTTCCCCACATGAGTGAGCGACCACCAACATGATAACCCCGAAACCAGTCAAAGCGTTTTACTTCTGTATAAGGACAATCTTTATCAGACGCCCACCAATCGAGGTTCATCTCATTAAGAGGATAATCTCTTTTCAGCACAGGATAATCCTTGATCATTTGTTGTGTGCGGCCGCCACGGTGAGGAAATTCCCATGGTCCTTTATTGGTGTTTACATAATCTTTTACATGTTTAACATCCGGACCCCGTTCCAGCAATAAAACCTTTAAGCCTTTTTCGGTAAGTTCTTTTGCAGCCCAGCCCCCGCTAATTCCGGAACCAACAACAATTGCATCGTACGTGTTATCAGCCATAAAAAAATTTGAATAATGAAATGATGAGTTTATGTAGTGATTGTGTTTCTGCTTAAATGTACTATTTGTTTTAAAAAACAGTTATTGCTTATTTTTAAAAAGTTCTCATAAATCTTTTCGATAACTTTCAAACCTGTTTATAATTAATATAACTGAATAAGCTTATGGGAGATTTCCAGGTAAAAGTTCAGCCAAAGAATTACGATGCCATCATTGTTGGTTCAGGTGCCGGTGGTGGCATGGCCGCTTACATGCTGGCCAATGCAGGTTTGAGCGTTGCATTATTGGAAGCAGGGCCTGATTACGATCCTGCAAAAAATGTTACTCAACTCAAATGGCCATGGGAGTCTCCGCGAAGAGGCGCCAGTACTAAGTTTCGTCCCTTTGGTGATTTTGATGCCTGTTACTGGGGTTGGGAAATTGATGGTGAACCGTACACAAAACAGGAAGGCACACAATGGGATTGGTGGCGTGCAAGAATGCTGGGAGGAAGAACCAATCACTGGGGACGAATTTCACTTCGGTTTGGACCCAAAGATTTCAAACGCAAAAGTATTGACGGGTTGGGTGATGACTGGCCTATTGGTTATGAAGACATCAAACCTTACTACGACAGGGTAGACAAACTCATTGGTGTATTTGGTACCAACGAAGGTTTGGAAAATGACCCCGACGGTGTTTTTCTTCCGCCGCCCAAACCACGGCTGCATGAATTATTTATAAAGAATGCAGCAACAAAAGCCGGGGTCAAAGTGATCCCATCACGTTTATCAATTCTGACCAAAAAAATAAATGACCAGCGTGGTGCCTGTTTTTACTGCGGGCAATGCAATCGTGGTTGCCAGGTGTATGCTGATTTTTCTTCTTCCTCCGTATTGGTAAAACCTGCACTGGCAACAGGTAAGGTCGACCTGTATGATAATGCAATGGCACGTGAGGTGCTCACCAATAACGAAGGCCTGGCAACCGGCGTATCCTACATTGATAAAGACGATCTGCAGGAATACCAGGTAAAAGGAAAAACCGTGTTACTGGCAGCAAGTGCATGCGAGTCGGCCCGGTTGTTACTGAATTCCAAATCATCAAGACATCCAAACGGACTTGCCAATGCAAGTAATGTAGTTGGTAAATATTTGCATGATTCAACAGGCGCAGCACTGGGTGGCATATTACCTGATTTGTTTGACAGGAAGCGATACAATGAAGATGGTGTAGGCGGTATGCATGTGTATTCGCCATGGTGGCTTGATAATAAAAAACTTGATTTTCCACGTGGTTATCATATAGAATATTGGGGAGGAATGGGCATGCCCTCTTACGGTTTTAGCTGGGGTGTTGAAAACCTGAATGGTAAATACCTGGTAAAAGGCCAACAGAAAGAAGCAGGAGGTTATGGTAAATCGTTAAAAGAAGATTACCGTTTTTTTTATGGCGCAGGTGTAGGTATGGCAGGGAGGGGAGAGGCAATTCCAAGAGAAGACAACTATTGCGAAATCGATCCGAACGTAGTTGACAAATACGGTATCCCCGTTTTAAAGTTCAATGTAAAATGGAGTGATTACGAGATCAAACAGGCCAAACACATGAAAGAAACCTTCAAGGAAATTATGCATAACATGGGTGCAGTTATTACCTGGGGTGGCAATGATGATGAAAAAAATAATTATGGCCTGGAAGCGCCGGGAAAGATCATTCACGAAGCAGGAACCGTACGTATGGGTAACGATGCCAAACGATCTGCCTTAAATAAATTTAACCAGGCGCATGATTGTAAAAATTTATTTGTGGTTGATGGCGGTCCCTTTGTATCGCAGGCAGATAAAAACATTACCTGGACCATTATGGCACTTTCAATGAGGGCTTCGGAGTACCTGGTAGATCAATTGAAGAAACAAAATATTTAAAATTGAAGGGTGAATCTTTTAACTACAAAACTCAAAACAGTTAACACTCATGGATAGAAGAGAATCACTTAAACTAATTGCCTGGAGTACCATCTCCACCAGTTTAATAGTAGAAGCCTGCAAAACTAAGGACGAACCGGAAGTGAAAAAGGGCGAAGAGCAAACACCTGCCACTACATTAGACAGGATGAAAGAGGAAAAAGAAGCAGATGAAAAAATTGCATCAGGCCAGTTTTTTAATCCGCATGAAATGGCAACCATTGCAGTCCTGGCTGATATCATCATACCCAAAGATGAAGTATCGGGAAGTGCAACCGATGCAAAGGTGCCTGGCTTTATTGAGTTTATGGTGAAAGATAAGCCTGAACTACAAACACCTATGCGTGGCGGGCTGCGCTGGCTGGATATGCAGATGGTTAAACAATACCAGAATGCATTTAAAGATTGTTCTGCACAGCAACAAATAGCTATGGTTGATGCCATTGCCTATCCACAAAAAGCTGCCCCCGAAATGAAACAGGGCGTAAACTTTTTTAACCTGATGCGTAACTTAACGGCTTCGGGGTTTTATACATCAGAGATGGGTATTAAAGATGTAGGTTATGCAGGTAACAAACCCAACCAATGGAATGGTGTGCCTGACGATGTATTAAAACAATATAAGTTAGCCTATACCGAAAAAGAATTAAAGGAATGTATCAGTTTTAACGCCTGATCCATTTCAATACCTTAATATTTAAAAACCTTTCCACCGGCCATTACCTGTTGGGTTGTATTATCAAAACTTGCTTTTTCTCCTGTTCTGGCAGCAGCATTCGTCATAATGCAGGCAATGGAATGATTGTAACCTGCTTCAACAGGTGCATTAGGTTGTTTGCGGTTTCGAACACATTCCATCCAGTTGCGCATATGAGCACTGGTTAACGGATCTCCTCCGGTGTTCGCCGAAGCCACCACATTTACACTTTGTGTTACAAGATCTAATTCAGGTAAGAGATTAGGCTGCAGATCCATGGCGGCTGCCATATCTTTTGTAAGACCACCCTGGGGTGATACTTTGTTGGTGATGAGATTTAATTCACCGCCGTTGGAATAATACAGTTCGGCAGGGCGTTCAATTCCATTATGCATCCGCGATGAAAAAACAACCTGGAATTTGTTCCCCGCTGTTGTTGGACCATATTCAAAAACAGCCGTGGTGGTATCCCAGTTGCGACGTCCGTCATTCCACATATAAATACCACCATTAGCTACAACCGATGTTGGATGTTGCAATCCCGAAAACCAATGTACCGTATCGATCTGGTGCGACATCCATTGCCCGGGCATCCCGGAAGAGTAGGGCCAGAACAACCGGTACTCCAAATATTTTCGCGGATCCCATGCTTCATAGGGGCGGTTCATTAAAAAACGTTTCCAGTCGGTATCCTCCTGCCTGATCTTTTTTACAAGTTCAGGACGGCGCCAACGGCCCGGTTGATTTACATTCCAGGTAAGTTCCACCATGGTTACAGGGCCAAACTTGCCACTTTGTATAAATTCTGCAGCCGCTGCATAATTAGCGCCACTGCGCCGCTGAGAACCTATCTGAACAATTTTGCCCGTAGCTTTCACTGCTTTTAATGCGGCAATATTATCATCCATTGTTTCAGCAAATGGTTTTTCCGTGTAGGCATCGCAGTTAGCCTGCACGGCCTCAATGGTATGCAATGCATGTTGAAAATCGGCTGTACTGATGATCACTGCATCAACCGATTTACTATTGTATAGTGCTTCGTTATTCGGGTAGGATCTTACATCATGACCGAGGTTTTGTTTCAGAAATACCGCTCCTTCTTCACGTCTTATTTTCCAGATATCTGAAAGGGCTGTTATTTCAAAATTCAATTCCTTGTGATGATTTAAAAAAGATGGAAGGAGGGAATGTTTAAAACGATCGGAAAAGCCGATCACCCCAACCTGCACCCTGTCATTTGATCCCAGGATACGGCCATAGCTTTTAGCACTGAACCCAAGCGAACCGGCATAGACCCCGGCTACTGCTTTAGATGTTTGTTTTATAAAATAACGACGTGAAGACATAGATGTTGAGAATTATGTTTGAGTAAATCATTTTTGCTGAGATCAGGTATTATTTTAATTCCTGGATCTTAAGACTGCGAAATGAAACCCTGTCGCCATGATCCTGTA
>DASTMJ010000336.1:0-10643 GCA_035714205.1 Flavisolibacter sp. | reverse complement strand
TAACAATAGTGATTACACTATTTACAGCACACCGGTTACAGGTTTTACAAAAAAAGACATCGCATCAACTGACGTAAACAGGCAGTCAGCTACGCTGCCGCCATTTAGCCGGCAGGGGACCAACATCGTACAACAAAATCTTCAAAATCCGCCGCAGCTTTCAATTGCACAAAAAACGCCAACTGAAGTGCCTTATAGTGCTAAATTTCAATTGGACTATCTGGGAAATACAGGAGTCGGCATTCAAACAGGTGGCGGATTTGGAACTGGTTTAGCCGGTGGAGTAAATGGAATTTTCAGTGATATTTTAGGAAACAATCAATTGTTTGGTGCGCTTTCCTTAAATGGAGAATTGATTGATGTGGGCGGACAGTTTGCTTACCTGAACCAGAAAAAAAGATTCAACTGGGGTGCCTCGTTATCACATATTCCTTATTTATCAGGTGCCCAGTATATGTTTTACGACACTTTAAAAACCAATACAGGGGATAGCCTTGAAGTGATCAATTCTTCGCTTGACCTGTTACGAACGTTCCAGGACCAGGTATCGTTATTTGCTTCGTATCCATTTTCTACTATCAGGCGAATAGAAGCTGGTGCTTCCTTTGCCCGTTATTATTATCGGCTTGACAGGTATTCTGATTATTATGATGTAACAGGAACCTACTACCTGGGTAATAAAAGAGAAAGACTGCCAACGCCGGGCGGATTTAATTTTGGTAACGGTTACCTTGCTTTGGTTGGAGACAATTCATTTTTTGGTGTGGCTTCGCCTTTGAGCGGCCACCGCTTTCGCCTGGAAGCCGCCCAGTACCTGGGTATTGTAAAGATGAGCAACTTCACAGGTGACTATAGAAAGTATTTCCGATTGGCCCCTGTTACACTGGCAACCCGTAATTTATTTGTAGGTCGATACGGTCCCGATGCAGAAAGTGGAATTCTTCCACCCTTATATATTGGTTATCCTTTCCTCGTTCGTGGTTATGATGCACTGGAATATGCCGACGGAAGTAGTTCATTACCTATTACCATTAATGATCTTATTGGCAGTAAAATGTACGTGGGTAATATTGAGTTACGATTACCTTTTACCGGGCCCGAAAGATTATCTGCCATCAAATCCCGTCTGCTGTTTACAGAGCTGAACCTGTTTACAGATGGCGGCATAGCCTGGGGTAACCGTACAGAAATTTTTGGAGAAGGGAAAGAGCAAACAATGGTTGAACGAAAGTCCAAATTTGTTATGAGTACCGGTATTTCATTGCGGCTCAATCTTTTTGGATACCTCATCATTGAACCCTATTATGCTATTCCCTGGCAAAATGGTGGTTGGAAGAATGGCTCATTTGGATTTAATTTTACACCAGGCTGGTAAATTAAGTAATATGGCAAAAAAAGATGGTGAAATTGAACTGGATGTTACCAGGAATGGTGATGCCCGGAATGTTCCCCTGGAACAAGAACAAAAAAAGGAGCCGGAGGATGGACACACCGAGGTGAAAAACGCTCATGCTGCAGGGTTGGGAGCTATGGGAAGAAGTGAACAGAAAATTGATAAACCCGGTGATGAACAGGGAACATACTAAACAAATAAACCTAAAGCCCGTAGCCACTACGGGCTTTTTTATTTCCCGGTAACATGCATCTGTTCTTTGGTGGTAATATCATCTTCGCTTCCCCGTTTTAAAGATTGCTTAAAAAAAGTGTAATCAGGGATAAATACACAATAGAAATCAACTAATTCAGTTAGTTTACCTTACAGCATCGTTTTTTTGAGAATTTTATTGCTGGATATAAAAAATCAATTAACCCTAAATTTACTTTTAAGAATTATTACATGAAATCAAAACCATCTTTCTGGCAAAAAATAGGCATGCACGAATGGTTCCTGAAAAAAGATGAAGAGTCATCGGTTGCTGTCCAGTCCATAACTCCAAATGATGTTTACAAATATATAGTTGACAAATTCCGCGAATCTATTGGCCAGCTTTCTTTCGCCAACCGGGTTGTTTTTTATCATGAATACATCATTGGTTTTAGTACAGAAGACTATAAAGATTTCATGGACAATAAAAAAGGCATTTTTGGTTTGATTGTACAGGAATCCCTGAAAAAATTTTACGAGAATTTAAAAGAACAACGTTCCAAAGGCAAAACAGTAGAACCCTCCAGTTCAAAATGGGTGTTCCGGTTTGTTTCGCATCCCGATTATGCCCGCGGAGATAAAAGTTTTATTGGGAAATTGTTACCCGGTTCGCAGCAAAAGGAGGAGAACCTGCGTATCACCTTTATTCCAAGGCAGACGGGCATTGCACAAACTGCCGATATAAGTCCGGAAATTTTAAAAGGGTTTACGTTTTACAGTGAAGGTTATTACGAAGTGCCTTACCAGGAAGATCTTGTGTATGATGAATCAAAAGCAACTACTTCCAACACAGTGTTGGCCCGCTTTGAAGCCATCATTCCTGAAAAAGAATTTGCAGGTCGTAAAATTGAATATTTTATGAAGGACCAGGAGATCACTGTTTCGGGTAACGAGGAAACAAAACAATCGGCTGCCATTTTTCGAATTCCCTCCGATTGGATCAATTCGCCACACCTGGCTATCCGTTTCAACAAAGGCGATGGAAAATTATACGTGGCTTCCTTTGGAGAAAAAACAATTGTTAATGAAAAGCAGGTGACCGTCAGCGATATACGCAATCCTCAATGGACAGAACTTCCCTATAATTCAAAGCTGGTGCTGAACGGAATTGTGGGTATCAACGTTTTTAAATCCTGATAAGATGATTACACCTGTTTTATCGATCCTTGTTTTTGCATTATGTGCATTTATGCTGATCGTACATTTTGCTGACATCAAAAAATCCCATAAACGTAATGGCTGAACAGTTTTTTGGAATAACTGATACAGGTAAGCTAAGGGATAATAATGAAGACGCTTTCATAGCACAGTCATCAGATGGTTTGATCATTGCCTGTGTGATTGATGGTGTTGGGGGCTACGAGGGTGGGGAGGTAGCAGCGGCAATTGCAAAAGAATCGGTTCTTTCTACCTTCAAACAAAAACCGGTTGATATTAATGGAGCCATGCGTAATGCATTTGCAGAAGCCAATGAAAAAATCTATACCGGGAAATTAGAAGGTGGAAAAAATAACAGTATGGCTTGTGTGCTTACGCTGGCTGTAACTGACGTGAGGAATAACAAGTTTTATTATGCCCATGTAGGCGATACAAGATTATACCTGTTCCGTGATCAATCCCTGATCAAGATTACCAAGGACCAATCATTTGTTGGTTTTTTGGAAGACAGCGGCCGCCTTTCAGAAGCGGAAGCTATGTCGCACCCAAAAAGAAACGAGATCAACAAAGCTTTGGGTTTTGATCCCACAGCGAATTTGGCCGCAGATTATATGGAAACCGGTGAATCACCATTTTTACCCGGCGATGCCATTTTATTATGCAGCGATGGATTGACCGATATGATTACTGCATCGCAGATCACTTCTATATTGCTAAAGAAAACAACCCTCGATCAAAAATGCCGTGAATTAATTGCCGCCGCCAACAATGCGGGCGGAAAAGATAACATTACAGCTGTACTGGTTCTTAACAATAAAAAGCCGGCTAAACCGGAATTGAAAAAACCTGTATTGGTAAAAAAACAACAGGCTCAGGTTAAAGAGCCTATTAAGCCAGCGCCAAAACAACAACCCTTACCTCCTCCTGTGTCAAAGAAAAAGGGAAACAATGGGGGTGTTATAATATTGCTTGGTATTTTATGTTTAGTGTTCCTGGGAGGCTTTATCTGGCAATGGTGGAAGCACAATAAAACTTCACCATCAATTACACCTGCTGAAAGAAAAGAGAGGAATGCAGAGGAAATAAGACTACAAACGTTTATTAATACCGCAGCAAGCGATACCATACGGTTAGATGCTACCTCACTGGGAACCAACATTACATTAACAGATACCTTGTGGATACGCCGCGATACGCTATACTTAACCGGCAGCAGGTCAACCGTTATAAGAAAAGATGAAAATTTTGGTGATGGTCCTGCCATTGTTATAACACCGCAATGCCGGTATGTAGAAATTGACAGCATTTCACTCCAGGGATTCCAGGTTGGCATCCTGGCTTCCAATCATACTGTGTTGCAATTAAAAAACGTACAGTTTAAGAATTGCTCCACTGCAGTTGCCTACAAAGTGCAGCCGGATAGCCTTTTTATTACCAATCTTTTTAAGAGATCAAATACCGGTAGTGATAACAGTATAGAAAAAACGGCAAATAGTAATCAATAAAGCACATTCCATGCTACGATCAAGAAATACAGAACGGATTTTTTTATTGGGAGTTATTGTGATCATGGTTGTGTTGTTCAATAGCCTGTTTGCTGTATTGGAAAGAGGATTTGATGACGTGCCCCAACGCCTTGCCAACGGCACGATGGTAAACCTGAACGATGAAAACGCAGCCCAACGGTTTAAAACTGTTTTGCAACGAGGTTTTTATTTTGAAGATCCACGTGACGTTGAACTGATCACATCTGTGGTGTCGCAACAAATAGGCACTGGAGAGACAGTGATCGATAACATTGGAGAATTGAACAAATCGAAATACAATGTGAATGCGGAACAGGCTTTTTTATCCGGCGGCGAGTCGTTCAAAAAAAGAGTAGAAGTTTCAAGGGCTCAACTAGGTTTTTCGGATGATGATTCTGTTCTTTTTGCACAGGAAAAAAAAGCTCCTGTATCCTTACCGTCGGAGAATCATCTTTCATTGGGTTCACACAAGATTAGTGGTATAATAAAGAACAGGGATCAACACCCTGTTACCGGTGTATTGGTGCGGATGCGCATGGTCATCCCCCGGGATAGTCTTTACAGCGATGCAGTAACCGAAGTCTCTTCACGTATTGTAGAAGAGAAGCAGGGCATTCGCCGTATTTATGTGTTGGATTCGGTTCAGCACAGGCAATTGATTTCCTTAACAGCTTATGCACGCACAAATGCCGAAGGTGTGTTTTCATTTAATGGTTTACCTGGGAATAAAGCCTTCGAAGTATTACCGCTGCAACCTGGTTTTCAATTTGGCAGTTCAAAAGGTGTGCAGGAATTAAATAAAGACGTCAGGTTTTCTTTTACCCGGAACCCTCATACAATACGTTTATTATCAAGCCGTGATTTTAACAATTTAAAAAAAGAAGGATCACTCATTGTTCGTACACCGGACGAAGTGCGGTCGTGGTTTTGGTTGATAGCGGGTATTTTCCTGTTTGGATTTTTATTGATACATGTTTTATTAAGTGTAAGGTTTCAAGGTTCTGACCAGTTCATTCTTCCTGTTGCCATGCTGTTAACCGGCTTGTCAATCATAACCTTGTTAAGCCTGCAGGATCCACTTCGGGACAGGTTTTTAGCCCGCAGCACCACCTGGTATTTAATTGCCGGATTGTGTGGCATGTTGATACTAATGTTATTCAACCTGCAAAGGTTTACGGTGGACTCTGGATTATACCGGCTGTTTTCTTTTAAAGGAAGAGGAGGGTCTAAAGGAATACAATGGGCATTGCTTGCACTGGCTTTATTAATCCTTACTATTTTATTTGGTACAGGCCCTGAGGGAAGCGGTGTAAAAGTGAACCTGTTTGGTTTTCAGCCCTCAGAGGTTGTAAAGTTTTTGATCATTGTTTTTTTAGCTGGTTTTTTTGCTTCCAACGAAAGGTTTATTTCTGAATATGCTACCATGCAAAAACGCTGGTCGTTTTTCTGGACTGCATTGCTGGCCATCCTCCTTTCCATATTTCTTTTCCTGATGCTGGGTGACCTTGGACCTGCCATTGTTGTATGTTTTACGTTCATCATTTTGTTTTCTTTTTCCCGCGGCGATTTTGGATATATGGTAGCGTCTGTTGTATTATTTGTTTTGGCCAACTGGGCCATCAAAAATATCTGGATCGCTACAGGGGTAACTGTGGCTGCTATGGCTATAACGATGTTGTTTATACGAAAACAGATCAGCGAATCGTCTATTATGGCTCTTGTTGTAATTGGTGGATTTATGTTGATAGACCAGGTTCCGCTACTTAAAGATTTATTCCCGGGCCCGGTACAACGTTTGGCAGACCGGAAATCGATATGGCTGAATAAATGGGATAATGAAGTTTTCGGGGGCGACCAGATTGCCAACGGTATTTGGGCTATGTCAAGTGGTGGTGTGCAGGGGCAGGGAGTGGGTGAAGGGTTTGCCAAAACCATTCCTGAGGCACATACCGATATGATCCTTCCATCAATAGGAGAAGAATTTGGATGGGCAGGCATTATATCCATTTTTATTTTGTTCTTAATTTACCTGCATCGTTCTATATTGATAGGCAGGCAAACAGGCAGGCCATTTTTATTCTATCTCTGCGCCGGTATCGGCATCGGAACATTTGTTCAGTTCTTGTTGATTGCAGGAGGTTCAATTGGCGCCTTGCCTTTGTCTGGAGTCTCGTTGCCATTTGTTAGTTATGGGGGCACTTCGCTGATCGTTAATTTACTGGCTGCAGGATTTTTATTGTCGGCCTCAATGGTCAGGGGTTCGGTGGTGCAAATGAATTATATATCAAAACAGCAGGACAGGAACCTGATGCCAGCATTGGTAGCCGCCTGCATTGGCTTATTATTACTTACAGTAAATGTTTCAAGATATTTATTCAACAACAAACAATGGGTAGTGCAACCGGCTTTGGTTGCCGACCGAAGTGGTGCACGGATGTTTAGTTACAATCCACGCATTGCAATTTTAATGAACAGGCTGCAAGCCGGTTCCCTGTTCGACAGGAAGGGAAAACTGTTGGCCACAAGCAAGGTTGAAATGATCATGCAGCAACGGGATTCGCTTGTTGCTGCCGGTTTGAACCATCAAAAGCTGCAAGCAATTACGCACCGGAGACTGGATCGTTATTATCCTTTTGAAGAACAAATGTTCTTCTGGACGGGTGATGCCAATACAGGTGTTTTTATGGGAGGATCTAACGGTTATTTTGCCGAGTATGAACTGGATGCGGAATTAAGAGGTTTTGAAACACCGGTAACCCAATATAAGGTTGTGGCCAGCCGGTTTCGTGAAAGCCGCTTTCTTCCACAATCCGTCACAGAAATGACCGTTACGCAAAAAGATTACAGTGTGCTGGCACCATTGTTACTGGCAGGCATCAACAGCGATGAAGTGGAAGCGTTCAAACAACGTAACCGTGATGTTCAGCTATCAATGGATGCTTCATTACAAACAGGCATTCAACAGGCTTTTGCCAAAGATGATTCCCTGCAGGATAATCGCATTTCGGTAGTGATAATAGAAGATTCTACCGGTGATGTATTGGCATCGGCGGGTTATCCTTTACCCCCCATTGATAGTTGGGAACAACTGACCATGCCCATAGCAGAACAAAATAAACTGATGTACTGGAATGCCCATTCTGACCTTGGGTTTACCTATGCAACACAACCGGGTTCCACTGCAAAACTGGCCACTGCATTGGCTGCATTCAATAAGCTTGGTATGCCTGCTGCCAACAAAACGATCAACATACGGCCCCAGGATCTCATTCGTGTAAAAAGCCTGGAACCGGATGAGCCGGGGAATATCTCAATGGAACGGGCCTTGGTAAAATCAAACAATTCTTATTTTATCAGGCTTGCCAACGAAGAACAATTGCAGGAAGAAATGGCAACTGTTTATATGCAAACAGGCATGTTTCTCCGGGGAGTAGGCGGTTATTATTATGAACGAAATCCTGCCAATGAAGAACAGGAGGCAAACTGGAGAACGTTTTGGAGAAATACAGAATTCAGGAGCATAAGGCGGTATAATAAAAATGATATCCGCAAAACAAGAGGGCAGGGTGTTTCGGGAATGGCATGGGGCCAGGGAGAGTTAATTGCCACGCCAGCTTCCGTTGCCAGGCTTGCTTCGGGTATTGCCAATAATGGGGTGGTGGTACCTCATCGTTATGTTTTAAAAATCAGCGACTCATTGATTCAACCAAAAAAAGGTTTTGCCATTGCAGAAGATCCGCAATATGCAAGCGTCATTGAAAGTTATATGATAAAACAGAGTGCCAATAAAGTTAAAGATCTGCATATAGCAGTGGCCGGAAAGACAGGTACACCGGAACGCATCTGGAAGGGAGAAAGGATCAATGATGGCTGGTATGTTTTTTTTGCACCAAAAGCAGAAGGTGCAGGACATATTGTTGTTTGTGTACGCATTGAAAAAGCAATCGGCTCAAGCGAGGCGATAAAACTGGCCGGGAAACATATCATCCCGCAATTATTGGCCAGGGGATATATAAAAAGCTTTGGAGAAAACAAAGGAATAAAGACACAACAGTTGTCAATGATTCAACAACCATAACAATTCACAGTTTTATAAATTAACCTGAACTACAAAACTTTAAACCATGTTCGATCTTTTTAAAAATAATATACAGGGTAAAGCTAAAGATGTAAAAACAGTGAGGGAGTATTTGCTGCAGGCTATAAAAGAACAATTAAAAAGGGCAGAAGGGGGTGAAGGTTCAAACATAAAAGGTTTGCACATTTATATTGCTGCGGATGCCGAAGAAAAACCCATGTATGAAGCAGCTGTATATTATGGTGAAGAAAACCGTTTCAGAAATGAGGAAGTACAAAAAATTGCAGACGATTATGCCATTGACCTTCCTGAACAATGGGCTTTCGAGATCACTTTTCTTGATCGGTTGCCAAACGAAGCTGTAAAAATTCCAGGCGTTGATGCAGCACTGTTTATTGCTACCCGTAAAAATGCTATTACAAAAACGGCAACGGCTTATATCAAAGTAAGAATAGGCGAAGCTGAAAAAGAAGTGTACACCATTAAATCAGACAGCGGTAAAATTTGTATTGGTCGTGAAAAAAGGGTACAAACAGCGGATGGTTTTTACCGGGAAAATAACATCGCCTTTCCTGAAAAAAGTGAAAATGCCAGCAACCGGTTTATAAGTCGCCAGCATGCACATATAGAGTTTGACAATGACAGTGGTAGCTTTTTATTATTTGCTGATGAAGGAGGTGTGCCACCGCGTAATAAAATAAAAGTACGATCCGAAAAAGATGCCAGTCCCATAAAATTATATACAACAAAAACCGGTCATCCTTTACAGGAAGGCGACCAGATCTTATTAGGAGAGTCAGCATTGCTGGAATTTACCTATTCAGAAAGTGAGAAGGAATTATAAGCCAATGTTAGCCATTAGCTCACCAACAAGACTTATTTCAACTTCCTGCCTCATTCTTCTTCTTACTTATATTTGAACAATGGCAAGAGTGTTTACTATTACCGAAGGCCTTGAGAACATGGGCGCCTTAAAAACAGGCGGTCAGGGTTCGGTGTATAAGGGAAAGCGAAAAGGTGAGATTATCACCGCGGTAAAACTATTGCCAACACCCATCATCAGCGAAACACTTGATGATAAACATTTTCACGATTTTCAAAACGAAGTAAACAAACTTAAAAAAGTAAACAAGGATCCCAATCCAAATGTGGTAAAGATCCTGAGCTCTGGTATTACAGAAACAGGATCGTTCCCTTTTATTGAAATGGAATTTATTGAGGGACCCGATCTTGAAGAATTATTAAAACCTCCACACGATCCTGTTTTTACTATAAAAGAAGTCATTAAAGTTGCTGAACATTTATCTAACGCACTGGCGCATTGCCATAAGGTGGATGTAAAACATGGTGACGTAAAAAGCAACAACGTAAAATTCAACATACATTCCGGCAATTATATTTTGCTTGATTTTGGAATGGCTATGATGTCCGACGAACAACGCCGTACCAGTTTGCGACATGCAGGTGCTATTGAATTTATGGCCCCGGAACAAAATGAAGGAAAGATGTTGTTGCAGACCGACATCTATAGTTGTGGTGTGATTCTATTTGAACTTCTCGCTGGTGTGGTTCCCTTTCCCTTACGCGACCGTGGAGAAACTTCCCGTAACCTGGTAATGGTTGCACATATGGAAAGCCCTGTTCCCGATGTACTAAACTTACGCAGGCAACATATGCCTCTTGCCTGGCCCCAGGAAAAAAAGGACCGGGAAATGCAGGTACCTGAATGGCTGGTGCGAATGATCTATAAATGTTTGGAGAAAAATCCTGCCAGCCGTTATGTTAACGGAACTGAATTACATAATTATATCGTTTATCACAGTTCTTCTCCTGTAGCCAGTAACCAGCTTGCAAATGATGCCATTAAAAGCCTGCAAAAAGAAATTGTTGTTTTAAAGCAGGAAAACGAACAACTGCAAAACACGGTTTTTCATCTTCAGAAAAACAGGAACCAGAATTGGCAACAGGATGCGGTAGCACCACCAGCAAAAAAAAGCAGGTTGGCCCCGCTGTTTGTTGTTATGTTAATAGCAGCGGCTATCTTATTTATAGCCTACCTCGCATTAAAAGAAGATAACCAGGTGCCGGAGCCCATCGCCAGTAACGACACCAGTTCCACCCAGCCGGTAAAACCACGTAATACCATTGGCCAATATAAGGTGTTGGCAGAAAGAGCTTACTTTCACAATGAACCGGATGCAGCTACACGCCGTAATGCTTACATGATACCATCCAG
>DASTMJ010000335.1:0-4428 GCA_035714205.1 Flavisolibacter sp. | reverse complement strand
TATTGGTGAACTGGCCCAAATGGCGCTTCATATTATTGATGCGGCTATGGTGGGTTCTATCAGTTATAAACAGCTGGCGGCAGCTGCACTTGTAGTTAACGCTATGAATATTCCTTTTGTGTTGGGAATTGGCATGACCATATCCGTTTCACAGATGGTTTCAATGGCGCATGGTAAACGGGATGATGGGGCCGTTTCCCATTATTTATTTAATGGATTTTTTCTTTGCGCTGTGACGGCAATCATCATCTCGCTCTTACTGGTTTTCAGCCGTTCTTTATTGCAATACCTGGGGCAGGATCCTGAAGTGGTTGTACTTGCTCTTCCTTTTATGCAATTAATGGGTTTTTCAATCATTCCCATGTTGTTGTTTATGACGCTTAAACAATTTACAGATGGCCTTGAGCTTACAAGGATAGCAATGGCCCTTTCTTTATTAGGAATGCCTGTCAACATTTTTTTGAACTGGTTACTGATCTATGGAAATCTTGGTTTCCCACGACTTGAACTAAATGGGGCAGGGTGGGCAACTTTAATAACACGAAGCCTTATGTTTATTGCATTGGCTTTTGTTGTAGCAAAGCATCCCATATTTAAAAAATATATGGTGCTTAGGAAAGGACAATGGAATTTAAAAACAAAAACGCTTCGCGAACTATTAGGCATTGGTGTGCCAAGCAGTCTGCAAATTGGAATGGAAGCAGGCGCCTTTGCTATTTCGGGGATTATTATTGGTACCATAAGCGCAGTAGCGCAGGCTGCACACCAGATTGCCCTGAGTTGTGCATCATTCACATTTATGGTTTCTATGGGACTGGCACAGGCAGGATCCATACGTGTGAGTAATGCCTTTGGTAGAAAAAACTGGTTACAAATTTCACTTATTGGAAAAAGTACCATTCTGACTGCTTTATTATATGGCACTTTCTGTGCTATTGCATTCACGGCTTTCAAAAACCAGCTTCCAACAATTTTTAATGATAATACAGAGGTAGTAGCCATGGCAAGCCTTCTCCTTTTGTTCGCTGCTCTTTTCCAGATATCTGACAGTACCCAGGCTATAAGCGCCGGTTTGCTGCGTGGAATAAAAGATGTAAAAGTTCCGACAGTATTAATAGCTATTGCCTATTGGGTGGTGGGTCTGCCCCTGGGGTATGTATTTGCTTTCTCTTTTAATATGGGTGCCTCCGGCATCTGGCTGGGTTTGATACTTGGACTCACCGCAGCTTCCATTTTTTTGATTACACGGTTTTTAAAAATGATCCACAAAAAACCGGAGAATATCGCAGATTAAACAATATCTCTTTCATAGAATTCGGGTCATCAACTGATGATTCTTTTAGAGGCGTAACAATTATTTTTTTAACATGAATAAAAAAATACTAAATTCATGCAATCGATTGCATAAACTGCTTTATGTCGTTAGACAAAACCACTATACAGGATATTGCAAGGGAGCTCAACATTACTCCTTCAACGGTGTCAAGAGCTTTGAATAATCATAGCGCTATTAGTGACGCTACAAAAAAGGCAGTAACAAAAACCGCAAAAAAATTAAATTATCATCCTAATAAAATTGCTTCTTCGCTAAGATTGGGCCGGTCCCGGATTATTGGTGTGATTATACCCAGCGCGGAGATAAATTTTTTTGGCTCTGTTGTGCATGGCATAGAAAAAGTTGCAAGTGAAAACGATTATAATGTGTTGCTTTATCAATCAAACGAACTTACCGATTACGAAAAAAAAGGCGTGGAAACGTTTATGCGGTCAAGAGTTGACGGTGTGCTGGCTTCTATTTCAAAGCAAACAACTAATCCAAAACATTACCTGGAATTGAAGAAAAGAGGCATTCCGCTGATTTTGTTTGACCGGGCCAGTGACAGTCTGCATGTTCCTTCTGTAGTAGTAGATGATTACCGTGGTGCCTATATGGCCACCCAACATTTAATTGACCAGGGTTGTAAACGTGTGGCACATATTGGGGGCCAACAGCACGTTCCCATTTTTAAACAGAGGTTAAAAGGTTATGAAGATGCATTGAAAGCCAATCAACTTCCTTTACGGCAGGAGTATATAAAATATGGAGAGGTCACAATTGAATCGGGCATGAAATGCATGCACGAATTACTGGAGTTACCGCACCCGCCCGATGCTGTTTTTGCTGTTGAAGATTTTACGGCGTTAGGAGCCATGCAAGCCCTTAAGGACGCAGGAAAAAAGATTCCTGGTGATGTAGCTATTATCGGTTTTGCTAACGAACCTTTCGGTGCCTATATCACACCGTCTTTATCTACTGTTGATCAGCAAACAATAAAAATGGGAGAAATTGCTGCCCGCATGTTTTTTGATTTGCTGAAAAAGAAAAGTTTTTATTCATCCAAACCTGAAAAGAAAATACTGGAGCCGGTATTGATTTATCGGAAATCCAGTCAAAAGAAACACAAATAACTACCCCTTAAAACTAAGAAACCAATCCTCCTCTGAAGCTGAAGTTTTTTAAACATTAAACTGCAAACAATGAAAAAAAGACGACTGCTTTACATTGTCCTTTGCACCTTTTTTATCTTATTTTTCTCAATTGGTGCCTGGGCCCAGCAAAGTATTAGTGGAATTTTAAAAACGGCCTCTGGTGAACCTTTGTCAGGTGCCACAGTTACTGTAAAGGGAACCAACACTTCAGTAGTAACAGATGCGCAGGGCCGCTTTACTATTACTGCTTCTTCAGGTAGCACCCTGGTGCTAACGTCGGTGGGATTCCAGTCAAAGGAAATTACTGTAACTGGCACCGGCATCAGTGAAGTGTTAGAGGAAAGCAATTCTACAATGAGCGAGGTGGTTGTTATTGGTTACCAAACCGTGCGCCGGAAAGACCTCACCGGCGCGGTTGGTATTATTAATCCAAACACGGCAAACCGCAATGTAGCTAATAGCCTTGCTGAAAGTATCCAGGGACTTACACCGGGAGTTACAGTACGCAACTCAGGTACGCCGGGTGGTGGTGCTAAGATAGACATTCGTGGCGCCGGTACATTTGCGGGGAACAATCCGCTGTACATTATTGACGGCATGTACAGTGACGCCACTCCTGACTTTAATCCACAGGATGTGGAATCAATACAAATTCTAAAAGATGCCTCTGCCGCTGCTATTTATGGCTCGCGGGCAGCAAACGGTGTTATAATTATCACTACTAAAAAAGGCAGGCAGGGGCCTTTAATGTTTAACGGAGGTGTTAAGGTGGGGGTTCAGAGTGTGCATAACCGTTACGATATGATGAATGTGAATGAATACCGCCAATTGGCCACCCAATTGTACCAGGCTGGTGGCCTGGATGTACCCACTTCATTAACCTCTGACTTTGATCCATCCATAAACACCGATTGGCAGGATGAATTCTTACGCCGCGGGTCTATTGGAGAGTACAATCTCTCTTTATCAGGTTCAATAAAAAATGCAGTGAATTTTTATATCAGCGGAAATCATTTTAATAATAAAGGTCCTGTTATTGACAACAGTTTTTCCAGATCAGGTTTTCGAATTAATACAAGCAGTAAATTCGGACGCTTTACAGTTGGGCAAAATCTCTTGTTAAGCTGGACAAAGGAAGACCCGATTGCATCTTCCGGAGTTGGTGTGAACCCTTTTGTTGATATGATTACCATGCCGCCGGTTGTTGCTTTGAAGGGAAGCCGCTACGAAAGTCCTGAAAACCCCGAAGGCTGGGGTTTGGGTTTAAACAATGCCTATTTAAGTACCTTAACTGCGAACGTTCCAGCTCTTCAATCGTTGGATCAATATGAGCAAAACAATTTTAAAATCCGTGGAAATGCCTTTTTGGATTTCCGAATTATTGAAGGATTGATCTACCGCTTCAATTTTGGTTTGGAAAAAACGGTAGACAAAGGCGAAGGTATCCGCAGGCCAGGTACCGTGCGCCAGGGCACACCGTCTCCCAATAACAACCAACTGGCAACCTTCAACAGCCGTGGCGAATATGAATCCAAACTTTTTGAACATACCTTAAACTTTGAAAAGAATACCGGTGATCATCGCCTCAGTGCGGTGGCGGGTATAAGTTTGCAAAGAGATGATTATCCATTGTTCCGTTTCTCAACTATTGGCGGTGTTCAGCAGCCGGATGATCCTTACACCGAAATTTCAAACCGTATAGGTTACCTGGGACGTGTGAATTATAATTTCCGGGAAAAATACCTGGCCAGTATTACCTTCCGGAGAGATGGCAGTTCTTTGTTCAGTAAAAACTACCGCTGGGGTAACTTTCCTTCGGCATCTGTGGCCTGGCGCATTTCCAGAGAAGCATTTTGGAAATCGAAAACTGTGAATGATCTGAAGCTCCGTGCCTCTTACGGAAGCCTCGGTAACTCAGAGTTTTTAAATCCATGGCAATACTACGCACAAATCAATCCC
>DASTMJ010000334.1:0-1889 GCA_035714205.1 Flavisolibacter sp. | reverse complement strand
GGATCATATGCAGGCATGGAAGTAGTGTCATTGGCTGTTGCAGTTTGAACCGTGTCCCTGTCGTTATTCTCTGAAGTGTTTGCAGTTTCGCTACAACGAACCAGGAATAAAACAGTAGCCAATACCAGGAGAAGGTCGTTACTTTTAATTTGATTCATGATTTCAATTTTTTAAAATGAAAAATCAATTGTCCTGTAACGTTTCCAACGGGGATGTTTGCGGGCTATTTACAACGGTACGTATATTTCAGCAAGGTTTTTTTTCTGCGCTATTGTTGATTAAAGGTATATAGATCATTAAGTACAGTTGAAATATTTCGTTAGCTGGCTTTTCAGCATGTAATATATACATTACATTTAGTAAATTTAACTTTACATTTTGTAAAGTATACTTTACATTTGCCTAAACTATTTATTATGTCAAACAAATTATTATTACCAAACAGGTACAAGACTATCGGCTGGTACATTTTCATACCCGCCACCATACTCGGCATCATCCTGCTATTTACCGATTTTGAAAGTTTTCCCATCAACGCAAAGGTCTTTGCCGTATTCAACGAAGAATTATTGGGTAAGGGTGGATCCTTCAATATCATTCAAACAAACATTACCCCAACGGTTGTAGGTATTTTGTTCATAATGGGTGCCATGCTTGTCAGTTTTTCAAGGGAAAAAACAGAAGATGAGTTTATTGCAAGACTCCGGCAATCGTCCCTGCTTTGGGCAGTATTTGTAAACTATGTTTTATTGCTGATTGCTTTTGCCTTCATCTATGGAATGGCCTTCCTGGATGTTATGATTTATAACATGTTTACCATTTTAATCATTTTTATCATTCGGTTCAATTACATTTTGTACCGGAACTCAAAAGAAATGCCCAATGAAAAATACAATCAAAGTGCAGCGAGCTATTAAAGGACTGACACAGGAAGAACTTGCCCAAAAAACTTCGGTGAGCAGGCAAACGATTAATGCAATGGAAGCAAATAAATATGTGCCTTCCACTGTTCTGGCGCTGAAAATTGCTAAAGTGTTTAATATACCTGTGGAGGAATTATTTATACTGGAAAAAAATGATTAACCGCCGGAAACATATGACGGCAACCAGGTAGAGCTTGGGTGAAGCAGCGTTCTCTTATCAGGCCTGCTTCACTGGCCCTCCATATGTTGGATAATGAAATGTTCACCAGCTTTTGCATACTAATATGCGTTAACAGTTTTCATTGTACCGAACTTCCTGTTCATCATTTGGCCTGGATCATTTCCTGCCTTCAATTTTTGTCCTTTTGCTATTTTACCAGGCATGTTCCAAAACCTCAATAAATAAATAATTTAATTTTATTATCGACCTAATGTTTGGTAACTTTAATTGGAGCAACCCAATTTCATTTCTTCTGCCGGGGTTGCGTTCAAACCCTTTACGTATCTTCTTCTCCGGCACATCTAATTCGACAGGTAAAGCCGCACCTTTTGAAAGTTTAAAAAACCAATTTCTTTTGCATGATCGATAGTATCCCATTCTTTGATCAACGGATCTGAACTTGCCTTGAATTGAAAATTATTGATCCTTCTACCTCTTGATCATATTCTTATTTAAACCATGCTCATGGAAATGGTCTGAATCCGATTCGTATTCACCCATAAACCAATTCTATGGCTGTTGCACACCCCGGTTTTTCGGAACATTCTTTTTTATCGCTTGCGTCTTCTTCGTGGGCTTGCAGTCTTCTCAATACAAATTTTTCTTTCACTTTTAAAACTACTATTTATGAATCTAGCGCTAACAAAGAACGCTTTTAGCTTAAAACTGCTGGCAGTTTGCCTGTTTTTTGGAATTCTGTACAGTTGCCAGAAAACAGATCGTTTGCCTGAACTTTCAGAAAATGC
>DASTMJ010000333.1:0-2541 GCA_035714205.1 Flavisolibacter sp. | reverse complement strand
TTGTTTCATAGTTTCTTTTTTTTAGCCCTGCGTAGTCCAGGTGAAACATTTCCTATTGATTGTTTCTGCCTGTTTTGTAATTACGATCACCTCATGTTTTGTTTACAGGCAGAAACAAGTGAGGTGCAGGTTGAAAGTGTAGTGGCGTATGATTGCATAGCTGGTTACTAAATTTTCAAGTTTATACCTGGGGCGGAACATAAAATACGTGCGTCATTGCGAGGAGGAACGACGAAGCAATCTTATAATATGGAAACGGTGCTAAGGAGATTGCTTCGCTGAGCTTACAATGACGGGCAAAATACGCTCCTCGCAATGACGGGTTAAAATAGCTGATAGCTGATAGCTTTTAGCTGTTAGCGGGAGGCATGGTGGCTTATCGCTGTCTGCCTTTGGCTTGTAGCTGGATAGCTTGTAGCTAATGCTGGTTGCTTAAAGCAGGGGCAGAGAATACCGCTTACTTTACTTTAAAACGAAAGCCGGCAAAGACCCTGGTGCCCTGGTTGGGAGCATATATGTATGATGGATCAAAACTTAATGCATAAGGATTTCCAGGTGTGGCCATTACTTTTCCATCGGTATCAAACTGTACGTCTTTATTGAAAGGGTCGTTTGTCCTGGGTATAAGAAAAGGATTGTTTTTTGCCGGGGTCCAGTTCAATAAATTTTTTACGCCGGTAAATACCTCCATTTGTTGCGAGATCCATTTGGTAAACTGAATGTTTTGTATACTCCACACTGGTGAGTATGGCTTCCGCGGATCCAGGTCGGAAATCAGCGGCAAACGCATTGGCCCGTAGATATTGCCTGTATAATCTATGGTGATTCCAGCCAGGGGTAAACTATAACTTAATGACCATGTTCCGCTCCAGCTTTCGGTAAGCATGGGTCTTTGTTTGACTTTGGTTCCATTATTTTCTTCTGTTTTTGAAACATCCTGGATGGTTGAACCCATCAAAACTTTAAAGCGTTTCATAATCTCTGCTTCGAAGTTGACAGTAAATCCCCTTGATACGGAATTACCTTTGAGATTATCATAAACTATTTTATTGGGATCTGTTTCATAATCAGCAATAATCTGGTTTTTGAAATAGGAATACCATGCAGAGACATCTATATGAAAAGTCCTGGATGGTTTTCCAAATTGATGCGAGTAGTTGACATTGAGGTTATAACTTTTTTCAGGCTTTAGCTTTTCTTTGATTTCAACAACTCTTGCCCCCGTTAATGCTGCGTGATCTTCTGTAAAAAGATTCACTACCCTGAATCCTGTCCCGGCATTGAGGCGGAACACCCGGCTTTCACTGATATTCCATTTATATGCAAACCGGGGAGTGATGATAGCACCATGGGAAGGATGATGATCGAACCTCATTCCCAGGAGAACGGTTTGTGATGGAGCCATCTTCCATTCATCCTGTAAGAAAATGCCGGGAATAAAATTTTTTTCCGGTTGGTTTTGTTTAGTAAAGGTGTCAACTGTTGCCGTAGAATTGTCATCATAATAATTAAACCGTCCTGCCAGTCCAACAAGTATGTCATGTTGCTTAAAGCCTTGATGGTCCCATAACATTTGGCCAAAAACAATTTTCTGATCTGCCATGTAAGGTGTTGTGCCGTAATAGGAATCCTGTTTATGACCTGTGGCAGAAAATGAAAAGAAAATTTTTTCTTCAACCGGCAGTTGGTAATTGCCAATCAGCTCCCACCGTTTGGTATAAATACTTTCGCCATAAAGACTATCGGTACCCCTTAACTGTTTGGTCCACCTGACATCTCCACCCCAGCGGTTCTCATAAAAATACCTGCCTGCCAGCGTAGCAGCCCTGTTCTTCTTTCTTGCAAAACTCCATTTATTAAAAACACTGATGCGGTGTTGCTGGGTTACATCGGTAAACAGGTCCTTGTTTTTATCATGTGGTTCCATGTAGTTGAAATAGTTTAGACCCAGGAGGGATTGTACGTTTTTGCCCAGCTTCCATTTAAAGCCCAGGTCAACCGTATGTTCCTGCCAGTTGGTGCTCATGACGGTACTTGAAAACACAGGTGCTTTTTGTGGAGATTTGGTGATGATGTTAATCAAACCACCGATAGCTTCTGAACCATACAAACCGGATGCAGGGCCTTTAACGATTTCAACCCTTTCAATCATTTCGGACGGAATTCCAAACAAACCATATACAGAAGACAAGCTGCTTACGATAGGCATGCCATCGATTGTTACCATAGTGTAGGGACCTTCCAAACCGTTGATGTGAATATCTCCCGTGTTACAAACGCTGCAATTGATTTGCGGGCGGACGCCGTTGACATTCTGTAGCGACTCGAAAATGCTGGGTGATGGATTTTTTTTAAAGAACTGCGGGCTATATACTTCAACGGCAATAGGACTTTGTTGCCTGCTTACGGGTTTTAATGTGCCGGTAACAACGACAGCATCCATTGAAGAGATGGCGGAGCGGAGTTCTATATTTAATTCTTTAGTCACTTCATCGTCCAACCGGATGGACTCCTGGTGCGACTCAATCCCAGTCATAGTAA
>DASTMJ010000332.1:0-1975 GCA_035714205.1 Flavisolibacter sp. | reverse complement strand
TCACCTTTTATTTTTTCTTTTTTTGAATTTTTGCCAGGTATTTTTCTAATGAGTCAAACTGGTTATCCCAATATTTCCGGTACTGGTCAACCCAATCAGACACTTCTTTCATTTTTTTCGGGTTAAAATGATAGTAAATTTCACGTCCCCTTTGCTCCTGTTTTACAAGTTGGCATTCGGTTAAAATTTGAATATGCTTGGAAATGGTTTGTCTTGAAGAATCAAAGTTTGCCGCAATTGCTCCCGGGGTCATGGCATGTAGTGCCAGCAAACCCAATATTGCCCTACGTGTTGGGTCAGCTATTGCCTGGAATATATCTCTACGTGTTTCCATTTTGCGCAGTTAAATGACTGCAAATATAATGCAGTTATCTGGCTGCGCAATTTTTTTTGTTGTCACCCTTTAAAGAATACGGTTTTCTATGTGCCCGGTTGTTGATGAACCCCTATACCAGCGGAACACCCAAAAAAAACCAAAGAGCGGGTACTGGAACGGCAGGTCCATGCTGGTACTCGCCGGTAAAGAAAAAGTATTCTACTTTTAATGGCCCTTGAAAGGAAAGTCTGCAACAGAACTCTGTTTACTTCAATCAAAAGAGTGATACTATAAACGGAATATGTTTGACGAACCAATCTTTATAAACTAACAATGATAAAAACAGAGACATCCCATTTCAACCGGCTTATTGGTGTCTGGAAAACTACAGGACAAATCTCCATAGGGAACCAGGCACTTACCCTGGAGGGAACTGATTCTTACGAATTAATACTTAATGGCAATTATATTTTACATAAGGCAGACGTACTAATGGGGAGCGAAAAAACTGAAACTTTTGAGATTATTGGTTTGAACAACACAACAAACAAAGCCAGCATGCAATACTTTAACTCAAAAGGAGAAAGCGGAACAATGACAGGCGAAATATCAGGCAATAATTTTCGTATTGACGGTGATAAACTAAAGTTTAATGGAATCATTGATGACCAATCTTCAGTAATAAGAGGAAAATGGTTTTTGCAGGCGGACGACAATAGCTGGAAAGAATTTATTGAAATGAAACTTGAAAAACTATAGTAGCCCGCCTGCCCCTGTTTAGGTTCACTAAAACACCAGTGCCCCGTGCTGAGGTGCACCGTGAAAAATGAGAAAGCGATGTTAGCGGCTGGTTGCTTTTTTCTCTTCGCCGACGAGTTTCCCGCTGATTGCATTACAATATGTAGAAACTCTCCGCAGGGGACTCGTCGTCTCAGAATAATTATCATCCTTTCGACATTCAGTTCTGCCAACACCCTCGACGAGTACCCTGCAGGCTTTCACCGAAACGGCAGGTTCCATACGGGAAACTCGTCGATAAAGAAGAAGCAGTTGTCAGCGGTTCGTTGCCTTTTTTTTGTCATTTACATATTCCAGGATGTCGCCCGGTTGACAATCCAGTGCTTTACAAATTGCTTCCAGGGTGCTGAAACGGATGGCCTTTGCCTTTCCTGTTTTTAAGATAGAAAGATTAGACAATGTCAGATCAACTCTTTCAGAAAGTTCATTCAGGGAGATCTTTCGCTTTGCCATCATCACGTCCAGGTTTACAATAATGGGCATAGCTTAAATGGTTAAGTCATTTTCAGATTTCATATCAATGGCATTTTGCAATATTTTTTCAACTATTGCCGCAGCAGTTGCCACCACCGCGGTAGCAAAAGTCATCACCATACAAATGGCAATAAATCCCGCGGGGTCATCGTCTTTATGGTGGAATATTCTTATAAAAATTCCTGCAGCTACAATTAATATACCTAGTATGATTGCACAATACTTTATACTCTTTAAAGCCTTAACAGATTGGGATGAGAATACTTTATTTTGTCCTATATACCCAAGTAATTTGAATGCCTTGTACAGCGCAACAAAGAAAGCGATGGATGAGGCATATACATACAGGATGAGCGGGTCAAAGTAAATGCTGAACAAATCCAGGTT
>DASTMJ010000331.1:0-1693 GCA_035714205.1 Flavisolibacter sp. | reverse complement strand
TTTTACCTTATGAAAGTCATGGTTATTCGGCGAAAGAAAACATACTCCATATGTTGTGGGAGCAAAACCAGTGGCTGGATAAATGGGTAAAAAAAGCGGACAATAATGTACCGCCAAGTAATAAGGATAATAAAGTTTTTTAGGGAATCAGCTTAATAACTACTATTAAACTTTCGTTGCGTCGCACTCTTGTACATGCTGTTCTGTACGCCACAAAAAAATACAAAAAAACAGGGCCGGCTTCTGGCCCTTGTTATTATCACTACTTTCATTATTGCAAAAAGCCATCCCTTGGCCCCCCAAAATTTTCAATGACGATTATTAAGAAAATATTGGCATCTCGAAACCATACCATAGGTTCCTTAAACCCTTCTTAACTTCTGATTTTCGAACTTTGTAAAAATCCCTGGTATGAAGAAGATCGTTATACTTGTTATGTTGGTAATGTCCTTTGGAGCTTCTTCTGCGCAAAAGATCGATAGTCTTTATTTCAATCTGTATACAGACAGCCTGAAAAAAGGTTTTTACAACTATATAAGTGTAGATGGGAAATTAGCGGATGGTAGCTGGCAGCCACTGGATTCTACCCAGGTTATATTTACCAGCAATGGAGGTTTTTTTAAAGGCAACGATCTTTTTATTGACAGCAGCTATTCGGGTGAAACGGTTACAATAAAAGCAATGCTTATAAACAATCGTAACATCTGGAAAGAAACTACCATATACATAAGAAAAAGGGGCTTTGATGAACCCCTTAAATCAAATGAAGAAATATTGAATGAACTGCACGGCAAACGCAAAAGAAAAGGTGAATGAACAGCAATCCTTTGCACTTACGGCTGGCCGCTTACATCTTTTTAGCGTCTTCTAAAAACTTAGCCAACCCGATATCTGTTAATGGATGTTTTAACAATCCAAGAATTGAGTCAAGCGGGCAGGTACATACATCAGCCCCTAATTCCGCAGCACGAACAATATGATTGGCATTACGAATTGAAGCGGCAAGTATCTCTGTTTTATAACCCTGCAAAGCAAAGATGTTGGCTATCTGTTCAATCAGTATCATACCATCCCAGCCACTGTCATCTATACGGCCAATAAAAGGTGATACATAGGCAGCACCCGCTTTTGCAGCAAGAATTGCCTGGCCTGCAGAAAATACCAGCGTACAGTTGGTTCTAATACCGTTATCACTAAACCATTTGATAGCTTTTACACCATCTTTGATCATTGGAACTTTCACTACAATGTTTGGGTGAATAGCTGCAAGTTTTTTCCCCTCTTCAATGATCTCTTCAAATTTGGTTGACAGTACTTCAGCGCTAATATCACCATCCACCATTTCACAAATGGTTTTGTAGTGGTTGTTAATGGCTTCCTGTCCGCGAATGCCTTCTTTGGCCATTAGCGAAGGGTTTGTAGTTACTCCGTCTAGAATTCCAAGTTCGTGGGCTTCTTTGATCTGTGCCAGGTTAGCAGTATCGATAAAAAATTTCATGCGTAAAAATTATGGGGCAAATATAGAGAAATAGAAAGTGGAGAAATAAAAACACCCCTGTTAGAGGGGCATAAAAAATGGCAGGCTACTTACATCGCACCGCTACAACCGCCTACCCTTGCTACCTTCCGGTCCTGGGGGAGTTCAGCAGGAGCTGGCCGTATAAGACCTGCCGGTGCAAATATAGGGAAGTTT
>DASTMJ010000330.1:0-9986 GCA_035714205.1 Flavisolibacter sp. | reverse complement strand
TACACTCCAAAATTTATTAAAAAGGCTCAAACTATAACTACAGTTTCGGAGTTTTCAAAGAAGGATATCATTCACAATTATAATACCGATGCCGACAAGATCCAGGTAGTCTATAGTGGTGTAAAAGACATCTTTCATCCGCTAACAAATAATGAGCAGGATGCCATTAAAAAAAAATATACGGAAGGGAAAGAATATTTTATTTACACAGGAGCCATTCAACCACGGAAAAACCTGATCAACCTGCTAAAGGCATTCTCTATTTTTAAAAAAAGGCAAAAGAGTGAAATGAAGCTGGTACTGGCCGGGCGCCTTGCCTGGAAGAACGATGCCTTTCTTGATTTATTAAAAACATATAAATACAAAGCAGATGTAGTGTTAACTAATTATGTTGAAGAAAAAGAACTGGCAAAATTAACGGCTTCGGCTTATGCGTTGGTCTATCCATCCCTCTTTGAAGGATTTGGTGTGCCTGTGCTGGAAGCAATGCAATGCAATGTTGCAGTTCTTACATCTGTTAATAGTTCAATGCAGGAAATTGCCGAAGATGCCGCTTTATATTTCGATGCCACGAATCATACCGATATGGCCGAAAAGCTGATGCTCATTTACAAAGACGAATCTTTGAGAAGCCGATTGATTGAAAAAGGAAAACAGGTTGTGGTAAACTATAATTGGGAAAGAACGGCCAACCTGCTTTGGCAATCGGTGTTAAAAGCCGTTGCGGCCAGGAAAGTTTAAGCCGGTTAGGTGATTTATACACCAAAATTTGCAATTAATTACCTTCGCCGTTCAAATTAAAATAATGGCAAAATCAAGTATAGTAATCGATGTGGAGCTGGACGAAGGCCGCGTACCCAGTAGTATTGAATGGAAAGCAACTGAAAGCACTATTGAAAAACCACAGCAGGCAAAAGCCTTTATGCTGTCGCTTTGGGATGGTGCTGATAAAACAGCTTTACGTATTGACCTGTGGACACAAAAAATGATGGTAGATGAAATGGCTGATTTTTATTACCAGACCATGATGACAATGGCCGATACGTTTGACCGTGCAACCCGGAATACAGAACTGGTAGAAGATATGAAGACCTTTGCCAAACAATTCTATGCAAAATTCCAGGAACAGCAAATGAAAGATAATAAGCTGGAGCAGTAAATTAGTGCGAAAGCTCCTGGTTTTAATGTCCTGAATCTTTGAAAATAGTAAACCTATTGAAGTTGGTTAAATGAAAAATTCAATGCAAAACTTTAAAATGATTATATGAACCTGGAACAAAAGATCATGGTTGAAATGAAAGATGCCATGAAATCAAAGAATGAAGCAGCATTAAGAGGACTTCGTGCAATAAAGGCAGAGATTATAAAAGCCAAAACAGAACCAGGCGCTGGTGGTGAAATTTCTGAAGACAAAGAATTGGCCATGTTACAGAAAATGATGAAGCAGAGAAAGGACTCACTGGAAATTTACCAGCAACAGGGCCGGGCCGATCTTGCACAAAAAGAACAGGAAGAAATTGCAATCATTGAAAAATTTTTACCGCAGCAATTAAGCTCCGACGAATTAAAAGCCGAATTGAAACAGATCATTTCAGAAACCGGCGCAGCTTCACCGGCGGATATGGGAAAAGTTATGGGTGTCGCCTCAAAAAAACTGGCGGGTCGTGCTGATGGTAAAACTATTTCTGCAGCTGTAAAGGAATTGCTGGCTTCTTAATGCAACAATATGCTGATAGATATTGTTGCTTTTATTTTATTGTTGCTTGCTATATATAAAGGATGGACTAAAGGTTTTATTGTTGCCGTATTTTCTTTTATAGCTTTTATCGTTGGATTGGCCGCTGCATTAAAATTATCAGCCGTTGTAGCTGCATATATTGGCGAAAATGTATCGGTTTCACAACGCTGGTTGCCCGTGATTGCTTTCCTGCTTGTATTTGTTATTGTTATTTTGGCTATTCGGTTGGGAGCTAAAATGCTCGAAGCTGCAGTAAATATTGTAACCCTTGGTTGGTTAAATAAACTGGCGGGAATTGTTTTCTACATCCTAATCTATCTTTTTGTCTATAGCATCATTTTATTTTATGCAAGCCAGCTGCACATAATTAAAGAAGAAACCATGGCAGCTTCAGCTTCGTATTCCTATATTCAGCCTATAGGGCCGAAATTTATACATGTGCTGGGAACTGTTATACCTTTTTTTGGGGATATGTTTAATGAGCTTTTGCATTTTTTTGATAATGTATCTTTTCAAAAAGATGCGGCACAATATTCCTTTTTGTATTGATACTGATTACTTAGTGTTTTAAAGTAAAACAATTATTTTAGCAAAAATTAGAACTGTAAGCCGATGCAATATTCCATTAAAGAGGAAGGGAAGTTTAAATACATAGAAGCAGGGGAAGGCGAGCCACTTGTATTATTGCATGGATTGTTTGGTGCCTTAAGTAATTTTAAAGATCTCATCGAGCATTTCCGTCACCAGTATAGAGTGGTAGTACCTATTCTGCCCCTGTTTGAATTGGATATTTTGCATACAACGGTTGGAGGTTTGGCTAAGCATGTTCATAAATTTCTTGAGTATAAGGACCTGAAAAATGTACACCTTCTGGGCAATTCCCTGGGGGGGCATGTAGGCCTGGTGCATGTATTAAAACATCCTGAGCGGATAAAGTCACTGATTTTAACCGGCAGTTCAGGTTTATTTGAAAATGGAATGGGTGATACCTATCCCCGCCGTGGTGATTACGAATACATCAAAAAGAAAACAGAAGTAACCTTCTACGACCCTCAAATGGCTACCAAAGAACTGGTAGATGAGGTGTTTGAAATTACACGTAACCGCCTGAAAGTCATTAAGATCATTGCATTGGCAAAAAGTGCTATCCGCAATAACCTGGGCGATGAGCTCAATACTGTAAAGCAGCCCACGTTATTGGTTTGGGGCAATAACGATACCATTACCCCACCTTTTGTGGCACGGGAATTTCAAAGGTTAATACCAAACAGTGAGCTCCATTTTATTGATAAATGCGGGCATGCACCCATGATGGAACAGCCACAGGAGTTCAATATAATTTTAGATAAATTTTTGAAAAAGCTGGGTGAGCCTGCAACAGTTGTATAAGGTAGTTTGTCTTTTAATTGAAACCGTTAGCTATGTTAACCCGCGATCTCATATCGAATTCTATACCTTATCTGCATAAAGAAGATAAAGTTCATCATGCATTACAACTCATGAACGACTATCATGTTGCTCATTTACCGGTTGTAGATAATAATAATTACCTGGGTATTATTAGTGAGGAGCAACTGCTCCAAAGCGACGACGACAATACATTGAACCAGTTATCCATAACAGATGGCTCCACGTCAGTACAGGCAAACGATCACTTTTTAAAAGCCATTCACACGGCCGTCGTCAATAAATTAAGCGTAGTGCCGGTGGTAGAAGAAAAACAATTACTGGGTATTGTTACGTATAACGACCTGTTGCGTAATGCATCCGATTTTATGAGCTTAAACGAGCCTGGAGCTCTTATTGTTCTCGAAATGGATTCAAAAAATTATTCGTTTACTGAAATCAACCGTATTGTTGAATCAAACGATGCACAAATTACGCAGCTTAATACGTTCACTGATCCTGAAACGGGTTTAAGCCAGATTACCATACGGGTAAGTAAAATGGAAGTTTCAGATATTATCGGAACGTTTCAGCGATATGAATACAATGTAAAATATTATTTTGGTGAAGAGCTTTTTGAGAATGAGTTACGCACCAATTACGATAACCTCATGAATTATCTTAAGATCTGAACAGAAGCAGAGTTTGACTTCATGATAAACACATCTTGTTTTCCTCTCAATTACTAAGTGTAAAACACTATATATTTACGTTAGCCATGAAAAATGGTAATTTTTGATGGCTGTTAACAGGTGAACATGTAAACTTGTAATTCGGAAAGATTTACAGCAAAAAATATGTTTTGAAGGTAGCCATTTACAACAGGGTGCTTGAAACTGCACAACAGCAGTACATACAATTATTTTTTGATGAACTTCATAAAGAAGGGATCATACCCGTAATTTTTGAGCCATTCTTTAATGAGGTGAGAGCCCATGTTTCGCTACCACCTTCTACTGAGACGTTTTCCACGCATGAACAACTGACAGATGAAATTGATTTTGTGATCAGCCTGGGTGGGGATGGCACCCTGCTGGATACAGTTACTCTTGTAAGGGATAAGAACATTCCGGTGGTCGGCATCAATTTCGGAAGATTGGGTTTTTTAGCCAGTATTGGCCGCGATGAACTGGTTGATGCCGTTAAAGCGCTGGCTCGCCGTTCCTATATCATTGACAGGAGATCCCTCATTCACCTGGACTCAAATATTCCCTTATTTAATGATGTGCCGTATGCACTAAACGAATTCGCCATTCATAAAAGAGATATATCACCAATGGTGAAGATTCACACCTATTTAAATGGTGAATTGCTTAACACTTATTGGGCAGACGGATTGATACTGGCTACTCCAACTGGCTCGACAGGTTATTCCTTAAGTTGTGCAGGCCCTGTTGTTTTTCCGGATGCCTGCAGTTTTGTATTAACCCCTATCGCTCCGCATAATCTAAATGTACGACCCATAGTTATTCCTGATAATACTATTATTTCTTTTGAGGTAGAAAGTCGGGCCGATGATATTATTTGCGCTCTTGATTCACGCAGGGAGATCGTCGATAAAAATGTTTTACTGGCGGTTCGTAAAGAAAATTTTATGCTGAACCTGGTCAGGCTCAATGAAAATAATTTTTTGCAAACGTTACGAAATAAGCTTTCCTGGGGACTTGATAAACGGAATTAATCTGCGCTGAACCAACAAATACACAATCCAGGTGGCCTGTTGTAATGGCACTTTAAATTTTTTTGGCATCACCTGAATGACTAATTTATTCTTGCGCATCATACCAAACAGGGCTATTTTGCGTTAAAATCGTAGCTAAATCTGTTTTGAATTTATGAGAAAGTTATTGGCCGCTGTTCTTTTATCCTTACCCTTATCAGTTTTTGCTCAAAATTCCATTGTACAGGAAGGTGAATTTGGGATTGGAATAGGGGCGGGACATTATTTTGGAGACCTGAATACCCGTGCAAAACTCAATCGTCCCAAACTGGCTGCCGGTATTTTCTTCCGTAAAAATTTTGGAAATTACATAGCCCTGCGGGTGGCCGGTAATTTTGCGCAACTGGGATATTCTGATATTTACAATACCCATAATGAGTTTATGCGCCGCCGCAACCTTAGTTTTAATACCAATATCTGGGAACTGGGGCTACAGGGTGATTTTAATTTTTTCCGTTTTCTTCCAGGCGATCCCGATTTTAGGTTTACTCCCTATATAACTTTTGGTGTCAGTGCTTTTAACTACGATCCATACGCTTACCTGAATGGAGAAAAATACAACCTTCGCCAGATGGGGACCGAAGGTCAATACGATACAACCTATGCTGACCGTAAACCCTATGGTTCCATGGCATTTGCCATTCCCTTTGGTGTAGGAGTGAAATATTCCATCAATGAAAGGTTGAATATTGGTTTTGAAGTAGTTCACCGATTTACCAATACAGATTACCTGGATGATGTTAGTAAAACGTATGTTGATGTTTCTTCTTTCCCTCCAAACCCGGATGGCACGCCGAACCCTGCATTTTTACTTTCCGACAGGTCGTATGAAACAGGGTCACCCATTGGCGCTAAAGGCAGGCAGAGAGGTAACAGCCAGAACAAGGACCAGTTTGTGACTGCCATGTTTTATGTAAGCTTCAATATTCAATCGTATAAATGTCCGTCAGCAAATTAAAAGGTTAAAAATTATTTGAGTGCCCGGTTTGCCGGGCATTTTTATTTGAAACAGGTCAATAAATGAGTAATAGGGAATATTGCCTGTAAAGCTGTCCACTCTTGTACTACCCTATTTCTTATTTTTGAGGCATGTCGGATCTTTTAGAACAAATTGACAAAGGCCGTTTGCCCCGCCATATTGCTATTATTATGGATGGGAATGGCCGGTGGGCCAGTGAGCAAGGCCAGGATCGCCTCTTTGGTCATTTTCATGGTGTGGAAAGTGTGCGAAATATTGTGGAAGGTTGTGCTGAATTAGGTATTGAATATCTTACGCTATATGCATTCTCCACAGAAAACTGGGATCGTCCGCAATACGAAGTCATTGGTTTAATGGAATTATTAGTGACAACTATCCGTAATGAAGTAGAGAGCCTGGATAAGAATAACATCCGCCTGCATGTAATTGGCGATATGAATATGTTGCCCGGGTATGCACAAAAAGAACTGGCTGAAGCACTGGAAATTACAAAAAATAATACAGGACTGAACCTTATAATGGCTTTAAGCTACAGCGGCAGGTGGGAACTGCTTAATGCCGTTAAAAATATTGCATGGGAAGTAAAGCAGGGTAAATTAAATGTTGAAGAAATTGACCACGAAACCCTCCAGCAATATCTATGTACCAGTGGTTTTCCGGATCCGGAATTAATGATTCGAACCAGCGGTGAATACCGCATCAGCAATTTTCTTTTATACCAACTGGCTTATGCCGAGTTATATTTTACCAATGTTCGCTGGCCAGATTTCAGAAAAGACAACCTGTACGAAGCCCTTCTTGATTATCAAAACAGGGAACGCAGGTTTGGTAAAACAAGTGAACAGGTGCAAAAGGTCTAATAACCTGATTTCTAAACTTCTTTCACTTCTAAAGAAATTCATTTATTCAATAGATAAGAAAACAACCCCTTAGCTTTACTTATTTGCTATCTGCAACTGATTTAAGGCCTGCTTTGCACCCTCTCTTTTAACAAAACCGATTGAAATTTACCTTTAATTTGCCTGCCAAACTGCATTTGATTATTTGCATTACCGACTGAACTTATTATATGCAACGATATTTATCACGAATTTTCTTTTTCTGTTTAAGTGTTATTCTTGTTACTACCGCATCCGCACAGGACACTACCATAACTTCGGTTGATCCTGAACTTCTTGCCCTGCAAAATGCAAGGGTTCCTAAAGAATACACCATCAATTCAATAAAACTAACGGGGCTTACCACTCTTGACACGGCTATAGTTTTATCTATTTCCGGCATACAGAAAGGGGATAAAGTAATGTTGCCAGGTGGTGATTTGTTTTCAAAAGCTATTTCAAATCTCTGGCGTCAACGGTTCTTCAGTAATGTACAGATTTTTATAACTGCAGTTAAAGATGAAATGATTGATCTTGAACTGAATGTGGTAGAAAGGCCAAAACTTGGCAATTTTAAATTCATAGGTATCAAAAAATCAGAGGCTGAAGAGTTGCAGGGGAAAGCCGGTTTGGTGCGTCAAACTATTATTACTGAAAATACCCGCCGTAATGCTATTGAGGCCATCCGTAAATATTATACGGAAAAAGGTTATATGAATGTGCAGGTGCGAATAGAAGAAAAGCCGGATCCCACGTTCATAAACTCAAACTCTCTTACTTTTTTTATTGATAAGAACAATAAAGTAAAGGTTAACGAGATCAACTTTTACGGAAACGAAACTGTTGGTGACCTGCAGTTAAAAAAGCAATTAAAAGGAACAAAGGAAAGAAGTAAGTTCACGCTTAATCCAGGTAAAACAGAAAGCCCGTTTGGTGCGAATGAGAGTCTTACATTCAGTGAATACCTGAAAGATTATGGTTTCCTTTCTCTTTCCAAAACAAAAGAACTGATTGATCCATATTTCCGTTTTAAACTATTTGCAAGCGCCAAATTTGACAGAACGAAATTTGAAGAAGACCTGCAAAGTGTTTTAAATTATTACAATTCCCAGGGATATAGAGATGCACAGATCACTGACACAGCGTTGTATTATAACAAAGAAGGGAACCTGCAGGTAGATATAAAAGTTACCGAAGGTGATAAATATTATTTTGGGGATATTGCCTGGAGAGGTAATACCAAATATTCCGATTCATTATTAACTGCCATTCTCGGTATTGAAAAGGGTGATGTATATAATATTGATATCTTAAACAAACGTTTGGGTAAGCAATTAACTATGGAAGGAGGCGATATCGGTAGTCTTTACCAGGACGACGGATATTTATTCTTTCGTGCCGAACCAGTTGAAACCTCGGTTTATAATGATACCATCAACTACGAGATTCGAATTGTTGAAGGTCCGCAGGCCCGCTACCGCAACATTACCATCAGCGGAAATGAAAAAACAAAAGATCATGTGGTGCGCCGCGAGCTGAGAACGATGCCGGGCGAATTATTCAGCCGTGCCGATTTGATCCGTTCACAACGTGAGTTGGCCAACCTCCAGTATTTCAACCAGGAAAAAATTAACCCGAACGTTGTTCCTAACCAGGAAGATGGAACGGTGGATATTAACTGGGAACTGGAAGAAAAATCTTCTGACCAGTTAGAGCTTTCTGCCGGCTGGGGTGGTGGTGTAGGATTGACAGGAACTCTGGGAGTTACCTTCAATAATTTCTCTATCAATAACATTTTCAAAAAAGAAGCATGGGATCCATTGCCACAGGGCGATGGACAAAAACTGAGTTTACGGTACCAGTCAAACGGCCGTGCCTTCAACTCTTATAATTTCTCATTTACGGAGCCCTGGTTAGGTGGTAAAAAAAGAAATTCTTTTACTGTAGGTTTTAACCGCAGTAAGTTTTCAAATGCATACGATTACAGAACAGGAACATTTGATAAGGCTAAATCAGATACCAACTACCTGAAAACATTTGGCGCTTACATTTCATTAGGCAAACAATTAAAATGGCCCGATGACTTTTTCAGCCTTGTGTATTCATTGAACTATACAAGGTATAGCATGAGGAACTATCCCATTTTCCAGGGAATGGATGATGGTACGTCAACAACATTTAGTTTTAAACTGGCACTGCAGCGTTCATCCGTTTTCGATCCAACCTTCCCAAGAAGCGGATCAAATTTTGTGGCCAGTGTACAGTTAACACCTCCGTATTCTTTATTGAATTCAGATCTTGTAAATTCAAACAACCCTTATAAAAATCCCGAATATCATAAATGGCGTTTTACATCTGAATGGTTTGTGCCTATTGGAAAACCAACCGGTGCAGATAAAAACAGACAGTTTGTATTAAAGCTAGCGGCCAAGTTTGGTTTTATGGGTCGTTACAACAGCAAGCTGGAAGTTTCACCCTTTGAACGGTTCCAGTTAGGTGGCGATGGATTGACCAATAACTTTGGTTTGTTGGGTTACGATATCGTTTCGCTTCGTGGTTATCCGGTATTTGAAAGTTCGGATCCATCAGTAAATAATCCTGATCAAACAAGTGCTAGCCGCTTCTTTACCATATTTAATAAATATTCGCTGGAGTTGCGTTATCCCCTGGTAACAAACCCTGGTAGCACTATTTATGGATTAACTTTCTTTGATGCAGCGAACGGCTGGTTCAATTTTAAAGAATACAACCCGTTCCGTTTGCGTCGTAGTGTGGGTGTGGGTATGCGCTTTTTCTTACCCATGTTTGGTTTGTTAGGCTTTGATTATGGTGTGGGGCTTGACCGTTTGCAACCGGGAGAAAACAGGTTTAAAAACGCAACCCGCTTTACTTTCATGTTAGGCTTTGAACCGGAATAAATGGTAAACGACCGTATTTTATCCGGAGTTTGACATACATTAACAGCATTAATGTTTTATTCATAAAAAACTTTGCATCATGAAAAAATTTTTTGTCCTGGCAGCATTCAGCCTGTGCCTTGTTGCTTTTTCAAATGCGCAGCGATACGCAGTCATTGATACCAAGTATATACTTGATAAAATGCCTGAATACAAAACAGCCCAAAAACAACTGGATGATGTAGCCGCCGGCTGGCAAAAAGAAGTTGATGCCCTGCAGCAAGAATTGGATAAAATGTATAAAGATTTTGAAGCAGAGCAGGTAATG
>DASTMJ010000329.1:0-3606 GCA_035714205.1 Flavisolibacter sp. | reverse complement strand
CGCTTATACTCATCATCATCATCATCCTGTTTGTTTTTAAACCCAGGCGGGCAGTTGTTGTGGCGTGGCCACACAACTTCCGCGACGTACTGCAGGACTATGTTAGCTTTTATGCCCGGCTTGATGAAGATGGCAAACAGCGTTTTGATGAAAAATTTCAAAACTTTCTATCAGCCGTAACCATCACCGGAGCCAAAGCCGAAGTGGAAGACCTCGACCGGGTGCTCATTGGTGCCGCCGCCGTTATCCCCGTATTCCACATCCCCGACTGGGAGTACATCAACCTGAAAGAAATATTGCTTTATCCCGGCAACTTCAATACTGATTTTGAGCAGCAGGGTAATGAACGGATGATCTCAGGTATGGTAGGCACCGGTCACCTGCAAAACGTGATGATCCTTTCCAAATGGGAACTGCGCCAGGGTTTTATCAACAGCGCCAGCAACCGTAATACCGCCGTCCACGAGTTTGTACACCTGGTAGATAAAATGGATGGCACCCTCGATGGTGTTCCGGAGATACTGCTGGAACGAAAATATGTAGTGCAATGGCAGCAATTATTACAGCATACCATGGACCAGGTACGACAGGGACAATCTGATATTGATCTCTACGCCGCCACAAGCCCGGTAGAATGTTTTGCCGTGGTAGCCGAATATTTTTTTGAACAGCCCGAACGTTTTGGCACTACTCACCCGCAACTCAACGAAATGCTGCAGCGGATCTTTCTAAGAAGGACAACCACATAATTAAAACTGTTTTTCCGCCTGTTATTCAGCCGGGAAAAATATATGCAGGAACAATAAATAATCCTGCGGCCTACACGCTACCAGGAAAACCCATGTTCATCTTATGTACAGGCATCGGCTCAATCAATGCCTGTATCCTTTTTTTTACAGGCAGACGTCACCATTCGTTAAAAACAAGGCCCCGGCGAATCCCGGGGCCCTTAGTGTTATTGTAAAGTGGCCAGCCAACTTTCAGTGTAACGCAGGATGCTCATCCGCAAGATCAACTGCTTATTTTGTCACCGTTACACGCAGGTAGGTTGCCGGGATCGATGTGGTACCGGTATTGCCGCTCCTGTTTTCACGCACAAAAAGTTCTTCCAGTTCCCTTTGCAGGTCAGCCGTTTTACCATTCTTTTCTGCTGCTTCAAAAGCATTCATGGTAGGACCATAAAAATTCTTAAACCTCCTTACAAATTCGACAGGTGAAAAATCAGCGATAAAACTGTAGGTATCTTTTTCAAACGAAATATTTTCGGGTGCAATACCAGCCTTGCCAAACCGTTCAATCACATGGCTTTCCACACCCCACAACATCGGGCTTATAAATCCTTCCGGTGGCGGAGGCGTATATGCAGAACTGATTTTTAGTATCTGCGCTACCAGGGTAGGATCATTAGGAATCCAGTTGCCCATCACAATACGGCCACCCCTGCGGGTAACCCTTACCAGTTCCTGCGCCACGTCAAACGGTTTTGGTGCGAACATGGCGCCGAAGATGCTTACCACCAGGTCAAAACTTCCATCTTCTATTCCTTCCAGTTTAGTAACATCTCCTTCGCGGATGCTGATGTTGCTAAGTCCCTCTTTTTCTATGCGTTTGTTACCTGCGGCAACAAGGTTACGGGCAATGTCTACGCCTTGTACATGGGCACCCAACCGGGCAGCAGGCAAAGCGGTAGTACCATCACCACAACCAAGGTCCAATACTTTCATACCCGGAGTAATGCCAAGTTTGTCAACCAGTGCGGCTCCACTTTCCCGCATGGTTTCGGCTATAAGAGTAAAATCGCCTTTTTCCCATAAGGCTTTGTTCGGATTTACCGTAACTGGTGTTGTTTCAATCATTGGTTTTCGTTTTTAATGTGAAGAATATGTTCTTTCCAGGGCGGGAAGTACAAGGCAGGTTAAATAAGGTAATTGAATTGTGTAAAGCCGGCCGGCAGCCTGAAGACGAAACTAGGAACGCTAAACAGGGCTGAAACAGGAAACCGTATGAATTGAAGAAAATGGCGAATAAAATGCCTGGGCAGTTGGATGAATAGCATATTGGCCCGTGATGTCCGTAAAAGCAGGTGTTATGCCATCTTATGCCTTCACCGGTTCAGGAGCATTTTTAAAATGCCGGTACTTACCCAATAGTCGCCCTGTATAATAGGTTGCCGGGATAATAACCTTTTTTACAAAAGAGGGGACCTCTGCCAGGTCGTATTCCGATGCGTAACGTGTCAGCAAATAAGCGCCATCAAATTTTTCGGGCTGGCTGCTACCCGACTTATTCTGAGCCCTGAAAAGCGCATCCAGGAAAAATACCACCGTGTTGGCCGGTTTGATATATCCTTTGCAATGAAGCACAGTCTCTCCTGCATTCCAGAAACGGTGCGGTTCACCTTTTCTGAACACTACGGTCTCCCCTTCCCCTGCAAACTGCTCTGGCCCGCCCTTCACCTGGTAGCCGATCTTTCCTTCTACCACGGTCAGCGCTTCATCCTGCAACCAATGGGTGTGCATAACCGGACCTATACCCGGTGCCACATAATTCTCTACCAGCACACGATCACCATCCGGTTCCTTCAGCACCTGCTGAAAGATGATCTTTTCGCCGATACAATTTTCGATTACATGGGGAAAGGTAAGTGGCTTGCTCATTGTTTTGGTTTGAGTTGGTTTTTGTTCCTGCATAATCCGGTAACATAAAACTATAAGCTTACGGAGCTGTTGATAAGCATAAAGCGTTGTGCTGTTTAGAATGGTTCATCAATTGAGTAATTGGGTGGATTGATAGTTCGGGTAAAGGGACGTACCTGTTATTGCAATGCCTTCTTAATGATACTTATCCTTTGATGATCTCTTTCAAAAAAGCTGAACGTTCCCCGGTCTGCCCAGTGGTTCTTACAGGAAGATAAAAGGGTTGACAGCTATGGCAACGAAAGTAGCCGGGTGTTTTAATTTGCCATATTTCCAGGCACCTGCAACAATCATAGCCAGAATCAAAACCTGTGTAAGATATAAGGGCATCATAATACTGAAGACAGTGGAGATCAACCACCAGGCATGACTTTCAATGTTTTTCCGGAGCACTATGCTTAATTATCTGTTCGTTTTTGCTTGTCCAAAAAGGAACCAAAAAAGATACGCTAACGCTGTGCATAGCAGCACTTGCAATAAAGAGATGTATGCTGCGCCTTATTGCGCATGACCTTCGGAGTAATTGTGCTGTAATGCGAGGAAAGCGCAATATAAGCGCCGAAAGTAACTTTAACCTGCAAGGCTATCTACCTATCGAAAAAAATAACTGTAAAACTTTTGCTCTTGCTAAGAACACCCGGCGGAACGCAAAGCCCCGAAATTTTTGGCCGCATGGCCGTAAAAATTTCTGCCCTTTTTGGTTACTTTTTGGGCACACAAAAAGTGACAACAAAGAATAAGGGTCAAGAACTTTTAATAAATAATCATTGTCACTTCTTTTAGCTCGTTGTTGGTTAATTTTTATAGGACTCGCTGAGTGCTTCGCAGTTGCTGGCTCAAAAGAAGTAACCAAGAAAAGAGCCACAAATCCAAAAGCTGGTAGTTGCCAACGGGATGTTTATTGTTTTAC
>DASTMJ010000328.1:0-16406 GCA_035714205.1 Flavisolibacter sp. | reverse complement strand
ATTATATACCGGTTACCATAAATAATGATGTATACGAAAATTATTATAATGGGTTTTCAAACTCATTGATCTGGCCACTTTTTCATTACTTCCCCTCTTTTGCAGAATATAAACTGGAATATTTTACCAATTACATGCTTGCCAATGAACAGTTTGCAGAAGTGATGGCCAGGCACTTACGTCCGGGTGATACAGTATGGATACATGACTATCATTTGTTGCCACTGGCAAAATTGTTACGCAATGTCATACCTGAACTAACAATTGGTTTCTTTTTGCATATACCTTTTCCTTCTTTTGAATTATTCAGGCTATTACCAAAAAAATGGCAGGAAGAAATTCTTACAGGGATACTTGGTGCTGATCTGATAGGATTTCACACCATAGATTATGCTGCACATTTTCTGCAAAGTGTACAGATGATTTTAGGCCTGGATAACGACAGGCATATTATAAGACATAATAATCGCCTGATCAAAATTGATGTATTCCCAATCAGTATTGATTTTAATAAATTCCACAATGCTTTTGATGAAGAAAAAGTGGTCAACCTGCGCCATTTATTAAAGCAAAGAATGAAAGGCCAGAAAATAATTTTTTCTGTAGACAGGCTCGATTATACAAAAGGCGTTCAAAACAGGTTAAAAGCCTACCAATTATTCCTGGAGCAATATCCTGCTTATCGGAACAAGGTTGTGTTTATTATGGTGATTGTTCCATCCAGACATACCATACCAAAATATGTTGAACGGAAACGGATGATAGATGAATTGATAAGCCAGATCAACAGCCACATAGGTAACATTCAATGGCAACCGGTTATCTACCGTTATACATATTTGCCGTTCGAAGAAATGATCACCTTATATACGGCATCGGATCTTGCCCTTATAACACCTATGAGAGATGGAATGAACCTTGTATCAAAAGAATTTGTTGCAAGCAGAAAAGATAAACAGGGAGTTTTGGTGTTAAGTGAAATGGCGGGTGCAGCAAGGGAATTGACTGATGCATTAACCATCAATCCGAATGATATACTTGAAATAGCCCAAAAGATAAAAGACGGTCTGGAAATGCAACCCGAGGAGCAGGCATATCGCATGGAAAATATGCAAAGAAGGGTTATGAATTACAACGTTCAAACCTGGGCCGATGATTTTATGACGGAATTAAAAGGTATTAAATTGAAACAAGAATCTTATCAAATTGATTTCCTGGATGAACTCTCGAAACGCAATTTACTCGACTCCTTTCGCAAAGCAAAGAACAGGCTATTATTGCTGGATTATGATGGAACCCTGGTTCCTTTTGTTTCGGATCCGGAGCAGGCATTACCTGGAAATCAGTTGATTGATCTTTTAAAAAAATTGAGCTCATATGAAACCAACCATGTTTTTCTTATAAGTGGGAGAAGCAGTTCCTGGTTACAAAAACATTTTGGAAATCTGCCCATCAACATGATTGCAGAACATGGCGCCAGGTCAAAATGGAAGGGAGAAGATTGGGTTACAGAAGTACAAACGCATAGCGAATGGAAAGAACAGGTACACCAGGTAATGGAAATGTATGTACGTCGTTGCCCCAATAGTTTTATTGAAGAAAAAGATTTTTCAATTGTATGGCATTACCGCAATGCCAATGCGGAACAGGGAAGATTAAGAGCCCTGGAACTGACCAGTCAATTAAATGAATATATTCATAACAGTCATCTTGAAGTAATGCATGGCAATAGAATAGTAGAAGTGCGAAACAGTGGTATTAATAAGGGTACTGCCATCAAAAAAGTGCTTTTAAAAGAGGATTATGATTTTGTTTTTGCTGTTGGTGACGATAGAACTGACGAGGATATGTTCAGGTTGTTAATGTCAAAACCCAATTGTTATTCTATTAAAGTTGGTAATGAAGCGTCCTATGCAAAATACAATTTGCAGACTCCTCAAATGGTGACTGCTTTATTACAAACAATGAGCCAGCTACCCCTTCCACAAGGCTCTACTGACAGGTCATATACAACGCTGCAATAGTAAATTTCAGGCATCATACGTTTTGTAAAGACTGGGCTAAGGGCAGGCGAATAACAAAAACCGTTTCTTTGTCAGGCTCTGACTGAAGGTCGATAAACCCACGATGTAGCTTAATAATGCGGTGTGACATGGATAGTCCGAGACCAAATCCTTTTGTGGCACGGCTTTGATCCATCCGGTAGAATGGCTGGAATATACTTTCCTGTTCTTCACTTGGAATGCCTGCTCCTTTATTAATAATAGATATTCTAAATTCCCTGACACCCACTTCAAGTAACACATTTGCTTTGTTGTTATCAGAATATTTGCAGGCATTGATCACAATATTTTTTATGGCCGTATGCAGCAAGGCTTTATTTCCAAAAACAAAAAGCTTCTCCTCCTCCTCCGGCAAATTTTCAAACTGTAAAGACACAGAATAAGAAGAATCAATTCGCGACACTTCAGCTGGCAGTTCTAAAATAATTTCGTCGATCCGAACAAGATCGATCTCCAATCCACCCGTATTTCCTGATGCTTTTGCAAATTCCAGGAGAGTTTGTGTGAGTTTGATCATCTGTTGCACATCCTGGTAAATGGAATGCATGATCTTTTCATTTTCTTCGGGGTTTCTTTTTCTCTGGAAGGATACTTCAAGTTGGCTGGAAATAGAAGTAAGCGGTGTTGAAAGTTCATGCGAGGCATTGGAAATAAAACGACGTTGCAATTCAAAACTATCTTGCATGCGGTTCAGTAATTCATTAATAGTACTGGATAATTCATACCACTCATCTTTGGCAGGACCAGTAGTTAACCGGCGGGTAAGGTTTTGAGCAGAGATATCGGCTATATCCTTGTTGATCTGTTTAATTGGCTTTAATAATCTACCCGAAAAGATATAGGCACTTACCAAAACAAAAATATTTCCCACCATAAAACTGATCAGCAAAATATGCAGGAGACTTTCAAGATTGTTTTTACCATCCACATCCTCGCCTGCTGTAATCACTATCATTTCACCACCTGGCTGTTTGTAATGAAAAGCCAATGCGTCTTTATTGCCAACAACAAAATAATATTGCTTGTAAAGTATACCCTTATTAATAATGTCTTTAGTTACAAAAAGAGTATCTGTGGGTCTGTCCCTGTAATCATATATTTTCCGGTAGGCAGTTGTATAAGCCTGGACTATTTTGTTGGTTAAGGTTAATGTAGTTGACGAGTCGATACGGCGAATCAATGCCTCGTCAAAAATTTCCCGCTGGCTTAATAGGCGTGCAGTGGTTACTGCCCTGTTTGCCAGGCGCTTTTTGATATTGTTAATCCGGTTTTGATAGGAAGAATAATAGGTACTGACACAAACAATACTCAAAATAAAAAAAGCCAGTAATGAGAATAGAAGTATGATTCGTGTACGTACAGGCATCGTGATTATTTTTCTTTTAATATGTATCCCATGCCCACCTGTGTCTGGATCAGTTTCTGATCATATTTTTTATCAATTTTATTTCTCACATAATTTATGTACACATCAATCACATTGGTATTCGTATCAAAATCTATGTCCCAAACATGAACGGCAATATCGGCACGTGAAACAACCCGGTTTTTATTACGCAATAAAAACTCAAGTAATTGAAATTCTTTCGCTGTTAAACTTATCAATTGATCACCCCTTTTAACCTCTTTACTATCAAGATTCATTTCCAGGTCGGCCGCTTTTAAAACGTTGCCTGTTGGCAGTGTTTGCCCCATGGTTCGTTTTAACAACACCCTTATCTTCATTAACAATTCCTTAAATTCAAACGGCTTGATGATATAATCGTCGGCACCGGCATCGTAGCCCTCTATTTTATCCTGCAAGGCAGTCAAGGCCGTTAACATAATGATTGGAATTTTAGGATCAGCAGCCCGAATCTTTTTACATAATTCATAACCATTCATACCCGGCAGATTAATATCAATAACCACCAGGTTAAAATCATGCTGTTCATACAATCTTAATCCTATGTTGCCGTCATAAGCAACTTCCACATGATAACCATTCTCGCTGAGCCCAAGTTTTAAAGTATCGGCTATTTTTTGCTCGTCTTCAACAATTAGAATCTTACGTTCTTCCATACTCAAAAATATATGAAGCAATTTACTAACAACATTTACAGCATTTAATTTTTAATTGGATTCTAATACGCAATTAATTAACGACTAATAAGCTACAGCTAGATTTACAGGGAATATAAAATAATGTCGTTTTCCTTCAAGACCATATTAGTACCGGTTGATTTTTCCATTAACACTGAGGTAGCTATTAACAAAGCTGTTGAAGTTGCAGATAAGGATGGGGCAAACATACACCTGTTACATATCAGGGAAGGAAATCGCCAACTTGTACCGCTCTTAGAGAAAAATGGAAAAGCTTTATCAAAATCAGATTTGATTAGTACAGAAGAAATGATGGAACAGTGGATGGTAAGTATTGGTGAACAGGCACCCCATATTATGACCACCTGTTCATTCAGTCAAAATATAAATGTTCAAAGATGTATAGCTGAAAAAATTGTAGAGATCAAAGCAGACCTGGTTGTAATCGGGAAAAAAACAGCGCATACATGGTATTCATTCCGAAACACCGTTATTCCCAATGAACTGGCAACAGAGTCTGGATGTGCAGTATTAACGGTACGACCAGGTTCCATGCACCGGAAAATTAAAACGTTGGTGGTTCCAATTACCAGCGAAGTCTCTCAACAAAAAATGGAAACCATAGGTGCACTTTGCAATAAAAAACGTGTAAAGGTTCACCTGGTAACCTATGCCGAGGCTGGCAACGACGGAATCAAAAACACAGCAACAACATTATTAAAGGTTTACCAATGGCTAAAGGATTCTCTTCACTGTGCAGTGGAATATGCCGTGTTGAAAGGGAATAACAGGGCCAGGGCAACTATGGAGTATGCAGAAAAAATAGAGGCTGATATCTTATTAGTCAATTCAGGAACCGAAACCAAAATAGGTTGGATGAACCAGGATATTGCTAATGTGCTGCCGGCACATTCCAAAGTACAGGTCCTGGCTGTTCATCAAATTCGTTAATCGTAAAAACATGAAAGAAATGAAGAAATTAATTCTAATGATCAGTGCCGTATCTGGAATTGCGGCGGCCAATGCTCAGTCTGTTGAGCTGGGCAATCAATCGTATTATTATGAACGTTATCAAAGCTCTGAAACAAATTTTCATAAAACCATTGCACAACAACCCAATAATGCAGAAGCATGGTACGGGTTAACACGGGCCTATCTTGCACAGGAAGAAATAAAAAACGCAAGCGATAGTTTACAACTTGCCCCGGTACAGGTTCATGAAGAGCCCTATTATAAGGTTGCCCTGGGTTATTTAATGCTTGAGCAAAATAAAAAAGATAGTGCCGCATTATTTTTTGGCCAGGCATTGAAAAAAACAAAAGAAAAAAATGCAGGCGTGCTTTCATCAGTGGCCCAGGCACATGTTAATAGTAAAAATGGTGATGCGAATTACGCAATTGAATTACTGAATAAAGCAATTAAAAGAGATAAGAACAATGCAGCTTTATATGTATTAATGGGTGATGCTTACAGGAAAATAAATAACGGAACAGAAGCTTACAAAGCTTACAAAATAGCCTTGGATAAAGATGAAAAAAATGCAGCCGCACTACATAAAACCGGTGAGATTTTTTTAACCCAAAAAAATCCTGGCGTATACCTTGAATATTTTAACAAGGCCGTTTATGCTGATCCGAATTATGCACCCGCTATCTATAAATTGTATGCACATTACTTTTACCAGGACGTACCCAAAGCTTTTGAATATTACAATCAGTATGTAGCCAAAACCGATCCCTCAATTCAGAATGAATATGACCTTACTGACATGTTATATCTTTCAAAAGACTATAACAAGGCCATTCAAAAAGCCAACCAGTTGATGGCTTCACAGGGAGAGCAATTAAAGCCACGTATTTTCAAGTTACTTGCTTATAGTTATACCGAGTTAAAAGATAGTGCAAAGGCTATCGACTATATGCAGCAATATTTTGAAAAAGAAGTTGATAGCAATTTTATCGCAAAGGATTTCGACCTGATGGCAACCCTGTATGCATCAAGCCCGGATAAAAAAGATTCAGCATTGGTATTTTTTGAAAAAGCAGCATCCCTTGAAAAAGATTCAACGGCGCTATATAATTACTACAAAAAGCTGTCAAATTTTGCCAAATCCAATAAAGATTACGCAGGACAGGCTAAATGGCTGGGCCGATTTTATGAAGGCAACGAAAAAGCAACCAACGTAGACCTTTTCAATTGGGGATTGGCATATTTCCTTGCTGAAGATTATATGATGGCTGATTCTGTTTTTGGAATGTACGTGGCAAAATATCCGGAACAAAGTTTTGGTTATTACTGGCAGGCACGCAGTGTTGCGTCGCAAGACAAGGATATGACACAGGGAATAGCTATACCCTATTACAAAAAACTGGTAGAGGTTTTAGAGAAAGATAGCGCTAATGCCAATTATAAAAAATGGATGGTTGAAGCATATGCATACCTGGCGGCTTACGAAGCAAACACGGAAAAAGATTATGCGGAAGCAGTAGGTTATTTTGAAAAAGTACTTGAAGTTGACCCGGAAAATGCAGATGCAAAAAAATATATAGCCATATTGGAGAAAGACAGTTCAACAGGAGGTGGTAATTAATAAACCGTAGTTGTTTTTCATGTTTTCGATTGGTTCCCAGGGCTCCGTCAGTTGCGGAGCCCTTTTTTTCACCTGCTAACAAAACTCTAATGATTTTCTAATGCAACTGGAATCCATTTACAGTCAATTTTGATCATTTTTGACTACTACTTTTCTCGTAAAGTTCAATTATACAATGAAGAAAGGGCTTTGTTTCCACAAAGCCCTTTTAGTTCCTAAAAAAATGGTGGCTTCAGTTAGTTGGAGGCCGGATGAGCATGTTTAATAATGATACATCATGCTACTGGGTTAGATCTGGCATTAATACGGCTGAAATAGTTTTTCTGAGTTATTTATCAATAAAAGTTTCCTCCCGCCATCAACTATTTGGCTACTTCAGGGATTTCTTTTCTTGTTCTTTTTTTACAATCTGTATTTTCTGTTAGGTTTGCGCAAAACGAGACCGTGTATGGATGGTTATTTTTCCAATAAAGTAGTGGCCGTAACAGGTGGTACCGATGGCATAGGTAAGGCTTTGGTTGACCTTTTATTATCGCTGGGCGCAAAAGTTTCCACTTGCGGGCGGCACCATGATAAATTATATGACCTGCAGGCTTCATACCCCTCTTATCCCCTGCATACCATTGTAGCAGACGTAAGCAATGAAAATGATTGCCGCCATTTTATCGAATCAACTATTAAAGTATTTGGTGGCATTGATGTATTGATCAATAATGCCGGCATTTCTATGCGTGCCTTATTAAAGGAAACTTCCATTGATGTGATACGAAAAGTGATGGATATTAACTTTTTTGGAGCCGTTTACTGTACCAAGTATGCATTGGATAGCATCGTCAGTAGAAAAGGAACGATAGTTGGCGTTTCTTCAATTGCTGGATACAGGGGATTGCCTGGAAGAAGTGGTTATTCCGCTTCCAAGTTTGCATTGCAGGGTTGGCTGGAAGCTATACGAACCGAATTGATGGATGATGATGTTCATGTAATGTGGGTTTGCCCAGGGTTCACCGCTTCAAATATTCGTAATGCAGCACTCAATAAAGATGGATCTGCCCAGGGCGAAACTCCTTTAGATGAAAGTAAACTGATGACGGCAGAAGAATGTGCCGAACATATTCTTCATGCCATCAGGCATAAAAAACGCACATTGGTTTTAACCTTTACCGGCAAAAGAACCATATTTATGAATAAATTTTTTCCTGGCCTGGCCGATAAGCTTGTTAAAAATTTTTTCTTTAAGGAAGGAAAGCTGGTCAAGTAACAAGCCAAAAAATGTAAAATACCCGGTCCTTTTTTATTGTTTTACTAAAAGATGAAAAATACTTATAAACACACATTCTAATTTTACACTTTTAATGCCCTTAGTAACACTTACATCAGATATTGGCGAACAGGACTACCTGGTGGGTGCTGTCAAGGGGCGATTATTACGCATTAATCCTGGGTTCCGGATCATTGATATTACACATAAACTATCGCCTTTTAATTATCCGCAGGCAGCCTATGTGTGCCGTAATGCCATAAAAAACTTCCCTGAGTTCACCTATCATATTGTTTTGGTAAACCTGTTTGAGTCAAAACCAGAACAGTTATTGTTTGCCTTTCATAAAGATCAATACCTTATTTGTGCCGATAATGGTTTAATAGGAATGATACTGGAAGAAAAACCAGAAATGGTTTTGGGTGTACCACTAGATAAATCGGCCATCAAAAACACCCTGTATTGCATTGATGTTGCAGCAAAGGCCATGACCCAGTTAATGAACGGCGAACCTGTCCAGAACATTGGCGTGCCAGATACGGTCTACCTCGAAAAAAATCCATTACGACCTACATCCGGAGAAGACTGGATAGAAGGCCAGATCATTTTTATCGATCATTTTGAAAATGTGATCGTTAATATTACACAAGAGCAGTTTGAGGAGCAACGCAAGGGCCGGCGGTTCAAAATTGTTTTTAAAAGAGATGAGATCATTGAACGAATCAGCGGATCGTATGCCGATGTGCCGCAAGGTGAAAAGCTGGTTTTGTTCAACAGCGCCGGGTATATGGAAATTGCAATCAACAAAGGTAATGCTGCCGGATTATTTGGATTGAAGGGTTATAACGAAAGCAGTCAGCAGGTTTCAAGCATGGTACAAAACCGCTTGTTTTACCAAACCGTAAAAGTATTTTTTGAATGATCATCCGCATCGTAAAAATGAAATTCCTGGATGAAGAGGTAGAAGCTTTCCGACAATTATTTGAGGACCGGAAACAACTAATCCGAAATTTTGAAGGCTGTACGCATTTAGAACTGTGGCAGGATAAAAATCACCCCTCAACCTTTTTTACCTATAGCTGGTGGAGCTCTGAAGGTCACCTGGATCTGTATCGCAATTCGCATTTCTTTGATGAAACCTGGAAGTTGACCAAACAAAAGTTTGCCGGTAAACCCGAGGCCTGGACAGTGGAACAGGTCTGATATCCAATACTGTATTTCAGCTAAACCAACATTCGTCTTTGTGACATATGGAACTTGTTTTACTACCTAACAAATACCCGAAACGACTTTACATTCATCCTGCCTGTAAAATGTGTAGTTATAATGAACCGAAAAGCCCGTTTTAACCTTTTTCTTATTGTTTTCCCTTTAATTTAGCTGCTTCCCTATTTTTGCACGTCCCTCACCAACAACTGCTTGGTGGTGACCAGGACTAAAAAGAACCAACCTTTGTATGAATTTCAGAAAAGTCAACAACATTACCGGCTGGGTGGTGTTTGCCATTGCCGCTTTTACCTACATTTCAACTGCTGAAAAAACAGGTAGTCTTTGGGACTGCGGTGAGTTTGTGGCTGCTTGCTACAAAGTTCAGATGCCTCACCCTCCTGGTGCACCGCTTTTTGTATTGCTGGGTCGCTTCTTTATTATTTTATTTGGCGATAACCCGAATACAGCAGCCATGGCAGTCAATATTATGAATGCCCTTGCCAGCGCCTTTACCATTTTATTTCTTTTCTGGACCATCACCCATTTTGCCCGCAAACTGGTAACCGGCTTTCGGGAAGAGCCTGATGCTCAACAATTATATACCATTATGGGTGCTGGTATTGTTGGTGCCTTAGCTTATACATTTTCAGACTCGTTCTGGTTTAGCGCTGTTGAAGGTGAAGTATATGCATTATCATCTTTTTTTACAGCACTTGCATTCTGGGCCATGCTGAAATGGGAACGTGCCGATGATGCCGCCGGTACCAATCGTGTATTACGCAATCGTGCAGACCGTTGGATCGTATTTCTATTCTTTACCCTGGGATTGTCAATTGGCATTCACCTTTTGGGACTGTTGGTGATACCTGCAGCTGTAATGATCTACTATTACAAACGCTATAACTATACCCGCAATGGTGCTATTTGGGCGTTTTTAATTGGTTGTTTGATTGTAGGTGTGGTGCAGGTTGTGGTCATTCAATGGACCGTAAAACTGGCCGGACGTTTTGATATTTTCTTCGTCAATGGTTTTAACCTTCCATTCTTTTCAGGCTTTATTTTCTTTTTTGTGTTGATAGGATTTCTTGTTTGGATGGGATTACGCTGGGCTGACCGCAAAGGTTGGTCATACCTGCGCCTTGGTCTATGGTGCTTTACATTCATGATGCTGGGCTATTCCGCATACATTACTACCATGGAACGTTCCAATGCCAATCCATCGGTTGACATGAACAACGTGGATAATCCAATGAACCTTGTTTATTACCTGGGCCGTGAACAGTATGGCTCACAGCCCATTCTGTCTGGACCACACTTCCTGGCTCAGCCAATTGGCATTACAGATGGAAAGATGCGTTATGCTAAAGATGACAGCACCAAACAATACCTTGAGATAGGCCGTGACCGCGAACCCGAATATGCCAGCAAGGATATCCAGGTTTTCCCAAGGGTTTGGGATGGTTCAAACGAGCAGGGACATGCGGATTATTATATGTCGTGGTTGAACCTGCCGGTCATTACAGCCCGCCAGCTAAGTATTGTTACCGGAGTAGGAGAAGGCATCATACAAACACAGGACCAAACCGGGAAACCGGATACTTACCAGCTTCCTGATGATTTTTCGCCTAAGGTTCAGCGTGGCCAGGTAGTACAACCCGGCACCCCGATGGCTGCAAAAATTCCATCCTTTGGCGATAACCTGAACTGGTTTTTTACCTACCAGATGGGCTTTATGTACTGGCGTTATTTTATGTGGAACTATGCCGGTAAACAAAACGATATACAGGGCGGTGGTAACATCAGGGATGGAAACTGGATCTCCGGCATCAGTGTTCTTGATGATATGAGGCTGGGAGAACAATCCCAATTACCTGACAGTCTTAAAAAGAATAAGGCCAATAACAAACTTTTCCTGCTTCCGTTTATCCTGGGAATGATCGGGTGCATCTATCATTTCTTTAAAGATCGCCGCGACTGGATTGTTACCTTCCTGCTATTCTTTTTTACTGGTATAGCTATTGTTTTATACCTGAACCAACCCGGTAATCAGCCCCGTGAACGTGACTATGCCTATGCAGGTTCTTTTTATGCTTTTGCTATCTGGATCGGTTTGGCTGTAGTGGCTTTTGTGCGACTGGCAAGGGAGGCGGCCGATAAAAAAACATTCTTGAATGTATTGGTATACGGTTCAGTAACCACATTCATTATTCTCTTTTTAAGTGACCTGAATCATATGAATGGTGGTGCAGGCATGGCCGCCATTTTAGGTGGCGCCTTATTTGCCGCCATCACTGCAGGTGTCACCTATGCTGTTCGTGCGGCGGGCAAGGCCAACTTAAAAACAGCAGCCCTGGTAGCTACTGCGTTTTGTTTGGTTACGCCGGTTATCATGGGTGCGCAGGAATGGGATGATCATGATCGCAGTGAAAAAACATTAGCTCCTGACCTGGCAAGGAACTACCTGAACAGCTGCCCGCCGAATGCGATCCTTTTCACTTTTGGTGATAATGATACCTATCCGTTGTGGTATGCACAGGAAGTGGAAGGCGTACGCCCGGATATCAGGATCTTAAACACCAGTTTATTAGGTATTGACTGGTATGTAAACCAGTTACGTTATAAAGTAAATGAAAGTGCTCCTATTGATGTAATATGGAGTGCTGACCAGATAAGAGGTGTGCCTTATATTACGTTTGAGCCCATTGGCGATCAAAACAAATATTACGACCTGATGGATGTAATGAAGAATGTTATTGGCCGGCAGAAGCCCATTTCAACTTTCCCGGTTAAAAAATTCACTGTTCCTGTTGATCCTGCGGCTGTACGATCCAGCGGCATAGCCAGTGCAACAGACTCTGTTTCCACCCAGATTCAACTGGATATCCCGGAAGGCAAATCCTATCTTTCGCTTGACCAGCTTACCATGTTGAACATACTGGCTGCCAACAATTGGAAACGTCCGATCTGCTTTACGTCTCCTTACCAGGAACTTGGCTTTGGCCCTTACCTGCGCCAGGAAGGTATGATCTTCAGGTTAACCCCTGTACGTCAGCCACAGGTACGTTCCATGGATGTGGACAGGTCTGATAGTTTATTGAGAAATGTATTCAGGTTTGGTAATGCCGGCAAGCCGGGTGTTTATTTTGATGAAGAGAACCGTCGTCATTTATTGACCATCCGTCAAACCTTTGCGCTGACAGCCGCCAACCTGGCTGACCAGGGACGTAAACAGGAAGCCGTAAACATCCTTGAAAAAATTGAAAAAGGAATTTCAACGGAAAACCTGCCATATGCTATGGTGAGCCGGTTCCAGTCGCATAATCAAATTGGTTTGTTATACCTGGAATCAGCGTATAAAGCAGGACATACAGTACTTGCCGATAAAGTAAAAGCAGCCTTACGAAAAGATCTTACGGACCAGAAGAATTATTACAACTACCTGAAAAATGAAAAGCCTGATTATTACCCGTCTTTTGCAGGCGATGAACAGGATTGCGACCAATTTTTAGGTTACCTCGATAACCTTGAGAAAATGTATAACCCGCAAAAAACAATTGTTACAGAGAACCCTGGCCGCAGGGACTCTACAGACACATCGGGAAATTAAATTGAAAGAATTTCTTAAAAACCTCCGGACCTCCGGGGGTTTTTTGTTTAACGTGTTGTAATGAACAAACACTGCATAATTGTTGTAGATTGTGTAGGAACGAGAGACGATAAACGTCAGGTGTGAGAGGGCAAATAAATCAGCGAAATTATTCCGCTGTTTATCATTGCCGGCTGATCCAGGGATAAGATTAAAAAGTTTTTGACAAGACCCTTCTTACGTTTTACTTTCCCGTTTTAACAAGATAAACTAAACCTCCAAATTTGTTATAATGAAAGGATTTCATTTTTCGGGGTTTGATCCCAATGAACAGGGGAAAAGCAAATTTGAACAATTGCTGGACTTGTTCATGCAATTGCTGACCTACACCAGCGGTGATGTAAGTGAGGCCTTAAATTGGCTGAACCAACTTGACCGTCAATATGAATTAACCAGCGACGAATATGGAATGGGAGATTTTATTGACGACCTAAAAGACAAAGGCTTTATAACTGATGACGAAGGCAAAGGCGAAATAAAGATCACACCTAAAACAGAACAAAGTATTCGTAAGCGCAGCCTGGAAGAGATCTTTGGTAAACTAAAAAAAACCAGGAGCGGCGATCATCAGACGTTTAAACCCGGTTTGGGAGATGAAGTTAGCCCGGATACCAGGCCTTTCCAGTTTGGTGATATGCTTGAGCAAATTGATTTTACCGAATCTATACGCAATGCGCAGATCAATCATGGCCTGGATGCTTTCACTATGCAGGAGGATGACCTGCAAATAAGAGAAACCGATTTTAAATCGCAAACCTCAACGGTGCTGATGATCGATATCTCCCACTCCATGATCCTTTATGGTGAAGACCGCATTACACCGGCCAAAAAAGTGGCGATGGCGCTGAGTGAACTGATCACAACCAAATACCCGAAGGATACGTTGGATATTGTAGTGTTTGGAAACGATGCCTGGCCGGTGGAAATAAAAGATCTCCCATATTTACAGGTGGGCCCCTATCATACCAATACTGTTGCAGGACTGGAACTTGCCATGGATATTTTGCGCAGAAGAAAAAATCCGAACAAACAGATCTTTATGATCACTGATGGTAAACCTACCTGTTTAAAAATTGGCAAGCGTTATTATAAGAACAGTTTTGGTTTGGACAGGAAAGTGACCAACCGCTGTATAAACCTGGCAGCCCAGTGCAAAAAGTTAAAGATCCCTATTACCACATTTATGATAGCCACCGACCCTTACCTGCAACGTTTTGTACAGGAGTTTACAGAAACCAATAATGGCAAAGCTTATTTTGCCAGTCTTGACAGGTTGGGTGCTTTTATATTCAGGGATTTTGAAAGCGGGAAAAGAAAAACGGTTTATTAAACAGATTTTGGGCAGGTTGAATTTAAATCTGAAATTCATAAATATCATAGCTGCTGTTAGATGAATAGAATTGCAGTTGTACAAGAGTGCGACGCAACAAAAGACTAATTTTTATTCTAAAGCCAAGTACAAAAAATGAACATTAAACACATAAACAATATAGGTGAGTTAAAAGAAGCGGGCTATCAGTCAAAAAGCATCAAAGAAGAGATCAGGGAGAATCTCATTAAACGGTTAAAGGATAAAGAAGAAACGTTTAATGGTATTATAGGTTACGAAGACACCGTGATTCCCGATGTAGAAAGAGCATTACTTAGTAAACACAACATCCTTTTTTTGGGTTTGCGGGGACAGGCAAAAACAAGAATGGCCCGTCAAATGACAGAATTGTTGGATGAATACATACCGGTGATCAGCGGTAGTGAGATCAATGATGACCCACTGAAACCAATCTCTAAATATTCAAAAGACCTTATACGGGAAAAAGGCGACGACACACCAATTGAATGGATACACAGGAGCCAGCGTTATGGCGAAAAACTGGCTACGCCTGATGTTAGTGTGGCAGACCTGATTGGCGATATTGACCCTATAAAAGCCGCTAATCTGCGTTTGAGTTTTGCTGACGAACGGGTGATCCATTATGGTATTATACCTAAAAGTAACCGCAGCATTTTTGTAATAAACGAACTTCCCGACCTGCAGGCAAGAATACAGGTGGCACTGTTTAATATACTGGAAGAAGGTGATGTGCAGATACGTGGTTTTAAATTACGATTGCCCCTGGATATTTTATTTGTGTTTACAGCCAACCCCGAAGATTATACCAACCGCGGTTCTATTGTTACACCACTAAAAGACAGAATTGAAAGCCAGATATTGACCCATTATCCAAAATCTTTGGAACATGCATTATCTATTACCGAACAGGAAGCCGAAATAGCAGCAGAGCAAAAAGATAAAGTAGCTATCAGTGATCTTGTAAAACGATTGATAGAACAAGTTGCATTTGAAGCCAGGGGAAGCGAATTTGTAGATAAAAAAAGTGGAGTAAGTGCCCGGCTTACAATTTCTGCATTTGAAAATGCAGTAAGTGCTGCTGAACGCCGTGGCATCATTAATAAAGAAAAAAATACGCAGGTATGGATCAGCGATCTTGTTGGTATCATTCCTTCTATTACCGGTAAAATAGAATTGGTGTATGAAGGTGAACAGGAAGGTCCGTACCAGGTAGCTATGAATCTTTTGGATAAATCGATCCGGTCACAGTTTGCCTTGTATTTTCCCAACCCTGAAACATTAAAAAAAAGAGCACCACGTAAAGGAGAAACACCGCAGCCTGTTGAAAATCCTTACCGTTCAATCATTACATGGTTTGATAAAGGAAATCACCTAAATCTGTTCTTTGGAACTACAGATCGGGAAAAGATCAATGAATTGTATAAGGTTGAAGGATTGCATGCCCTTGTGAAAAAAACATTTTCTCATGCCAATGAAAAAGAAACGGCATTGTGGATGGAATTTGTGTTGCATGGGCTGGCATCTTATTCTTTAATCAGCAAAAAGATTATGGAAACTTCTGTGGAATTTAAAGACCTGATGGGAAGTATGCTGAATATTCAATCTTCCTCGCTTTATGATGATAACGAAGATGAAGAGGATTTTGGATAAACGTAAAGCATCTACAGGCTACATGGTGTAGCCTGTTTTATTAAAATTTAATACCTGCACTTATGCCTGCCCAGAACTGCACACTGCTGGCTATAAGGGGAGAAATAAAGATGCGACCGGTAAATCCCCTGTCTAAAGGTTGGTAGCGGTAACCAACACTGGGCACTGCAACCACGCCGGTTTCACTATCAACAACTTCGTCAAAAAAACCTTCACCTGTAAAATGGACGATAGTTGCACCAAGGCCGCTTTCCAGGTAATGCGGGCCTTTCCCCGACAAGTAATTTAATCCAACGGGAATGGTGATGCCACTTGCAATAAAACTGGCAAAAAAACCAAGACCCGCCCTTGCACCCAGGCCCGACTGTTTTTTTGCAAACCTGAAATCATAATTAGCCGAAAAGAATAAACCGTTCCCTCCTATTTCACCATACAGCGTATTGGCTCTTAAAGAAACGGGTTGCGCTTCGGGTTGCTGTGCCTGTACCTGTAATTGAATAAAAAAAATAGCAGCAAAAAAAATTTGTTTTGATCTTGGTATATATCTCATATAAGCC
>DASTMJ010000327.1:0-3151 GCA_035714205.1 Flavisolibacter sp. | reverse complement strand
AACTAAGGGACTTACACTGTGGTATAAAACTTCACCATTATCTGAAACCCAATCAACATAAAATGTTTTGGATCCTGTTGCCGGTAAAAAACCTTCCAGCAAATAAGCCTTGAACCAAATGGTCTCGCCAGGATTGTAGGTTGATTTATCCAGGTGAAGCCATGCTTTTTCCTGTGCATAATCTCTAGAATATTTTACCAGGGTTGAATCGATAGGCTGGGCGACTGCAATCAAAAAAAATAGCTGCAACGCAAGCAGGGCCGAAAAAAGTTGTATATATCTTTTCATAAACAAGTCAGGGCATCAAGTTACTGTAAGAAAAATAGTTACGAAACAACTTAACAAACCAGCAACAAAAAAGCCCCAATACATGAGGCTTTTTGTGTATTAAAATTACATGTTTCGCCGGTATTGTCCGCCTACTTCGTATAACGCATGGGTAATCTGCCCCAAAGAACAATGCTTCACTGTTTCCATTAGTTCGGCAAATAAATTACCATTGGAAACAGCAACTTCTTTTAACTGTTTTAATGCCGTATCCGATGTAGCCTCATTGCGCTTCCAGAATGCTTGAAGATTCTGGATCTGCTGTTCTTTTTCTTCTTTGGTGGAACGGATCACTTCCATTGGTAAAATGGTAGGACTTCCATTTTTATTGAGAAAGGTATTTACACCAATCAGAGGTAATTCTCCCGTATGTTTCTGGTGTTCGTAATACAGGCTTTCTTCCTGTATTTTATTACGTTGATACATTCTTTCCATGGCGCCTAATACACCACCTCTTTCTGTTATACGGTCAAACTCCGCTAATACCGCTTCTTCAACAAGGTTGGTTAGTTCTTCAATGGCAAAAGAACCCTGGATGAAATTTTCTGTTTTTGCAGAACCCAGTTCCCGGTTTATGATCAATTGAATGGCCATAGCACGCCGTACACTTTCCTCCGTTGGCGTTGTAATGGCCTCATCGTAGGCGTTGGTGTGTAATGAATTGCAGTTGTCATAAATGGCATACAAGGCCTGCAGCGTAGTGCGGATATCATTAAAATCGATTTCCTGCGCATGAAGGCTTCTGCCAGATGTTTGAATATGATATTTTAATTTTTGCGAACGGTCATTGCCTTTGTATTTGTATTTCATCGCTTTGGCCCAGATGCGCCGCGCAACGCGGCCAATCACACTGTACTCCGCATCCATCCCATTTGAAAAGAAAAAAGAAAGATTAGGCGCAAAATCATCAATGTTCATCCCGCGGCTCAGGTAATATTCAACATAAGTAAAACCATTGGCCAGTGTGAAAGCTAATTGAGTAATAGGGTTAGCGCCAGCTTCCGCAATATGGTAACCCGATATGGAAACACTGTAAAAATTCCGCACTTTATTTTCAATAAAATATTGCTGCACATCACCCATAAGTTTTAATGCAAACTCAGTGGAAAATATACAGGTGTTTTGTGCCTGGTCCTCTTTTAAAATATCGGCCTGTACGGTTCCTCTTACCTGTGAAAGAGCCTGTGCTTTTAGTTGTTCATAAATATCTTTTGGCAATACTTCATCGCCGCTTAAACCCAATAATTTTAAACCCAGTCCATCATTGCCATGTGGCAAACGTTCCGGTGCAGCAGGATTGTAATAACTGGGTTTCGGTAAATGACCATATTTTTTCTGGAAAGCCTTGTCTGCCAACGACCATTGTTTGTTTTCATCCAGCCATTTCTCACATTGCTGGTCAATGGCAGCATTCATAAAAAATGCCAGCAACATAGGTGCAGGGCCGTTAATGGTCATGGATACAGAAGTTTTCGGATCGCAGAGGTCAAAACCGCTGTATAGTTTTTTGGCATCATCAACAGTAGCAATGCTTACACCGCTGTTACCAATTTTGCCGTAAATGTCGGGGCGGTAAGCCGGGTCTTCACCATAAAGGGTTACACTGTCAAAGGCGGTTGATAAGCGTTTGGCAGGCTGACCTTCAGAAACATAATGAAAACGTTTATTGGTTCGTTCCGGGCCGCCTTCACCGGCAAACATCCTGGTTGGATCTTCACCCTGGCGTTTTAATTCAAACACACCGGCCGTATAAGGAAATTCACCAGGAATATTCTCCTGCAATTGCCATTTTAATACATCCCCCCAATCCTTATACTTTGGCAATACCACTTTCGGGATTTTTGTTCCGCTTAATGACCTGGTTGTTAATGGCTGCTTGATGATCTTATCACGAACCTTGTATTCAAAATAGTCAGCTTCATATTTTTCACGGATAGCAGTCCATTGATCTACCATCTTTTTACATTCAGGATGTAATTGATCTGTAAATTGTTTTTTTAACTGTTCAAGATCGTTTACATACTGAGCATTTGCGGACGCTTCTATTACTCCATTAATCTGGTAAAGTTTCGAAGCTATTCTAACCTGCTCTTCCACCCATTGATCATAGCCCCTGTTATTTTCAGAAATTTCGGAGAGGTAACGAACTCTTTTTGGCGGGATGATCTCTGATTTTGTAACTGTGTCTTTTGTATGTGCATGCACTTCAATTTTGCCAAACTGCGTTCCTGTCTTTTTTTCAATAGCTATGACCAGTTTTTCAAACAATTCATTTACACCGGCATCATTAAACTGCGCTGCAATGGTACCAATGATCGGGAGTTCTTCATCTTTTGCTGTCCACAACTGGTGGTTGCGTTTGTATTGTTTGCGAACATCGTGCAGCGCATCCAGTGCTCCGGCCTTATCAAATTTATTGATGGCCACTACATCAGCATAGTCAAGCATGTTGATCTTCTCAAGTTGCGAGGCGGCACCATATTCGGGTGTCATTACATACATGCTTATATCGCAATAGTCTAAAATAGAAGCATCACTTTGACCAACCCCGGCACTTTCCAGGATGATAAAATCGAAATGGGCAGCCCTGCAGATATCAATGGCTTCCTGCACATGTTCACTTAAAGCTTTGTCGCTTTCTCTTGTGGCCAGTGAACGCATATAGGCACGGGGTGATGAAATGGAATTCATTCGTATCCGGTCGCCTAATAAAGCGCCACCAGTCTTTTTCTTGGAAGGATCAACCGAAATAACGGCAATGGTTTTGTCTGTAAAAACATTTAAATACCGGCGTACAATTTCATCTGTCACAGATGATTTTCCT
>DASTMJ010000326.1:0-25450 GCA_035714205.1 Flavisolibacter sp. | reverse complement strand
GCATCAACGGGATATTCCTGTAATCAACAACCAGGTCCTGGTAGCCAAATGTGGTACCCCTTTCCGTCAGCATAATTTTATCATTACCTGCATTACGGATCTTTTCCACGGCAAAACGCATGGCTTCGCCACTTACAAACTGGCCTTTTTTTACATTCACAATTTTACCGGTATGGGCTGCGGCAATCAACAGTTCTGTTTGCCGGCATAAAAAAGCAGGAATCTGCAAAACATCAACATATTTGGCTGCCAGATGTGCCTCAGCTTCTGAATGAATATCCGTTGTAGTTGGCAATGAAAATTTCTGTCCTGTTTTTTGAATGATGGATAATCCTTGCTCATCTCCCAGTCCTGTGAACGATGTGGCACTGGTGCGGTTAGCCTTTTTATACGATGCTTTAAAAATATAGGGTATTCGGTGTTTTTTACAGATTTCTGATACTTTTTGGGCTACCTCAAGAACCAGTTCTTCACTTTCAACTACACAAGGCCCGGCAATTAAAAAAAATGAGTCCTTATCATAGTCCTGGCCAGCAAAGAGGTCTTCTAAATATTTAGTCATGGGTGCAAAAATAGTTCAGTTACTCTATGCTACATGCAGTTTCATTATTCGGGCAACAAAAGTAGTTTTCTATAACGAGAGGAAATATGTGCTACTTATATTTGCAACCTTATTTATGTCAAAAGAAAAAATATTGGTTATAGGTGCTTCAGGCCAGATTGGTGTGGAGCTAACACTTGCCCTTAGAAAAATTTACGGTGCCGGGAATGTAATTGCTTCCGACCTGAGAGAACAAAATGAATTGCTCGCCGGTACCGGGCCTTATGTAAGCCTGGATGTGATGAATAAAGAAATGTTACATGTACAGGTCATCAGGCAAAATGTTACACAGATCTACCTGCTTGCTGCTATACTTTCAGCTACAGGTGAAAAAAATCCAAACCTTGCCTGGCATTTAAATATGCAGGGATTGCTGAATGTACTTGATATTGCCAAAGAGGAAAAGTTATCCAAAGTATACTGGCCAAGTTCTATAGCGGTTTTTGGCCCAACTTCTCCCAAACAAAATTGTCCACAACAAACAATTATTGAACCTACAACAGTATATGGCATATCTAAATATGCCGGAGAGTTCTGGTGTAATTATTTTTTTAACAAATATGGAGTGGATGTAAGAAGTCTTCGCTACCCGGGTTTGATATCTTATAAATCAGCACCAGGCGGGGGTACAACAGATTATGCAATTGAAATTTTTCATGAAGCAATAAGTGATGCACATTACGATTGCTTTTTGGAAAAAGATACATACCTGCCCATGATGTATATGCCCGATGCCATCAGGGCCACTATTGAGCTTATGGAAGCTCCTTCGGAAAAAATTAAAACAAGGACATCTTATAATATTGCAGCCATGAGTTTTTCACCCCAGGAGATTGCTGCAGAGATCAAACAACATATTCCCCAATTTTCAATTAGCTACGCACCCGATTACCGCCAGGCCATCGCTAACAGCTGGCCTCAAAGCATTGATGATTCGGTAGCCCGTAGCGACTGGGGGTGGAAACACGATTATGATCTTCCACGTATGACCCAAGACATGCTGGATAATTTGAAGCCGTAACAAGTATTGTTCTTTTTAACAATTGGTGTCTGCGCTGTACTTACCGAAGCATGTTGAAAAGATCACCCATCAATATGCATGAATGGATAGGGATAAAATGAATTGGATTTACAGGTTTGATGAAATATTCAATACATCATTCATGGTGAACACACCTTTTTTACCTGCAATAAATTCAGCAGCCAGCACGGCCCCCAAAGCAAAACCTTTACGGTTATGTGCTGTATGAATGATCTCTATATCATCAACCCCGGAAGAATATTTTACATAGTGAGTACCCGGCGCCGGATCAATTCTTTCGCTGATAATGCTTAATTCTTCAGGTTTACCAGCTCCTTTGTTAACCCAGGATTTTTTTCGGGATAGGTTTTTTAAAACACCTTCAGCTAATGTGACAGCCGTACCGCTTGGTGCATCTTTTTTTTGGGTATGGTGAATTTCCCTGAGTGATACATCGTATTCTGGTTGTGTATTCATCAGCTTTGCCAACAATTCATTCAACCGGAAAAAAATATTGACACCTACACTAAAATTGCTGGCATGCAAAAATGCTCCTTCTTTCTGCAAACAATAATTTTTTATTTCATCTAAACTGTCGTTCCAGCCTGTAGAACCACTTATTACAGGAATATTAAAATCAATGCATTTTTTTATATTGTTAAAAGCGCTGTCTGGGCCGGTAAATTCTATGGCAACATCTGCAGCAGATGCTCTGTCTTTAATGAAATCCCCGGTATTTTCGATATTGATTTTTAGTACGATGTTATGCCCTCTTTCCACAGCAATTTCCTCGATCATTTGCCCCATCTTTCCGTAACCAATTAATGCAATATTCATAACAATTATTTGAATGCCAGTATTAAACTCAGGCCGGTTGTTCCCGCCATTTCGCTGGTACCTATTCTAAACCTGAAGCTAAGGTCCGGCGTTACATCAAACGATCGCAGGTGAGCATCAACGGTAGCATCTACTACATTGAGTCCCCAGAGCAGGATAAAAAACAAGGCCGAATAATCTATATTCCTACGGTATTCGTCACGGTAGGTACGGATGGCGTTGATATCAAGTACCTGGTAAATTCTTTCCAGCTTCCGGTATTCGGTTGAATCTCCTGGTCCTGCAGAAGTAGGAAGAGCTCTATTCCTGGCAATGTAGGCCTGTTTTAATTCGCGGTAGTTTTTGAGGTTGAATAAAAATATTCCACCCGATACTCCCAATGCTCCGTATACAATGGGAATCTTCCAGTAACGTTTGTTATATGCTTGTCCCCAACCCGGAATCAATGCTGATCGTATAGCCGCTTTTTTTGGTGAATGTTTTCTAATTACAGAATCAACTTTTTGTTTATTAACAACAAGGGGACTATCAAGTTTTGGCAAGGTGTCAACTAAAATGCGGGGTTTTGTTGTATCAAATACCTGCTGCTGTTTTGTAGAATCTACCTGGGCAAAAGCCGCAGGAACCTGCAAAACAAAAAGGATCAGTAGTAAAAAGTAATTCTTATAAATGCAATGATTAATCAATGCTGACATTCATTTGATCCAGTAATTTATTGAGCTCCTCCAGAGAATAATAGTCAAATGTGATCTGGCCGCTACCATTTTTGCTGTGTTTCATTTTAACCCTTGTGCTGAAATGAGATGCAAGTTTATCTTCCACTTTTTTATAACCCTCGGGTAATGAACTGGGAGTTGGCTTTTTCCCTTCTTTTTCTTTATATAAAGCTCTTACCAGGTTTTCTGTCTGGCGTACAGAAAGATCTTTTGTTTTGATCTCATCAAAAATATAAAGCTGTTTATCAATGGTATCCACATTGATCAGGGCACGTGCATGTCCCATACTGATTTCAACGCTTCGAACTGCTACCTGTATGTCCGGAGGAAGTTTGAGTAAACGCAGGTAATTGGTTACCGTACTACGATCTTTACCCATCCGCTCTGCTACCTGTTCCTGGGTATGATCCAGTTCCTCCATCATTCTTTTATAGCTAAGGGCTACCTCCATTGCATTGAGGTCTTCTCTTTGCAGGTTTTCAAGAAGTGCCAATTCTAAAAGCTCCTGATCATTGGCATGGCGGATATAGGCAGGAATATCCTTCAGACCAGCAATTTTTGCTGCTCTTAATCTTCTTTCACCCGAAATTAAACGGTATTTATTGCCATGAAGCTTTGAAACCGTTACCGGCTGAATAATATCGTGAAGTTTTATGGAATGAGCCAGTTCCTGTAAAGCTTGTTCATCAAAATCCTTACGCGGTTGTTTTGGGTTGGTCTCAATATTTTCCAGAGGTAACCGAACTACTCCTGTGGCAGCTTCCACTATCTGCGGCTTAATTTGCCCTGCATTGTTTTTAAGATCTGAATCAATACTCTGTAAAAGGGAGCGAATGCCTTTTCCAAGGGAATCTTTATTTTGTTTCGGAGCACTCATGTAAAAATATAATTTAAAATTTCAGGTAGCCTGAAACCGTGGTCAAAGTTAGTTATTGGTCCTGTTAACAATTTTGCAATCTGAACTATAGCTCTAATGTCCTTTCTTCCTGCGGAATTTTTGTAAGGTTGTTTTTTTGCAGGATCTCTTTTGCCAGGTTCAGGTAATTCATGGATCCTTTACTGTTGGCATCGTACAAAATAACAGGTTTGCCTACACTTGGTGCTTCGCTCAAACGGGCATTCCGATGAATGATAGTACTAAATACAAGGTCTTCAAAATGGCGGCGTACTTCAGCAACAACCTGATTGCATAAACGCAAACGGCTGTCATACATAGTCATCAAAATGCCTTCAATAACAAGAGCAGTATTTAACCTGCTTTGAACGATCTTGATGGTGTTCAATAATTTTCCTAAACCTTCCAGGGCAAAAAACTCGCATTGCACCGGAACAATTACAGAATCTGCAGCGGTAAGTGCATTTACCGTAATCAAACCTAAAGAGGGGGAGCAGTCAACTATTATGAAATCATAGTCATCCCGCAGGGTTTCGATCATTTGTTTTAATACCATTTCCCGGTTGGGATAATTGATCATTTCTATTTCAGCTCCTACAAGGTCAATGTGGGAGGGAATGAGGTCCAGGTAGGGGATATCCGTTTTTAAAATCACATCCTTTGCTTCTGCGCTGTTCACCATGCAATCGTACAGGCTCTGTGTGATGTTTTGAAGGTCAAAACCAACACCCGTGGTACTGTTAGCCTGCGGATCGGCATCAACCAGTAATGTTTTGTATTCCAATACAGCAAAAGAGGCAGCTAAATTGATAGCAGTAGTAGTTTTCCCCACACCACCTTTTTGATTAGCAACTCCGATAATTCTTGCCATTTATCCCTCTTGATTTTTTTATAGTTCAATGCTTTCACCTATACCGGGCAGTAATAAGGTTAGCCCGGCATCTGCAAAAGCTTTTTTAGCTTTTTCGTGATCTATTTTTATAAAACCAAAGGTGTCGTAATGCACACCAATAATTTTTTTGCACTGTATCATTTCGGCCGCCATTACTGCATCTTCAATACCCATGGTAAAATTGTCACCAATTGGCAACACGGCAAAATCAAGTTCAGCCCAGCGAGGTACCAATTGCATATCCATTGTCAGGGCGGTATCGCCGCTATAATAAAACGACCTTTCCCCGGTTGTTACAATAAATCCCATGGGATTACCTCCATAACTGCCATCAGGCATGGCCGATGAATGTATGGCATTAGTGCACTTTACCGTTCCAAACTCAAATATCCATTTACCGCCAAGGTTCATCGGATGGTATTTTTCAATACCCTGTTTATTCAGCCATTCAGTTAGCTCGAAAGAACCAACCACGGTTGCACCTGTATTTTTAGCCATTTGCACGCAATCTGCCAGGTGGTCGGCATGTCCATGCGAAGCCAATATAAAGTCTGCTTTTACATCGGCAAGCTGTATATGTTTAGCCAATTCGTTGGGTGTAATGAAAGGATCAAATACAATAATTTTCTCTCCGGCCGTTACAGCAAAACAAGATTGTCCATAATATGTAAACCTCATAGGTACCAGTTTTCCCGATGTTCGCAAAAATAAGGTTAATGGCGTCAAAAAGAGGGCTGTGGAAAGATAATCTGCTTCATTTCTAAAACTTTAGATATTTGCATGCTTAAACCGTAAATATGCGAAGCTCACCTACGTGGCTGTTACTGGGAGGATTGATGATACTGCTGGATTTTTACGTATTCCAGGTTGTAAAAACGGTTTCTCACTCTGCATCGCCCCGAACAAGAATGATCATTTTTGCAGCCTACTGGAGCATTTCCATCCTGGCTTTGCTCATATTGTTTTTTCTTCCGCTGTTCGAAAATTTCCCCCGAAGTGTACGTAGTATAATATTTGCAGTAACCATAGGCTTGTTTTTGGGTAAACTAATAGCTTCAGTATTCTTTTTGGTTGATGATCTGCGTAGGGGCATTCAATGGTTGTCCGGTAAGCTGTTTTTCCGTAATACGGAGGGTGAAGAAATGCAGGCGGGAAGCAGAATATCACGGTCTGTGTTTTTAAGTTGGCTCGGTTTAGCAGTCGGGGGAAGTTTGTATAGTTCGCTTTTATATGGATTTTCAAATAAATATAATTACCAGGTAAAACGGGTCAGTCTTAATTACCCTAATCTTCCGCAGTCATTTAAAGGAATCAGGATCGCTCAAATCTCAGACATACATAGTGGCAGCTTTACCAATAAAAAGGCAGTGGCCGAAGGTGTAAAAAAGATCATGTCTCTAAAACCAGATCTTATTTTATTTACTGGTGACCTGGTAAACAATACGGCAGATGAAATGGCTAATTATGTTGATGTGTTCAAACAGTTAAATGCTCCTTTGGGGGTTTATTCTATTTTGGGCAATCATGATTATGGTGATTATTATAACTGGAAGGATCCTGCCGCAAAAAAAAACAATCTTGATGCGCTAAAGAAACTCCAGGGAGAAATGGGTTGGCGATTGTTGATAGACGAGCATGTAGTTTTAGAAAGGGGTGAGCACCAGATCGCACTGATCGGTATTCAAAACTGGAGCGCATTAAAAAATTTTCCACGTTATGGCGATCTTGAAAAAGCTTATGAAGGAGCAGTACATCTTCCATTTAAAATTTTAATGAGCCACGACCCGACCCATTGGGATGCAGAGGTGCGAACCAAATTCCCGGACATTGATCTTATGCTTTCGGGGCATACACACGGAATGCAATTTGGTGTAGAAATACCGTGGTTTAAGTGGAGCCCTGTACAATATGTATACAAACAATGGATGGGCTTATATGAAGAAGGAGGACAAAAATTATACATTAACAGGGGATATGGGTTTATTGGTTACCCGGGAAGGGTAGGAATTTTACCTGAAATTACCTTGCTGGAACTAGCGTAGCCAATAAAAAAAATATTCCGGCGTTTCAAACATGTTAAACCTTTTATACGTATCTATGTCTATGGCTAATCTTGGCGGTTCATGAAAAAAACCAGTTGTGTAATGGTCAGAAAATTTGGTTTCACCCTTGTGATGATTGTAATGTGCATTGCAGGTTCGGCTCAACAACCGCAAAAGCAGGGCGACATTGATACGCTGTTTACTGACTATGATGAACTATTCAGTGAACTGGATCTTTTTCTTGATTCATTATTAACACCCCGGAATTTTACCGTTATTAATATAGGTGCTACAACAGCTTTTTTTAATTACGATGATAATGACAGCAATGTTCCCGAAGCCATAAAAAAGGTGTTATATACTCCTTCTGTTTCCTACTTTACAAGATCCGGATTGGGCATAAGTGCATCGGCTAACATTATACGTGATGATAAGCAATGGAATCCGTACCAATACAGTGCAACAGCTTCTTATGATTATATAAAGAGCCGAAAGCTGATTACGGGTATCTCATACACCCGTTTTTTTACAAAAAATGACTTGTCTTTTTATACATCACCATTGGAAAACGGGGTATCTGGTTATTTCACCTATCGCGATTTTTGGGTAAAACCAACGGTTGGAATCAACTATGGTTGGGGCAGCCGTACCGCTTATTCACAAAGAGAAGAAAAGATCACTGGAATACGGTTGAAAAGAAGAGGATATACAACCATTAATACACAGGAAAGTATAAACGATTTAAACCTGATTGCTTCAGCCCGACACGATTTTTACTGGTTGGATGTGTTGTCAAAAAATGATTTTATACGATTTACACCACAACTTACGTTTACCGGTGGTACGCAAAGGTTTGGTATTAATCAGAATAGCAATACTTATGCTTCTGTAAAGGGCACAGGAGTAAATATTTTGTATAATACAGAAAACATGTACCTCGACGATAAAACAATATTTCAACCCTTATCCCTAACCGCTTTTATGAAAGCGGAATATTCTATTGGGAAAGTATTTTTACAGCCGCAACTGATGCTGGATTATTATTTTCCTGCAGAGGATAAAAACTTTACTACTGCTGTTTTATTAAATGCTGGTGTTATTTTTTAGTTGTTTGATCTTTCTTTAACACGATATTCTTTTTCCCGGCATTAAACTTGAATTTATTTACAAACAAACTTCACGCTATGAAATCGAAAATCTATGTTCTGATTGCATTTGTGTTTTTTGCACAAACTGCTATGGCTCAAATTAATTTTGGTATCAAAGGTGGTCTTAACCTTACAAAAATTGACGACAAGGCATTTAAAGATGAATTCAGGTATGGTTACCATGTGGGTGGTTTTGCTGAGATAGGGTTAGGTAAGAAATTCGGTATTCAGCCTGAAGTATTGTTTAACCAGTACGAAACAAAAGTTGATACCAGCCTGGTAAACATCTGGAATCCATTAAAAACTGACCAGGATGCAAAATTGAATTACCTGTCCATTCCTATCTTAATAAATTATAAGCTGGCAAATATTATAACGCTGCAGGCTGGTCCGCAGGTTGGTGTGTTGATCTCACAGGATAAAAATTTATTGGAAAATGGCCAGGAAGCCTTTAAAACCGGTGATTTTTCTTTACTGGGCGGTGCCACTATCAATATCAGCAAACTCCGGTTTACCGGTCGCTATTTTGTTGGATTGAATGATATTGGAGATGTTGGTAACCAGAACGAATGGAAAAACCAGGGGTGGCAGTTATCACTGGGCCTTGCGTTTTAAGCTTTATAAAATATTGATTAAGTCCCTCTGCATGGAGGGACTTTTTATTTTCTGACAGTTAGGCATAATCAATTGAAGTGGTATTAATATTGAGTACCAAATAATCCTTGTGTAAATTTGCAGCTTTGTATAGAAGCCTTTTCCATAATAAAATATTTGCGAGTGAATTTTAACCCTAAGTCAGAAGAAGAAATGGATTTTATTCCTATCATTCCTCTTAACGAGACTGATGCGGAAGCCAATGAAAAAATAGATATTCCTTCAGAGCTTAACTTATTGCCATTGCGCAATACAGTTTTATTCCCGGGTGTAGTTTTGCCCATTACTGTAGGGAGAGATAAAAGTATTAAAGCGGTAACGGATGCATATAAAGCGCATAAGCTTATTGGTGTCGTAGCGCAAAAGGATAGTACGGTTGAAGACCCGGTTGCTAAGGACCTTGAACAGACCGGCACGGTAGCCAAGATCGTAAAACAAATCAAAATGCCGGATGGCGGCACTACCATTATAATCCAGGGCAAAAGCCGTTTTACAATTGACAATATTTTATCAGAGGAACCATATTTTAAAGCGAATATCAGTTTAATAGTAGAAGAAGAAGCTCCGAAAGATCCTGACTTTGAAGCATATGTTTCCAATATCAAAGACCTGGCAACCGAGATCATCCAGCTTTCTCCAAACATTCCAACTGAAGCATCGGTTATTTTAAAGAATATAGAAAACCCATCGTTCCTTATTCATTTTGTTTCCAGCAATCTTACTATTGACATCAGGGAAAAACAGCGTTTGTTACAGCTCAATAACATTCGCGAACGGGCAGATCTGCTGATGCAGTTTCTTCAAAAAGAATTGCAGTTTGCTGAATTAAAAAATAAAGTAACCAATAAAACCAGGGCAGAAATTGATAAGCAACAAAGAGAATATTTCCTGCAACAGCAACTAAAAAGTATCAAGGAAGAACTGGGCGGCGATCCTAATGAAAGGGAAATAAAGGAATTGCAAAAAAGAGCCGAGAGCAAAAAGTGGCCTGATACAGCAAAAGAGGCATTTAAAAAAGGGATCGAAAAACTGGAACGGATGCATCCCAGTACACCGGATTATTCGGTTGTGTATAATCACCTTGACCTCATGCTTGACCTGCCCTGGGAAGATTATACAGAAGACATCTATGATCTTGATAAGGCAAAAGAAATCCTGGATCATGATCACTACGGGATGCAAAAGATCAAAGAAAGGATTTTAGAATACCTGGCTGTTTTAAAATTAAAGGGTGATATGAAAAGCCCTATCCTTTGTTTTTATGGCCCTCCTGGTATTGGTAAGACATCTCTTGGCAGAAGCATTGCCAATGCTATTGGCAGAAAATATGTTCGGTTAAGCCTTGGAGGTATACATGATGAAAGTGAAATAAGAGGTCATCGCAAAACCTATATCGGGGCTATGCCCGGCAGAATTGTGCAGAACATACGCAAAATAAAGTCATCCAACCCGGTGATGATCCTGGACGAAATTGATAAAGTGGGAAATGATTTCCGTGGAGACCCCAGCAGTGCCTTACTGGAAGTTTTGGACCCGGAACAAAATCATTCCTTCTACGATAATTACCTGGAGCTTGAATACGACCTGAGTAAAGTGCTTTTTATTGCAACGGCAAATAACCTGCAGACCATTCAGCCTGCTTTGCGGGATCGGTTAGAGATCATTGAATTAAGCGGATATGCAGTTGAAGAAAAAATTGAGATCGCAAAACGCCACCTTATCCCCAAGCAAAAAGAGGCGCATGGTTTAAAATCAACCCGGTTTAAGTTTTCAGATAAAGTATTGGAGAAAATCATCCAGGATTATACAAGGGAAAGTGGTGTTCGGGAACTCGATAGATTATTGGCGGCTATTATGCGCAATCTTGCACGTCAGTTGGCCATGAAGGGAAAAATTAAATCATCTTTAACGGTAGAAGATATTGAAAAAATATTGGGGCGCAGCAAGTACAGTAACGAAATGTATAAGTCGGCCACTATTCCTGGGGTGGCTGTTGGCCTAGCATACACTTATGTTGGCGGTGATATACTTTTTATTGAAGCATCATTGAGCGATGGAAAACCAGAACTGCGTTTAACCGGTAATCTTGGTAATGTAATGAAGGAGAGTGCATCCACTGCTTTATCCTACCTCAGTGCTAATGCCAGACGCTATGGTATTGATCCTGCCATGATCGAAAAAAAGACGATTCACATTCATGTGCCTGAAGGTGCTGTTCCCAAAGATGGGCCCAGTGCGGGTGTAACCATGTTAACTGCATTGGCATCTGCGTTTACAGGTAAAAAGATTAAACCCTTCCTGGGAATGACAGGTGAGATAACGTTACGTGGACAGGTTTTGCCCGTTGGAGGTATTAAAGAAAAAGTGTTGGCAGCAAAACGTGCTGGTTTAAGAGATATCATACTTTGTTGGCAAAATGAAAAAGATGTTCAGGAGATCAACCCTGATTATATAAAAGGAGTCCGGTTTCACTATGTAAAAACAATGAACCAGGTAATTGAGCAGGCTTTGCAGGATTGATAAAGGCAAAATCCTATTTTTACTTTTATCAACTTTAAAGTGTTCAGAATATTCATTATACTTTTTAGCATATTGTCACTTAAAGGCAGCTCACAAACCCTCGGTGGAAAAGCTGCTTTTAATTTTTTACATCTTCCTTCTTCTCCTTTGCTTACAGCTGCCGGTGGAATTAACACATCATGGCAGGTTAATGACGCCGGGTTAGCGGCCAACAATCCTGCATTATTGAAACGCGAAATGCATAGCCAGTTGCATTTAAGTTTCAATGCATTTTTAGGCGGAATAAAAACATACAGTACATCAACCTCTTTTTACCATTCAAAAGCCGATATGGTTTTTGGCGGCCATATCTTTTTTGTCGATTACGGCTCTATTCCACAGACCGATGCGGCGGGTAATGTAAGTGGTAATTTCAGGCCGGTAGATTTTGTGGTACAGGTAGGAGGTAGTAAAAAATATTTACAGAGATGGAGTTATGGAATGAACTTTAAATTTATTTCTTCCAATTACTTTCAATATCGTTCGAGTGCAATCGCATTTGATGCTGGGTTGTTATTTGAAGACAGTGCAAATTTCGTTTCCGCATCGGTGTTAGTAAAAAATATGGGTTTTCAAATTTCAACCTTCACCAGAGTCAAAGAAGACCTGCCTTTTGATCTGCAGGTTGGGTTTACAAAAAAACTGGCAAAGGCCCCGTTTGCATTTTCACTAACGGCGCAGCATGTACACCGGTTCAACACAGTTTATGATGACACCACTTTTAATTCAGAAAATGGTTTAACACAAACGAACTCGTTTTTTAATAAGCTGGTGAATCATTTTGTGGTGGCTTCGCATATTTATTTGGGTAATAACCTGGAAGCAACCTTAGGCTATAATCATTTGCGTCGTACCGAATTAAATATGGGATTGGGAGGAAATGGTTTAAATGGCTTTTCATTGGGAGTTCGTATTAATTTCCAGAAACTGCAGTTGATGCTGGCAAGATCCAATTACCAACGAAACATCGCTTATAATCAACTTGGTATTTCATTTAAACTTGATAAAGGGGTGGAGCTTTGAAATACAGGCGTCTGAAAAAAATATTCTTTAGACAACTGTTTATTTCCGTTTCATCAGGAATAATTCTCTTTTTGTTGTTCCAATTGTTTTGAAATTGAGAATTTCATATTCTTTGCTGAACGACGATTTAAAATTATCTATGGTATACCAATCGTACACATCTTTTTTTTGTTGCAGCATCACTTCGATCTTTTCATCGAAACGTGGTACAAATTCTATTAAAAGATAACTGCCCATGTTGGCAAACATTTTTACCAGGTCGTCAAAAGGTATGTTTTTACCAATACATAGATGATGGATAACGGCCAATGCCATAACCAGGTCAACATTAACTCTATCTAAAAAAGAAGTTCGTTCAGTATTATTTAAGCCTATTGCCGGTGATGGTGCAGACAGGTCCATGACCAGGGGAAGAATATTATGAATACTACCTTCATTTATTTTTTTATAAAGCCTGTTTATAGAATAATGATCAAAGTCTACGCTTATGGTTCTTACATTTTTACTGGCAGCCAACTGTGAAAACTCACCTTCATTGGCACCAACATCCATAGCTGATTTAATCTCCAGGTTTTCTAAAAGGTCGTTTATGATCTGTTTTTTGGGCTCTAAATAGTTTTCACGTTGAAATGCCTCATCATAGTAGTCGGACCACACACCAGATTGAACATCTAATGAAAAAGATCGAACCGCTTCTTCAAGGCTACGCAACAGGTTTTTTAGTTTCGAAGTTGAAAATGTTTTTGCAGTTTCCTTAGTTTGTTTTTTTTGGGATACCCTGGCATGTAAATGCACATGCAGATAGGTATGCAAATGCCATTTACTTTTATAGGGCAACAGTGAACTGGCCAGTTCAACTGGTATACCTTCTGGATAGGCGAGAAACCATTTTGATACAGGCTGTTTTTTAAAATGCATCAACGCAAGTGGCGCAAAAAAATGTTCGCAAAACTGACGATAGGCGATCCATGGTTTTCCTTCATCCCATTTTTCAAAAGACAACGTGTCAATAAATTTCATCCTACCATTATGCCACTGAACATTATAGGCGGAAGCATCTTTTAGTATCATACCAAATTTTATTGCTTCACCAGCTATTTCCAGGGTTGTGAGTGCTGCATCCTTAAGCATGGCAAAACACCACTCATATGGATATGATATAAATGGTATGACTTCGGGCTCAAGGGTTGTGTACCAATTAGCAGTTCCAGTAAAATTTTGGTCAACTTGTTGATGTGGAATCAACAGGCCTTTATCTATAAGATGTTGGTAAATGCCACTTGAGATAAATTGTTCAAAATCTTTTTGAAAGGAGCGGTTTACCTGTCGGTATAAACGAGAGTTATGATAAAATAAAAAGCCTGACGGATCGCGGTAAGAAGACGGGTGCCTGCCTGCAAATGACATTAGAGCATTTTAATTTTTTTTCCTGAACAGCCTGTAAAACCAATGCCGTACATAGGCTGCTATATTCTTGAAAAAAAAGGCAACTCCTAATGCCGCGGCAATTATGGCCTGCACCAGGTAACTGCCGCTTCCCGGATCTATGTATAATAAGAATTCTTGCATCAGAAATAATTCAGTTTGGTCTGTGGACTCAAAGTTAATACTGTTTCGTACATCAATTTTATAGTTTGTTCAATATCACTGCGATGAAGCATTTCAACGGTTGTATGCATATAACGCAGCGGGATGGAGATCAGAACCGAAGGGCAACCGTCATTTGCATAGGCAAAAGAGTCCGTATCAGTCCCGGTACTGCGGGAAACAGCTCTTAATTGCACAGGAATGTCGGCTTTTCGTGCTACATCTTCCACTAACTGTAATAACTTATTATGAACAGCAGGTCCATAAGACAGGGAAGGGCCTTTGCCACAAACTGTATCACCTTCCACCATCTTGTTGATCATCGGTGTGGAAGTGTCATGTGTAACATCGGTAATGATGGCAATGTCCGGTTTTATGCGGCGGGCAATCATTTCAGCACCACGCAATCCAATTTCTTCCTGAACTGCATTTACAACATACAATCCAAACGGAAGTTTTCTTTTATTTTCTTTTAATAAACGAGCTACTTCGGCTATCATGTAACCTCCAATGCGGTTATCAAATGCCCTGCCTATGTAATAATTATTAGCCAGCTCGTCAAAACCATCCTGGTAAGTAACCACAGCGCCAACATGAATGCCAAGGTCTTCAATTTCTTTTTTAGTACGGGCACCGCAATCCAAAAAAAGGTTTTCAACTTTTGCGACGGGCTCTTTGTCTGTGCTTCCTATACGGGTATGTATTGCCGGCCAGCCAAATACGGCTTTTACAGGACCTTTTTTGCCATGAATAAATACACGTTGGCCTGGTGCAATCTGGTGATCAACACCGCCATTCCGCTTCAGGTACATCAAGCCTTCATTAGTTACGTAATTAACAAACCAGCTGATTTCGTCAACGTGAGCTTCTATCACGACCTTAAATGAATGTGAAGGGTTAATTACACCAACTGCGGTGCCATATGGATCGGTAAAAATTTCATCTACATGTGGACGAATGTAGTCCATCCACAAACGCTGGCCGGTATATTCAAAACCAACGGGGGAAGGAGTATTTATATAATTTTTGAAAAACGTAAATGAGTCATCTGTAAGAATCGATTTCTTTTTTGCCGATTTTGCCATGCTTTCAAAATTGTCGGGCAAATTTAGCTAAAACTACCATTGGAGCAGACAACATCATCAAACCATCCAATACAAAATAATAGAGATAGTCTGAATTGTTTTTTTTGGAAGGATAATACAGTATACTCGCCAATACAATGGGAATAGCCAGGGCAATGACGGCAGTTGCCGGGAGACTGGCAATCAATAAACAAAGGGTAATGAAAGCTGTTAGTATAGAGCCCCAGAAAACAATATCAATGCCGCGTTCGCTTAACAAGGTGATTAAGGACCTGATGTTGTCTTTTTTATCATGTTCGCGGTCACGAAAATCAAAAAGGATGCAAATTGCGTAGATAAAGAAAAAGCGGTTTACTACAAAAAAGATTTCAGCATTGTTCAAATTGGTGTGATGTAAAACCAATGGTAACAGAGCCGTCACATGCGTCCAGGAAAACGCCAGGAAGATGGTTTTACCAACAGCAATCTTTCTGAGAAATGAAAAAAATGGATAGGGGATTTTAGGAGCGGAATATAAGAAAGTGACAAAAGCAGTAATGCCCAGCCAAAACCAATGATCAATTAATAGAAATCCAAATATTACTGCGCCGCCAAGACCAATAAAGAACAAGGATAAATGAATGTATTTGTTTTTAATGTTCCAGATAACTTTTTCAGTTGGCCCGCCAACATTAGGTGGGGTTAAATACCAATGAAAATTATAGCTGCACACCGTACCGCAAAACACAAACCCTAATAAAATTGATGAAACCGGAACAGAAAATAAAATGCCGGTTTGATAAACCATCAGCACAGCACAACAGGCAATAAATAGACTGCTGAATACAAAAAAGTCAAATGTTTTTTTTAAAACAGTAATGCTTATCAAAATCTGTCAACAAAGACTCTTGTTATAGCGGTGTCACTTTCATTACCGGCCTTATCCTGCAAAACAAATTTCAGGTTAAGCGTATCCTGTTCTTTTAAACAGGGTGTTCCGGTTCCGGGAATACAAATAGCAGGAATACCCGCTGTGAGACTTGTTCGTGCTGAGCCCCATTGATCCACGTTATAAGGAAAATCAATTTGTATCTCGCCTTTATCAGTATTGGGAAATGTTGGAAGTTTTTCCATAATAATAGGTGGAGTAATTGGAGACCTGCTGTTTACACGTTCCCGCACAATGACGATCGTATCGCTTACGTCACCTTCTTTATCTGTAAACTCAAGCACAATACGTAGGGTGCCGTTAAAATTAACCGTCTCCGTATTTTGCGATTTTATTTTTATCTGCGGTTTTGTTTGAAATTTATCTTTGTTGCAGGCAATCAATACAATACCAGCCAGTAAAAAAAGGAAAATTCTTTTCATAAATAAACTACTTCTCAAATTTACAGTATGAATGGTGAAATACCTAAAACCGAAAAACTGGAAGAAAAGGTATTCTCCATTAGCAACGCAGAAATGTATGATTCTATTGCTCTTGAGATTTACCATTTTCAATATCATAACAATCCGGTATACAAAACCTACTGCGACCTGGTAAATAGAAAGAGATTGATTGAAAAGGTGGCTGAAATCCCGTTTTTGCCTATATCCTTTTTTAAAACCCATAACATTACGACTACTGTTTTTGATCCTGAACTGGTTTTTAAAAGCAGTGGCACAACAGGTATGATTTCCAGCAATCATCTGGTAAAACATGCCGGGATCTATGAAGAAAGCTTTCAAACCTGTTTTAAGTTGTTTTATGGCGAGGCACGGGAATATTGCATTTTAGCATTGTTGCCTTCTTATCTTGAACGCGGCGAATCATCCCTGGTTTACATGGTAAGGCATTTGATTGGGCAAAGCAGGCATCCGCAAAGTAATTTTTATTTGTACGATCTTGAAAAGCTCCATAAAACCCTTTTGCAATTGGAAGCTGATGGTCAGAAGACTATTCTGATAGGAGTAACGTATGCCCTGCTTGAATTTGCAGACAAATTCCCGCTTCCATTGAATCATACACTGGTTATGGAAACGGGTGGAATGAAGGGCAAAAGAAGAGAAATAACAAAAGCTGAATTATACAAAACATTACAAAATGCATTTCGCATAAACAAAATACATTCCGAATATGGAATGACTGAGCTGCTTTCCCAGGCCTATGGAATTAACGGCGTTTTTCATACACCACCCTGGATGAAAGTTTTGCTTCGGGACGAAACAGATCCACTTACATTGCTTTCGCCGGAAAAACCGGCATCAGGTGCTATTAATGTAATTGACCTGGCAAATCTTTATTCCTGCAGTTTCATTGCCACTGAAGATATAGGAAGATCAATGCCTGATGGCGGATTTGAGGTGTTGGGCCGTATGGATAATACCGATATAAGGGGCTGTAGTTTGCTGGCTCTTTAATGGTTGGTTATATGCGATGGATCGAAATTGGTAATTTTATAATAGATTTTTAAGGCAAAGGCAACCTTTTGATGAGACTACCGTATTTACTTTTAATCTATAGAGGTTGGAATTACTGCAAACAATCAACGGATGCATTCAAAATAATCCAAGGGACCAGAAGTGTCTCTACGAGAGGTATTATGGCTACTCCCTAAAGATCGTGTTCCGCTACATATACCGCTATGATAAAGCCGTAGACGTTGTAAATGATGGTTTTGTAAAAATTTTCCGCAGCTTTTCGCGGTTTGAAATGAAAAGCAACGAAAATATAGAAATGATCCTGATGGGATGGATTCGAACTATTATGGTAAACACGGCTATCGACCAGTTGCGGAAAAATAATTTTTTGCCAGAGATTGGGGATATATCTGAAACAATATGGTTGCATGAAGACAAGAGTAGCAGATCGGACCAGGTACTTTTGTATAAAGAACTTGTGAAAGAGATCAAAAAGCTCCCGCCTGCATACCGTACTGTTTTTAATATGTATGTCATTGATGGATTTACTCACCAGGAAATAGCTAACGTATTGAGTATTTCTGTAGGCACTTCCAAATCAAACCTGTCAAAAGCAAGAGCGATCTTACAAAAAATCATAAAAAACAGCAATAACCAATTGGGTGTATGCAGCATGTAAATGACGATATGGATGAAGTGTTTCGCCAGGCGGCAGAGGAATATCCGTTAGATACCTCTGGTGCTGACTGGAACAATATTGCACAAAAACTGGCTGCTGATAAGAAAGAACCTTCAGTATCCAATAAACGACAGTTCCTATGGTTACTGTTGCTTATACCGTTCAGTTTTATATGCAACCAGTATTTTGTTGATAGTGATATAAACATTGCCTCAAATAAAAAACCAGGTGAACATACCAATACACAACAAGCAGAAAATTCAAATAAGGTTAACAGGGATGAAAGGGTGAAGAATGATTTTATAAAAAACAATGTAAAGAATCAGAATCTTCGGGACAGAAATTCTTTAACTCCGCAAGACAATAGTTCCAATCCGGTTAATCGAAATATTCGGCTCAGCGCATTAAGCTCAGATCAAAAAACGTTGCCGGTTCTTAAGTCAACAAAAACGGTTCAAAAATTTGATGATGAAACCGTAACAAATGCAATCGCTTATAATCTTATTGATTTTAAGAAGAACCAATATCCATCAATCACAATACATGAAGGAGCAGCAGTTCATGAAACCCTTTCAAAACTACAAAAACGACTGGTAGAATATAAACCGTCAAAACTGTATGCAGGCATATTGGGGGGAGTTGATGCAACCACAATTAAATTTCAAAAGATCGAAAACGCCAGCTATGATATAGGTGGTGTTGTTGGATACGATTTGAATGATAGATGGAGCATAGAATCAGGATTGTTCCTTGTAAAAAAGTTTTATTATACCGATGGGGAATACTACAATACTTCAAAATTATACCTGCCTCCCAATAGCAGCATCACAGCTGTTTCCGGTAATTGCCGTATGTGGGAGATACCTTTATCTGTTCGTTATCATTTTGGACAAAAGAAAACCCACGGATGGTTTGCCAGTGGGGGTGTTTCATCCTATATCATGAAAAACGAAGATTACGTGTATACGTATTATTATGCTTCATCTGGCCAAAGTGCTGATCATCCAAAATCCTATTCAAACAGCTCTAAGCATTTGTTTGCTATAGCTCAATTTTCTGCAGGTTATACCCATACCGTAAAAAACATAGGTGACTTGAGAATTGAACCATATATCAAATTGCCGCTGAAAGGGGTAGGAATGGGATCTATTCCTCTTCAAAGTGCCGGTGTACACATTGGAATTACAAGACCCATTTTTTAAGCTCCGAGTTTAATTGTTTTAGCACAGTTTTATGTCTCCATGTCCTAAAGTTGGATGTAGTTAAATTAGCTTTGCAAAGCCATTCGGCAAACTATAATGGATAACCTCACTACTATAAACCGCATTCTTTTAGTTGATGATGACAAGGACGATTGTGAGCTTTTTGGAGAAGCACTTCATGATTGTGAAACGTATTTAAATCTTTCCTGCCTTTCAGATAACGAACAGTTATTAAAGACCATTGAACGTATTAATCCTGACTTGATATTTCTAGATGTGAATATGCCAAAGCGTACAGGTTACGAATGTTTGCAGGAAATTTTAAGTCATAAGAATTATGCTTCCATTCCAGTCATCATGTATTCAAATACTGGCAGGAACGAGGATATTGAGAATGCCTATAAATTGGGAGCAACCTTATTTCTTCGTAAACCGTCAACCTATAGTGGCCTGGTAGATTCTTTAAAAAAGATTTTGAACAAGGAATGGACAAGGCCATCAACCATTACCGCACAATATTTTCTGAATGGAAGATATCATCCGTTCAGCTGATTTAGGTAAATCTACCAGCGGGGTTTCGTAAAACTTCTAATACAGTTTTGCAACTCATACGATAACCTAAGTAATTACCATAAATAAAAAATAGGGCATAATTGCAATTGTACAGGTTGCTTACCTGCTATACATTTGTACCAGATGACGATGAGTTATCTATCCAATGAAAACCAAAACATCCAGATTCTAGAAAACCAATCCAATACCCGAAAGCCATAACCAATATCTTTTAGAAAGCCCGTTTAAGTCCGAATCCTATAGAATTCTTTCCAATCCTTTGAAAACCGTAGAGGCGTCCGTCCGATGAAAAAACAAATTGTAACATTTTAAACGCCTTACATAAATTATCCCCTCTTATCCAGAGGGGATTTTTTTTATCTAAAGGTGGATTTTACCAAACGTACTCAACAACATAAAAAAAATATTTTACATGTACAGCCTGCTTAAAACAATGAGTGGGCATTATAGTTGTATCTGCTGAATCGTTCTTATTAGTGCTAACCTCTTTAAAAAAATGTATAATTATGAAAAAGACGATTCTTTCTTTGTTTTTGATTGGCAGTAGTTGTTTGGTATTTGCACAAGATTCTACAATACATCATACAGATACCACTGCCAAAGCAACCAGCAGTACAACCGATTCGTTAAATACGAATACAATGAACAATGCCAACTTGAATAATTCTATGAGCACAAATACCCAGTATAATGCTTATGGAGCCACTTCAGTGGCTATCCCTTACCGTGCCCAATTGAATTTGCAGAAGGATTATCCTGCGGCCAGTAATATCACCTGGACACAATCAGGCGATTGGTATCATGGAACTTATTTAAACAACGGACGTTATTCCCATATTTATTACAACGATAGGGGCGATACGTATACAGTTGCGATGCCCATTGCTCAAACATATGTTCCTGATGATATTATGTCAAAGGTTACTACCATGTATGGTCCAATGATCTACGACGTAACCACTATTAAAGGTGACAGTACACAGAATATCTACCATATCCGAACTCTGGAAAATGGTACCGTAAAATCACAATGGATCATGGAAGATGGAAGTTCAGTAATGGATCCATTTCGTTCTGACATTGAAACAGAAGTAAATACCAGCACCAATGCTGCTATGGACGGCACTACAGATAACTCCAATACTAATGTAAACACAAGCACTAATCTGAATACTACTAATAGTTCAGCTAATGCAGTAACTACAGACAGTACTACAACTTCAGATATGAACACCAACGAAGTAAAAGAAATGAAGATTAAAACTAAAACGAAAGATGGTAAGGAAACAAAAGTAAAAATTGAAAAAGGTGAAGTAAAAATCAAAGAAGACTAGTTAGTAGTAATAAGAATGATGAACCCCGCTTTTGCGGGGTTTTTTTTGCTAACTATTTTAAAATCTCATCATCACCCGTGTATTCAAACCAATTAAAAACAGCTTTGTTGAAATTGTTTTTACCTAACGATGTTGCATACAGTCCGAATACGCAACCCACAAAGCCTCCGGCAGTTTCTGTGCTTAAAAAAGTTCCATCAACATCTTTTTTTAAAGCAGTCCAGTGTGAGCCATCAACTGCATAATAAAAGTCATAATAAATACTATTGGTCTTTATTTTAAATTGAACCTCCGTAGCAGGAGTATTGATGAATGTAGAAGCCAGTAGTAGTAATGTTTCCTGTGGTCCTGACTGAAATAATTGAATAACCTGCTTTTCATTTTCTACTGATTTGCACAAATAATAATAGTGTTCTTCATTTTGCAAAATGACCAGCCCGGCTTTTTCATTTTCATTAGTCGCATTAAATAACATACTGGTTGTAGCTGTGCATTTTATATGTTGTTGCCTGTGCCCGATGAATGACGGATTTCTGCTTCCTGCTACTGTTTCTGGTCTCAGGTTCATGGTTATCCCTCCTTTCTCGACCGATAAACTGTACCAGCTTTCCCTCACTGTTCGTAAAAACATCCAGCGTTGATTCAGCACGATTGTAGAAAAATCATCACGAAATGTAAAATTGCCACTATAAAAATTTGGTGCTTTTTGTATGTCAGGCACGGGCAATGAATAGCAATATTGAATGCTTTCATTTACTTCTGTAATGACAGGCCACTTATCCTTTGTCCATCTAACTGGCGCTAAAAATGTTTCTCTTCCAATATTAAAATGATTGTCCTTATAAGGTCTGCACGCAAGAAATACAGCATACCATTTGCCGCCTGGGGTTTCTACAAGATCTGCATGGCCGGCCGTAGTAACAGGGTTTTTTCTCTCAGGATCCAGGTGACGCTGCGTTAGTACCGGGTTCCTTTCATAAGGGACGTAAGGTCCTGCAACTGCACGGCTTCTGAAAGCTACTTCTGAATGATCATATCCCGTTCCACCTTCTGCGCACAACAAAAAATACCAGCCGTCCTTTTTATAAATATGAGGTGCTTCGATCCAGATTGGTTTTTTTGAAATATCCACGCCACCGTTGATTAAAATTTTTTGATCTCCGCACACTTTCATTTTATCATAATCAAACTCATAAAAACGAATAGTTCTGTGACCTTCATACAAAGGAACATTACCTGGAGGAATGCTATTATAAACCAGGTACGCTTTGTCGTCATCGTCAAAAAATAGAGAAGGGTCTAGTCCATCTACTTCCGGTAACCAAAACGGATTGCTCCAATCACCAGCAGGATCTTTTGAATTGATCACAAAATTTTCGCCACCATCAACTAATGTGCAGGTGATAAAAAAAATACCATTGTGAAAGCGAATGGTGGGTGCAAATAAACCTCTTGAAATACCAATTCCATCTAAATTTAATTGTTCAGGCCTGTTTAGCGCAGCCCCGATTTGTTTCCAGCTTACAAGATCACAGCTGTGAAAAAGCGGTAAACCCGGGTAATAAGCGAATGAAGAAGTAACCAGGTAATAATCGGAACCGGCACGGCATACACTTGGGTCGGGATAAAAGCCCGCTAATACAGGATTTTTAAAAATGTGATTTGTATCTACCATTACCGGTTACTTGCTACTTATATAAAACAATGTTTAGGTAAAATAACTTTTCATTTATCATACCAGGTTCTGGATCTTGGGAACTTAAAAAACTGTAATCAGTTGGGTGTATAACAGAAAAAGAAAAGGTCACTGATGTGACCTTTCTTCTTTAACTATTAACAAAAGCATAGGCTAGACAATGTATCCAAAAAGGTTATCGTTTTTATTGAGTTCTGTATAGTTGATGTGGTAACGGTTCATGTTATCCAGCAAAACCTCATAATCATGCCTTGATTGCAATTCAATACCGACCAGGGCAGGGCCGGTTTCCTTATTGTGTTTTTGCATGTATTCAAACCTTGTAATATCATCGTTTGGCCCCAATACATGATTTACAAATTCTTTAAGGGCACCGGGTCTTTGTGCAAAACGAACCAGGAAATAATGTTTTAATCCTTCATATTGTAAAGAGCGTTCCTTTATCTCCTGCATGCGGTCAATATCATTATTGCTGCCGCTTACAATACAAACCACAGTTTTCCCTTTTATTTCATTTGCCAGGTCTTCCAATGCTGCAATAGACAGGGCTCCGGCAGGTTCCACAACCAACGCATCTTCGTTGTAGAGTTTTAAAATCGTTGAACACACTTTCCCTTCCGATACCAGGTTCATTTGGTGTATAACATCCTTGCAAAAAAAGTAGGTAAGGTCACCAACACGTTTAACGGCAGCACCGTCAACAAAACGATCTATTACATCTAATGTAACCGGCTGGCCAGCTTTTAATGCAGCTTTCATGGAAGGGGCACCTTCTGGTTCCACACCGATTATTTTTGTGACGGGAGAAAAGGTTTTGAAATACGTTCCAACACCGGCACACAAACCGCCGCCACCAACAGGTATCAATACGTAATCAATATGCGAAAGTTCTTCAAGAATCTCCACACCAACGGTAGCCTGGCCTTCTATGATCTTTGCATCATCAAAAGGAGGAATAAATGTCAACTCATTCTGCTCTGTATAAGCTTTTGCAGCAAAAGCACAATCGTCAAACGTATCGCCAACCAATTTGATCTCAATAAAATCTTCTCCAAAAAAACGGGTTTGCTGCACCTTCTGTAATGGTGTAATAATGGGCATGAATACTACACCCTTTACACCCAGTTTTTTACAACTGTATGCAAAACCCTGTGCATGATTTCCGGCACTGGCACATACAACACCTTTTTGTAGTTGTGTTGGTGGCAGGCTGCTCATCATATTATAGGCGCCACGTAATTTATAGGAACGAACAACTTGCAGGTCTTCCCGTTTCAGGTATACGTTACATTGGTATGTTTTAGAAAGCCCCTGGTTAAAGACCAGCGGGGTCCTTTTTACCACCGGTTTCAATCGTTCCGCCGCTTCCCGGAAATTCAGCGTGGCTTTATTTATAGTTTTATCAATCACGATATAATGGGGATGAGAATTTTAATTTTTCCAGTCTTTTCTCCACAACTGTCGACCCGGGAATTTTAGGCTCCTGGTTTTCGGGGCGAAGGCTTCTTACTGTTTTGCCAGCCTGCCAGATTTCACTTTCGCGAAGCTCTTTTAATTCTTGCTCCAGCTTTTCACGGTAATCTGCCTTGCTATTGCTTTCAATTGATTTGGCCGCTTCTTTACCAGTGGCTACGCTTTCATATAATTCATTGAACACAGGTAGTGTTGCATCCCTGAACCTTTTCCACCAATCCAATGCGCCACGCTGAGCAGTAGTAGAACAATTGGCATACATCCAGTCCATCCCATTTTCAGCAACTAATGGCATTAACGATTGCGTTAACTCTTCTACGGTTTCATTAAATGCTTCGGAAGGAGAATGGCCTTTGGCCCTTAATACTTCATATTGTGCTGCAAAAATTCCCTGGATGGCTCCCATCAATGTGCCACGTTCACCTGTAAGATCGCTGTATACTTCTCTCCGGAAATCAGTTTCAAACAAATAACCACTGCCTACTGCAATACCCAGTGCAATCACTCTTTCAAAAGCACGGCCGGTAGCATCCTGGAAAATGGCATAACTGCTGTTTAATCCACGGCCTTGCAAAAACATTCTGCGTAATGATGTACCTGAACCTTTTGGTGCTACTAAGAACACATCAACATCCGGAGGCGGAATGATACCTGTCTGGTCGTTGTAGGTTATACCAAAGCCATGAGAAAAATATAAAGCTTTGCCCGGCGTTAAATGTTTTTTTACAGTAGGCCACAATTGAATTTGTGCTGCATCACTTAACAAATAGCAAATTATGGTGCCTCTTTTCAGTGCATCTTCAATATCAAATAACGTTTCGCCTGGAACAAAACCATCTTTTACAGCTTTATCCCATGATTTTGAATTACGACGCTGTCCCACAATTACATTAATACCATTATCTCTTTGGTTTAATGCCTGCCCGGGACCCTGAACACCATAACCAATTACAGCTACTGTTTCGTTTTTTAAAACTTCCTGCGCTTTGGAAAGGGGGAACTCTTCACGAGTCACAACATTTTCTTCTACACCACCAAAATTTAATTTTGC
>DASTMJ010000325.1:0-10087 GCA_035714205.1 Flavisolibacter sp. | reverse complement strand
TTCACCCTTGATTGAAGCACTCGAAAAAACTAAGGAGATCTTTCCTACCAGCCAGTGGGCACAGTTTCTTCGAAACCACGATGAGCTGGACCTGGGCCGGCTTTCAGAGGAACAACGCCAGAAAGTGTTTGAGCGTTTTGGACCAGAACCGCATATGCAATTGTATGAAAGGGGAATTCGCAGAAGGCTGGCCCCCATGCTGGGCAGCCGGCAACAAATGGAGCTGGCTTACAGCCTGATGTTTTCATTACCCGGAACCCCGGTTATACGATATGGGGACGAAATTGGAATGGGCGATAAACTTGAACTGAAAGAAAGGGACGCCGTTCGAACGCCGATGCAATGGTCGGCAGAACCAGGCGCGGGCTTTTCTGATGCAAAGAACCTGGTTCACCCGCTTATTGACGAGGGTTTTTATTCATATAAGCATGTAAATGTTGAGAACCAGCGAAGGGACCCTGATTCTTTACTTAATTGGATGACAAGCCTGATCAGGTTAAGAAAGGAATGTCCTGAAATTGGGCTGGGCGAATGGGAGATTTTGAAAACAGGTGATAACTCCATCCTGTTAATGCAATACCAGTATAAGGACTGTATAGTTTTGATCTTTCACAATTTTACAGACAAGCCGCAGGAATTTTCATTAACTGTTAGAAAGGCTGGTGCCAATCGCCTGGTAGACCTGATGAAAAATGTAGAAAGTGTAGCCGATGATAAAGGCCGGCATACCATTATTCTTGACGCTTATGGATACCGGTGGTTCAGAGGTGCCGATTAGGCACTGATCCAGGTTGAACAAGGTGCAGTACAAAACCTGTCCTTTTGATGTACATGCCGGTTTTACCGACAATGCAACACTATTCAACTATATATTAAACAGTTGTATAGTGTTTCTGGCATCTTGTATGTATTTTGTGCACCTATTTATTCAATTTCCGCTGAAAAACCCAAACATGCATCCAGCCGATCAATTACATCCCCAGCATTTAGCCGATTTACATTTTTTTTCCCGAACCAAAGGTTTGAACTATGGCTCTTTGTAAAAAACAAAGCAGGGCCTTACTCATCACAACCGGTTTTGGACTATTACTGATAGCCTACATCTGGACTGGTTTGTTGCAACAGCAAAAGGAGGAAAAGGCGCATATACTGGAAGCTGCCATCCAGCGAAATTCCAATCTTGCCGTGGCTATGGAACAATACGCCATCCGCACCATTCATAATGCTGATGCGCTATTGCAAATGGTTAAGCGGGAATATGAAATGAAAGGTGAAAACATATTGGTTCACCAACTATTACGGGACAGAAATGCGGACAGCGCATTGCTGGATGGTGTGAGCCTCATTGATGAAGAAGGTAATCTTATCTCATCCAGTTATCCAATTACAAGAGCTGGAAAGTTTAATTTTAAAGACCGGGAACATTTTATTGTACATAAAAACAATAAGGAAAGGGGATTATATATTGGGAAGCCACTTATTTCACGAACGCTGAATAAACCCATGATCCCTTTTTCACGCAGGTTGAATCACCCGGACGGAAGTTTTGGGGGTATTGTGACTGTTCAGATATCCCCTTCTGTTTTCACCCGTTTGTATAGAAATGCAACGTTGAGGCCGAATGATATTATTTCCTTTATTGCACCCGATAACGGTACCACTTATTCCAGGCGTACAGGCTCCAGGGAAAGTTATGGAGAAAACATCAGCAAAAGCCCTTTGTTCCAATACCTGGCTGAAAAGCCTGTAGGGCATTATTTTGCCAAAGATGCCATTCGGGGTATTCCCACATATTTCAGCTACCGCAAGCTGGACCGCTATCCTATGATAACCACTGTTGGAACGTCGGCGTCTGATGTGTTTTTAAATTTTAACCAGCGTGTAGCCAGGGAAAAAATTTCTGCCTTGTTGCTTAGCGCCTTTATCCTGATATTTTGTCTTTTGATTGGCTGGATATTGGTGGCACGTAAGCAACACCTGGATAGAGTAAAGGAAAGTGAAATAAAATACCGTTCTATTTTTGAGAACAGCCTGGAAGCTATCCTGATAGTACAACCTGGTGGTTCTATTATTGCGGCCAACCCGGCCGCCAGCCGGTTTTTTAAAATGACGGCAGAACAGCTTTGTAATAGCAATTTTTCCCTTTTAACATGTGGGGATGCATTGACACATCATTACCTGCAAACGGGCAGGCCTGATGAAAGCTTTAAGGAGGAATGGCTCTTCCAGAGAAGTAACGGCATGCAGTTCCCGGGTGAAATGACGTCAGCACTTTACAAGGATGTACAGGGTCGTGAACAATGGATCATCATTATACGGGATATAACACTGCGGAAACGACTATCTGAAAAACGACAGGCAGAACAAAAACGGTACCAGCGAAAAGTCACCGAACAGGTAATACAAGCCCAGGAGCGGGAAAGGGAACATATAGGCAGGGAGTTGCATGATAATGTAAACCAGGTGCTGACAACAGTAAAATTATACCTGGAAATGGCAATTAACCATAAAGACCTGCGTGAGGAACTATTGCCAAAAACCATTGGTCATGTAGTTCAATCCATCAATGAAATCCGTAACCTTTCAAGGGATCTTTCTGCGCCTACACTTGGAACCCAGTCAATTATTGATTCTATTTCAGCACTGGTAGAAATGGTGCAATCCTCCAGCGGTTTGTGTATACAGTTTGAATATTCCAGTTACCGGAACCTGTTGAATAAGGACCAGAAATTGGCCCTGTACCGAATTGTGCAGGAGCAATTGAATAATGTGATCAAGCATGCGGGTGCAACAGAGGTGGATATTTACCTGGGCCAGGAGCAGGATACCACATGGTTAAGCGTCAGGGATAATGGACGTGGTTTTGATCCAACACAAAAACGCACGGGCATCGGGATTAACAATATCATAAGCCGGGCCCGGGTATTTGACGGAGTAGCTACCATTGAATCGGCTCCGGGGAGTGGAACCCGGTTATTAGTTCAAATACCCTTACCTGATGGTAGTATGCAGAAAAAAGATTCGCCTGAAGTAAAAGCCGTGGGTAAAAATCAGTAAAAATACGCTTGCGCTTGCGGAAAGTACGCAGTAGGTTTGCGCTTTATCCGCATCCCATGTACACTGTAACCTATTATAAACTGGGCAATGCCTGGTTTCTCGATCTACCTGAATATACCGGACCTTCTGCCGACCTGGAACGGGTTGGTTCCTTTCACGACTTTTTAGAATTGGCAGCCAGGGGGCAAACCACCCTTGTTTTTCATGTGGATACAAAACCTTTCCAGGATGCAGATGTGATGCAACTGACTGGTTCCAGTGGTGAAAAAACAGGCGGTTATTACCACCTTGCCAGTTTCCAGGGGCAGCCGATAGACCTGGAGCTCTGGTACAATCGTGTGATTTATACAGGCCAGGAAGAACTGCCGCAATTCATTTACATCAGGAAGATCAGCTAATTGGCTATGCCCGTTATTATGCGTGCTGAAGATTCACTTATTCAAATCCATCTCTCAGAACTCCTTTAGCTGATAAAAGCATGGATTCAATTTGTTTTTGTTCTTCCGGATCCAGGCTTTTGTAAGCCTTTGTACCCTGCAGCCCAGACCACATTAAATGTTCGGCAACAGATGGATTAACCGAAACGCCTTCATGGATCTCTATAAAACGTTGCAGTAACGCCACCATGGTGGGATACAATAGTTGGTACATCATTTCATGCTGGCCTTCCTGGCCCTGGTTCACCAATACAAAAAATTGGTTGCTGTAAGCATTGCTGCTGTCGGGTTGAGCCAAGCCAAGATCAGCAATTTGTTGTAGGGCATTTTTATCTCCCTGTTGTACCCGTTTTAAAGTGTGCAGTAAAATACAATGCATCGTTTCGTGTATCAATGTTGCCGCAAGAGCCCTGTCTGATGCATGCTGGTTGAAGGCATTCAACTTTAGCTGAAAAACAGAATCGCGGGCCTGGTATCGTATGGCAGCCACATGTTCAAAACTTTCACAGGAGATATCAAAAATGCGAACGCTAAAGCCATCACCTGCCAGCCATTTGTTTAGTTCGGGTGCCTCTTCATTCAATACTACACTTAAACGATTCAATATTGCAGGTAAGTTCTTTAAACGGGATTCATTTAGAAACCGTATGGATTGTGAACCCTGGCTTCCGATAAAGACATTTTGTTGAACCGGTGTAAAATGTTGCTTACCTGTAGCGGCAATAAAAAAAAGAGCAGCTAACGGGAAAAGGTAACCGTATTTCATAAGCTTATAAGTTAAACATGTTACTAAACTATTACCTGACGATGTTAAGAAATAGCAAAGAAGGATGTGCGGAGCCAGGCATAGAGTAACGTGTTGCCACATGAAAAAGCAGCATACCTATATGCTGCTTTTTCATGTGCTATTTGAGGTACCTGTTTATGGAACCAATTGAATCAGAGTTTGACCAGTTTTATTTGTTTATGGTGATTACCTTGCAGAACCTGCACAAAATAAATTCCCGGCAGGTAACCTGCACCAACGGCAATAATACCTGAAGGAGCCATGTTGGACCGTTGTTCAATAATTCTTCCCTGCGCATCGCTAACCTGCATCACCATCCGCTCTGTACTTTCGGTAGTAACCTGTATAATAAACTGGGTTGCGGCAGGATTGTTATAAACCTTCACATCAAAACCAGGATCAGTCGTTTTCTGTTTTTCCAGGTACGACGTTGTTTCATTATCAACGCCTGATTCAATAATGGTGATTCTGCCTGAAGCATCGGCGAGCACAGCACCGGTTGGTTCTTCCAGTAGCAGATCGAAGTATTCGGCTGGTTCCGGTTTGTTATCCCTTGTCAGCGTAACTGCTACGGTTTTAAACTGTTCTCCTGCTGAAAATACCAGTAGTCCCGTTACACGCTGGTAGTCTTTGGGGTGGCTGGCCGAGCCATTAACGGTTTTATATTTAGTTGTAATGGTACCTGCTGCCGGAGCCGACAAACTTACGGTTACATTAGCTTCACCGCTTGTTTCGTACACCCGGGTATCTGTAACCGTTAGACCCGGAACAGTAGTGCAGGTACCATCGGTAATACCATCACAGTTATCATCAAGCCCGTTGCATACATCGGCTGCGGAAGGATGAATGGCGGGGTTATTGTCATCACAATCACCTGCCATGTCTGTATAACCTTTGGGAGGTTTACATGCTGTTGTTGATTGAAGTGGTGAACCATAGCCATCGCCATCAGCATCCAGGTACCAGGTCTGCATTTCTTCCGGTAAACAATCGTTTGCCAGTTCATTAAGGCTGGTAGAAAGTGTAAAGCGGGAAAAAGAGGCCAGGTTGGTTTTTTCAACATAGTTGCCGGAAGCATCCCGGGACGAAAATCCTTTGGCAGACCAGTTATTATTTGCTGTGCTTTGAAAAAGAACCAGGTCGTTCTCCGGCAAGCCGTTCAGTTCTGCGTCGAGGTAAGAGAAGCGCAGGGTGGCTTTCAGTGCCGTATTATTCGTGGGAAGCACATCGTAAAAACGGTGAACGGAGCTCCCTGTGCCCAGGCTGTTCTGTTGTGACTGGTGCCCTCTTTGAATCGTAACTTCTCCCAGGTTTTCAGGAGAAGAAATAATTGCTCCCAGGTTGCCGGGGTCGACTGCGGACGGAGCAGCGAGATTTATTTTGCGTTTTACCAGGCCGCCTGTAAGGCCTGTAATCCTGCCCGATTCATTCTCATTTATTAAATGTCCGGTAGATAGCAAGTCAACTGTATAACCATTTAGTTCCAGCAACCCTTTTTGGAATGCCAGAGTATTGGCCACTTCAATGTTTCGCATCAGTGTAACATTGCTGTTGAAGGACCTGTCCATGACCAGGTTAAAGAATTGCAGTGTTCCATTGCCTGTAATAATGGTTGGTGCGTTGCCTGTAAAACGAAAAACTCCTGATGAATGCTGAATAAGCCCATGATTAACCAGGCTCACATCCTGCATCACAATATTGGTAGAATTGCCTGCAGAAGACAAATATACCCCCGGCCCTATTGTGAGCTGTGCGGTTACCTGGAATTGAAGGCAGGTGATTGCCAGAGCCGGAAATAGTGCTTTTTTTAAACCAAAAAATTGTTTCATAAAACGTTTTTGTATCAGGGAAATGGGATATCGCTTTCAAAATGCAAGTGGTATCAATCTCCGCAACCGTTAATCCGTGCCCGGAAATCAGAGCCTGCCGTGGCCCTGAAACCGGGTTTTAATTCAATAAAGGATCCCGCATCAAAAATGACCTGTTCGCCATTAGGTACTATGCAGGTGCTGCTGGTTTTGATCCAGTTACTGCATTCTGTGAAAGGCACACGAAAAGGGTCGCCGGAGATCGTTTTTTCAGTTGTGCAGATGTAGGCTTCCCTGACAGCAAAATAAGCATCTACCCGGCCCGTTCCCAATAGCCCATTATAGCTTGGATCATTGGCATAAATAATCGGGTCCGCTGTATTCTTGATTATTTGTGTTATTTCTCCCGGCGTGTAAGATGCTGAGAGGGATTTCACCAGTGCACAAACAGCAGAGACCATAGGTGCTGCCATTGACGTACCATTCTTGTTGCCATACTCAACTGAACCCGGTACCGTGCTTAAAATGTTCGACCCGGGGGCGGAAACATCTACCCAGCTGCCGTGGTTGGAAAAGTCTGATTTTTTGTCTTCACTATTTGATGATGCAACAGCCAGTACACGGAGAAAAGCAGCGGGATATTCTTTAAGGGTTGTATTGTCGTTACCAGCGGAAGCCACGATCAATGATCCCATTTCTGTAGCTGTTATAATTACATCTTCACTGGATGAATAAGTTTCATAACCACCCCAGGAACAATTAATAATATCGGCCCCGTTTTCCGCTGCCCAAAGTATGCCTTCATATCCATGTGTGATTTCCTTGAAATTCTCTGCATCATCGTAAGTTACTTTGACCGGCATGATCATCACCTCGTTGCCGATGGAGGCAATGCCCCTGTCGTTGTTTGTTTGCGCTCCAATGATCCCTGCCACATGTGTGCCATGGTCAAAGCCCATGTGGGGAATGTCGGGGTCATTATCGCCATCAGCCAGATCATAACCGGGAACCAGTTTGTTAACCAGGTCCGGGTGGCCCAGGTCAACGCCGTTGTCTACAACGGCAACCACAACCGATTTTTTTCCCCTCGTAATATCCCATGCATTTTCGGCATGCATAAGATGTAGTGCATATTGCCCGCTGGTGGAATTGGAACCCAGGTCATTTGGTAACCAGTGTACCTGAGGTAATGGTATGGGGTCTGCAAACTCTATTTCAGGGAACGAACGTAAAACAGAAAGCAGTTCTTCTCTTTTGTCTTTTTTATCAAATTGTAACCGGTAGGTTCGTTTAAAACGTTCCAGCTTACTGAAATGAAAACTGTTGCGCAGGTTCTTCAGTCCAAACCTGTCTTTCAGATCCTTTAGTACACTGACATAGGGCAGTACATTTTCCCGGGCATGGTTGGGTTTTTTACCGACCGATTCCATAGATCTGAATCGTATGTAAATTTCTCCCTCCATGACCTGTTTTCGCTGTGCCGCCATCAACATGGGCAGCACAACTAAAAAGGCCAAGATATATGTTTTGTTATTTCGCATGATGGTCATTGTTAGTTTATGTATATTATTTCCCTTTTTTCAATAAGGCCAGCTCTTTTTTCAATTCTATGACATAAAGGGTGAGCTCTTCAATTTTTTCCATCATCTTTTTTTGCATTTCTCCAACCTCCATCCCGTTGGTTTCAATTTCTGCAGCGGCCGGAATATTGGGGAGGTGCTTATGTTCTTTTATATACTGCTCCACCTCCTCCAGTCCTGGTAATTTATAATCCTGGTCAAATACATAATCAGGCCAGCTGCCGCTTAGTTTTACTTTCAATTCTTCGCAGATCACCTTGCCGGAAACTGCCAGCTTATACCCGGTTGCCGTGTTCAGGTTGGCACCAATAGCCACCTGGATTGCATCCAGTCTTAAGTTCCCTCCATTGACTCCCATAAAAAGAGTGGGGCCTGTTTGTTGTATAAAAGATTTTGCTACCCCTGATTGGTAAAATTGAATAAACGGATTTGAGCCATCAATGGCCAGGGCTTCGTTATTTGCATTGTTAAGGTAGGTGCGGCCGGTAACATGGAGTTGCGCCATTGGATTGTCTTCATTAATACCTACCCGGCCCGATGCATCGATAAAAAACCTGTCGGCTCCATTGTTACGTACGATAAATTTTCCCGCTGAATTACCTGAATTGGTGCCTATGCGCAGGTTATCACCGCTCACCTGTACAAAGCCCTTTTTCTGTGCCCCTCCAATAAAACCTTCCGTAAACTGGATGATGGGATCAACAGCTGCATGTACACGCAATTGTTCTCCACTACCTCCTGAAATATGAAGTTTGGCCTGTGGGTCCAGGGTGCCGATACCAATGTTATGGCCTGTGGTAATTGTGAGGTCGTTAGATGGTGTGGGACCGGTATGAAAACGGAGGAAATTTGAAAAGTCGGCCGTGTCTACATATTCCATTTTACCAAGGAGGGTACCGCCGGAGCGGATGAAATGAATGCCTGGCGCATATTTATTGGAGACGATATTGCCTGAACCGGTACCACCCGCCAGTGTTTCAAATTTCAGCAGGCGGGCATTTCCCGTCATACGTAAATTACCGTTCACGTCCAGTTTATCATTAGGGGTTGAGGTGCCTATACCTACGTTACCGTTTACGGCACTGTATTGGTCATTGTCAGTGACGTTCCACGACTGCACAGAACCCGGATCACCCGATTGTGTGATGCGCCGCCATGTGCTTCCGTCAAATATATAAAGGCCCGCTGCCAGCTGCAGGTAGGTATCTGTTTGATACACCATCAATCCTTTTGCAGGGGCAGCAATGGCTACCCTTTGGGCATAGGTCATGCGGGGTGATAATAAACCACGGGTAGTGCTTTTTACATCCAGCATGGCACTGGCATGCGGGGTTGTGCCGTCTTCGTTAATAGCAACACCCTGTTGAGAAAAAACTGTAGTTGCCAGTAAAACTGTACATAAGGTGAAGAAAATACGCATAAAAGGGTTTTAGTTGTGGTAAATGAATGCCTGGTTTATAAGATACCGGTTAATTCAGGTTTGCCAGGGTTGGATGGTGCGATAAAGATGAAAACAAATCACCATGTGGTTTGTCACATGATGATGTGATGCCTAATTGATGCAATAGAAGCAGCTAATTAAATGGGCGAGCAAAACAAAAATGAGAGGTTATGAATTTGTTGCTGAAGGTGTTGTTGATAAAGGCTCCAAACTTATTCTCCCGGGCCAGATCACATGAAGTTGATTTGTGAATATGTTGCAAAAAAATATATAATCGTTTCGGAATTTAAAATAGACACTATATTTGTAACAGTTCTTTTATCACTTATCCAGAAAGGCGGAGGGAAATGGCCCGATGATGCCTTAGCAACCGTTCTTCTACTCAAAAAGAGATGAAGAACATGGTGCTAATTCCAACCCGTAAAAACGGGACAGATAAGTCAGATTGCTCGGTTTAGTTTAACTCTAAATAATAAGCACTTCTGATTTATCGGGAGTGCTTTTTTGTTTTAAGCAGTCCTGGTAAATCCTGGTAAGCGGTTGAAGCATTTCAATCACTGCTAAATTTAAAATAATGAAAAAAGCAACGACATTCCTTTCAACAAAGCAAATGGTTTCCCTGACTCCAACCTGCCATTCTGCAAAGTGTTGTTGTATCTCCCGCACATCGTGTTGTTGTTGTAACAACTAAGTTTTCCGTCTCCCTTCGAGACCTTGCTATCACTGAATATTGTTTTTAATTAAAGTAATTGTATGACACAAGTGTTAAAAAACACGGTTGTGTCTTTGCAAGCCAGTTGCAGGGGCATGGATATACCGCTTGTTTTCAAAAAACTGGTTTCCCTTTTTCCCGATGCCGTAACCTTTTCCACCAGTTTTGGATATGAAGACCAGGTGATCACAGATCTTATTTATAAGTCTGGCCAGCCTGTTAGTTTTTTTACGCTGGATACCGGCAGGTTATTCAATGAAAGCTA
>DASTMJ010000324.1:0-17454 GCA_035714205.1 Flavisolibacter sp. | reverse complement strand
GATCGTAAGAAAATTCATATTACTGACGAAGTAAAAGAATTAGGTACCTATAAAGCTTCTATCGATTTTGGTAACGGACAGCATTCAGATGTAGAATTTGAAGTTGTTGCCGAATAAAAAGAAACTTTTATTAGACTAAAGGTCCGCCCGTCCAGGCGGGCCTTTTTCGTTGCAACAACATCTATCGGATTTGTGAGGATTGCTTTACAGGCAGTTATACAACCGCACATCAAACCAGGTTTTTTAAAATTTTATCGCGTTTTGATATTAATATAATTTCCCTATATTCGTTACGTTTTGTGTTCTTTCAGTTTCACAGGTCCTTTGAACGTTAGGGAAATGTTCATGGTTTCTTGATAGCTGTAAACACTTTTATTTTTTAAATTTCTCAAAAATGAACATTTACGTAGGAAACCTAAGTTGGGGCCTGAAAGATCAGGATCTGGCCAACATGTTTACACCTTATGGTGAAGTAGCCTCTGCTAAAATTGTTATGGACAAATTCACTCAACGAAGCAAAGGTTTTGGCTTTGTTGAAATGCCAAATGATGAACAGGCACAAGCAGCTATTGCCCAATTAAACGGTACCGAAGTTGAAGGAAGAAATCTTGTTGTAAACGAGTCTCGTCCTAAAGAAGGTGGAGAAGGCGGCGGTTACAAGAAAAGAGGTGGCTTTGGTGGCGGCGGTGGCGGCGGCTTTAAAAAAGGCGGCGGCGGTTACGGCGGCGGCGGCGGCAGTCGCGGCGGCGGCGGCGGTTATGGTAACCGTGGCGGCGGCGGAGGTGGATACAGAGATAATTATTAATCAACGATATTTCACGAATTCTAAAGTCCTGCCTGTGCAGGACTTTTTTATTTAGCGGGAATAGCATTTGCATCCTTTGTAAAAAACATAAATAATGCTGATAATTGGGGATGATAACCGGGACAGGCATACTACTCCGGTCATAAATTATATTTTCATTCTGATTAATATCCTGGTATTTGTCTTCCTGCAAGGGATGGGTGGCGACATTCAGTTCACATATGCTTATTCTACCGTACCTGGAGAAATTTTATCCGGACGAGATATCATAACCGATTCCAAGATCTTATTAGATCCCTATACGAATCAAAGAGTTGAATTACCTGGCCTACAGCCCACTGGTGGGTCGGTTTATTTTACATTACTTACTTCGATGTTCATGCATGGTGGTTTTGCCCACCTTGCTGGTAATATGTTGTTTCTCTGGGTTTTTGGCGATAACCTCGAAAATGATATGGGCCATCGCAACTATTTCTTTTTTTATTTATTATGTGGCATTATTGCAAGTTTAAGTCATGTTTTTACGACAGCTTTTTTAGGTCATGATTTATTAATGCCAAGCCTGGGGGCTTCAGGTGCTATTTCGGGTGTGCTTGGCGGTTATATACTTCAACACCCAACAAGAAAAGTGCATGTTTGGCTTCTTTGGGGTATAATTTCAGTACCGGCTTTTATTGCTGTTGGAATTTGGTTTGTATTCCAATTGATTAATGGTTTGGGTGCATTAGGTGGCAGTGAAGCCGGCGGAGTGGCTTATGCAGCACATATCGGTGGTTTTATTGCAGGCTTGTTACTGGTAAAATTATTTGTTGTTAAAAAACCAATTTTAGTTGAGAAACGAAAAGCGTTTTGGTAAAATTTCAATTTCAAATTCTTTTTCGGTGAAATACTCGCCATCCCTGTGAGCATTTAAGGCTTCCGAACAGGAAATAGTAATTTTGGGAACCTGCCTGTAGGTAATAAAGGGCAGGTTTATATGTTCACCCTTTTCGATTACAGGTAAATAACGTATTCTTTTGAATGCAGAAATTTTTCCCACAACATTTACATCAAGCAATTCATCGGTAAAGCATGCCTTGGGTGTTACTTTAAACCCACCTCCAAACCTTTGTGCATTGGCAATGCTGATCATAAAACATTCCTGCGAGATCGTTTCACCAGGCATTTGTATAAAACACTGTTTTTCGCGGTAACCGAGGATATTCTTTAATATAGATAACAAATAAGAACTTTTGCCGGGACGTTTTTTTTTACCGAGCAGGTCTTTTACAATAGCACCATCAAATCCAATACCTATACCATTTAAAAAAAGTCTTTTGTTACAAAAACCAGCATCAAGTTTTAAAATGCTCCCTTCCAATATTTTATCTACCTGTTGTTCGATTTCTATTTCGCCATACAACATCCAATGAAAATCATTACCGGTACCACCGGCAAAAATCGAAAGGGGTAATTGTATATCCGGGTATTGGTTAATAAAGTAATTGAGTGTTCCATCACCACCAATGATCCAAACTTCTGAGATATCATTCCATTCAGAAGGCCAGCAGGTTGTAAATATGGAATGCCGGATATCCATACCTTTCAATAAAATAGCAATGCTATCGGTAACCCTTAAGGCTTTTTCATTTTCTTTTGTAGGGTTGCAAACAAGTGCAATATGTTTTACAGGAAAACTCATAAAAAAACGAGGTGTTTCCACCCCGTCAGTAAAAATAAGGCTTAGAATTTATTGTTTGCATCCGGAACTGTTTGTTCTATCCTACCTTCTTTACACTTCCTGCACCTGAAATTCTTTGGCTTACATTGGCAGCACCTTTATAGTGTACACTGCTGGAACCGGAAGCCTCAACATTCAATTGTTTGTTTGCTGTGACTTCAACTTCGGATGAGCCGGAAAGATCTAATTGTGTGTTATCAGTTACAAGGTCAAAGCATTTTACATCCCCGGAACCGCTTACTTCTGCTGTAAAATCAGTTGCCTGGCCTTTTAGCTGAATGCTTCCGGCACCAGAAATATCTGCATGAACTTTTGCAAGTGCTACCTGCATAATAATATCTCCTGAACCACTGACATGCATGCTTAATTCCTCGGTTCCTGAAATCACATTATCACCAATGATATCGCAGGCACCTGAAACATCAATATCTTTAAAAGCAGGTGCAGATACATACACTACAATATCCCTGGATGGTTGCAGGTTATATCCTCTTCTTTCTTTGACAACCACAGTATTGCCTTCGGTATAAACGTCGATGAATTCTAAAAGATTCTGATCTGCTTCCACTTTTACAGAGTTAGTTGCATCCTGGCGAACATGAACCTGTATGCCGCCACTTACATCTACACTATTAAAAGAGCCTGAACTTCTTTGTTGTGTAACCACCTTTCCATCTCCATAGATTCTTTCGCCTCCAAAATAACCGCAGGATGAAAAAAGGACAATAGTTAGTGCTAATATGCTATAAGTTATTCTCATAAATGATTGTTTTGGTATAAGACTCGTAATTTGAATGACAGGTTACAAATAGAAGAAATCTTTTCGAAACGGTTTAGAATTTCAATTCAGTAGCACATATTGGTATTCGGGCATTACAACCGTATTGTTCTTATGGTTAGAGACAGGTTTATTATTTTTGCATCCCATGACAGAAAAGATCTTAATTCTTGATTTTGGCTCCCAATATACTCAATTGATTGCCAGGGCCGTACGAGAGGCCAATGTTTACTGCGAAATCATCCCGTTTAATAAACCTATAGAACACAGTACTTCTTTAAAGGGTATTATTTTATCTGGTTCACCCTTTTCAGTGAACGATGAGAATGCCCCGCAGGTGAATATTGCATCATTGATTAAACAAACACCGGTTTTAGGTATTTGTTATGGTGCGCAGCTGACAGCAAAACAATTTGGTGGCAAAGTTGAAAAAAGTAATAAGAGAGAGTATGGAAGGGCGGTGCTGCACCTGGAAAAAGAAGACAACCTGCTGAAGAATCTTATCCCTTCCTCGCAGGTATGGATGAGTCATGCCGATACCATTTTAAAAATGCCGGATAATTTTGAATTACTGGCCACAACTGATAGTATTCCTGTTGCAGCATTCAGGCACACTGCCGCCGGTGATGAAAAACCGCTTTATGGCTTACAGTTTCACCCGGAAGTTTATCATTCTATTGAAGGCAAAAAAATTCTGCACAATTTCCTGGTTAATATTTGTGGCTGCCACCAGGACTGGACACCAGCACATTTTATCTCCGATACAGTTACTGCGTTAAAAAAACAGATTGGCGACCGAAAGGTTGTAATGGCGATCAGCGGCGGTGTAGATTCAACAGTTGCCGCAACACTAATTAGCCGGGCCATCGGAGATAATCTTCATGGAATTTTTGTAGACAATGGGGTGTTGCGTAAAGATGAATATGAAACAGTTCTGAAAACCTATAAACAACTTGGACTAAACGTAAAAGGCATTGATGCGAAAGAAAAATTTTATAGCAAACTGAAAGGCAAAACAGATCCTGAGAAAAAGCGGAAAGCAATAGGCAAAATGTTCATTGAGATTTTCCAGGAAGAAGCTAAAAAGATCAAAGGTGTTGAATTGTTAGGCCAGGGAACCATTTATCCCGATGTTATAGAAAGCGTTTCTGTACATGGTCCATCAGTAACCATAAAATCGCACCATAATGTGGGTGGATTACCAAAAAAAATGCATTTGAGCCTGGTAGAGCCTTTACGGTACCTGTTTAAGGATGAAGTAAGAAAAGTTGGCATTGAATTGGGTATTCCGGAAGAGATGATCAGCCGTCACCCTTTTCCCGGGCCAGGTTTAGCCATCCGGATTTTAGGAGAAGTAACTGAAGAAAAAGTAAAGCTACTACAGAAAGCCGATGATATTTATGTTAAAGCCTTAAAACAACATAACCTGTATGCAACGGTTTGGCAAGCTGGTTCTATCTTATTGCCGGTGCGTAGCGTGGGAGTAATGGGTGATGAAAGAACATATGAATTTACTGTGGCGTTAAGAGCCGTAACCAGTGTGGATGGTATGACAGCCGATTGGGCACACCTGCCTTATGATTTCCTGGCACATGTGTCTAACGAAATAATCAATTCTGTGAAAGGTATTAACCGGGTTGTGTACGACATCAGCAGTAAACCACCGGCAACCATTGAATGGGAATAATGATCAGTGCTCTTGAGGTTTAAAGAATAATGTTTTCACTCTTTAACCGATCACATTTACCTAAGATACAAGGATTATGAATAGATTTTTTGTTGCTTTTATTTGTACTGTTGCCTTTACCTCTGCAAGCGTTGCACAAAATGTTCAACGATTTAAGATAGCGATCTTTACTCCTTTGTATCTTGATTCTATATTTGATGCCCGCGGTGATTTCCGTTTTGAAAAAAATAATTTTCCAAAATATGTTCTCCCCGGCCTGGAATTTTACCAGGGTGTGCAAATGGCACTGGATTCTCTTGAAAAACGTGGTGCTCCCCTTGAGGTTTTTGTTGTGGATTCAAGAGGCCGCCAGTCGCTAAAGCAAACATTGGCCAGGCCTGATCTTGGCAATGTTGAAATGTTCATTGCTCAATCCAATTCCAACGAAACCAAACTACTTGCAGAAGCTGCAGCAGAAAGAAAAATACCTTTCATATCGGCCACATTACCTAATGATGTTGGCGTTTCCAACAATCCTTATTTCGTTATATTGAATTCAACCTTGCAAGCTCACGTTGAAGGCATTTACCGGTTTTTTCAGAAAAACCATTCAAGAGATAAAATAGTTGTTTTTACCAAACCAGGTTCGCAGGAAGATCAATTGAAAGAGCATTTTATTGAATATACCAACACTACTGCGTCATCGCCACTTAATATCAAGTATGTAAATATTGGCTCTAATTTTACACCCCAGATTCTGGCAGCCCACCTGGATAGTACAAAAAGAAACATTGTTATCGCCGGTACACTTGATGAAACTTTTGCCCAGCGTTTAACAACACATTTATCCTCTATAAACAACACCTACCCGGTAAGAGTTATTGGTATGCCTACATGGGACAGGTTAAATTTTAATAAACTTAGTGGCTTAGAGATCATATATACAAGTCCGTTTTATTACAACCAATCAACACCGTTAGAAAACAGGCTTGTTGAAGAATTTTCCTCAACGGTTAGTACAAAACCATCTGATATGTTTTTCAGGGGTTATGAATCAACCCTCCGTTTTGCATTATTACTGCTGGATGCAAAAAAAGATGTGGCTTCCAACCTTACACGCAAAGGGAATACTGTTATTACACAGTTTGATATTCAACCAGTTTTGAAGGACAAGACATCAATGACCCTTGATTATTTTGAGAACAAACACCTGTATTTCATTAAGGTGTTCGGCGGGGTGAAAAATATTATTTACTAAGAATTACACTACATTTTATCTTTTAATTGTTCGCCAACCGGGCAGAATAAAATTTCATTCGTCTGAACAAATGGCAGGATTTATGGTTAGTTACTAAGTAACTTTAATATCATGGCATTGATTGAGTTTACTGACCGGGGGCTGTATTGCAAAACAGGCAATTTTTATATCGATCCATGGCGACCTGTTGAAAGAGCTGTTATTACGCATGCACATAGTGATCATGCACGCTGGGGGAACAAATATTACTTATGTCATACCGATACAACACCAATTTTGCAGCAACGGTTAGGTCCCAATCAATACCAAAGTATTGGATGGAATGAGCCGATTTATCTAAACGGGGTACGGGTTACTCTATTTCCTGCTGGTCATATTATTGGTTCATCCCAAATTAAAGTAGAACATGATGGCGAGATCTGGGTTGTAAGCGGAGATTATAAACTGGAAAACGATGGCCTGAGCGGACAATTTGAACCGGTAAAATGCCACAATTTTATTACAGAATCAACATTTGGTTTACCCATCTACAAATGGAAATCACAACAAGAAATTTACACAGACCTGCAAAACTGGATTCGTAAAAACCAGGCAGCCGGTAAAACCTCGGTATTAATTGCTTACAGTTTGGGCAAGGCCCAGCGACTCCTACCTCCTATTGCAGAAATAACAGATAAAATATTTGTACATGGCGCTGTATATAATATTCATACAGCACTGGTAAATGCCGGGTGGAAATTACCCATTGTAAAAAAAGTGAACCATGATACATCAAAAGAAGATCTGAAAGGTTCTGTTGTAATTGCGCCTTCCAGTGCAGAGGGATCTCCATGGTTACGTAGATTTTTACCATACGAAATTGGCATTTGCAGTGGATGGATGCAGGTACGGGGAAATGCCCGGCGCAAAAATGCAGATGCTGGATTTGCCCTGAGTGATCACGCAGATTGGAATGGTTTATTAAAGGCTTGCAAAGCTACCGAAGCTGAATGTATCTATACTACCCATGGTTTTCAATCTGTTTTTACCAGGTATCTAAATGAGCAGGGCATTCATTCCAGAGAGGTGAAAACTGAATATGGCGATGACGAAGCAGCAGAAGAAAAAGTTGAAGACCTGAAACCGGAAGAAAACCTATGAGGCAATTTGCAGAATTGGTTACGCATTTGGGTACCAGTACCAAAACCAATGATAAGTTGGATGCACTGGTTGATTACTTTTCCAGTGCCGATGAAAAAGATAAGGTTTGGGTTATTGCCATTTTTAGTGGCCGGCGACCAAAACGGGCTGTAAATACTACCCAACTGGCAACCTATTGTGTTGAACTTATTGATCTTCCTTTTTGGTTGTTTGAAGAAAGTTACCATACGGTTGGTGATTTAGCTGAAACCATTGCCCTGTTGTTACCTGAACAAAATAACCAAACCCGCACCTCCGAAACCCTGCATTATTATATTGAACAATTGAAAGCCATCGAAAAACAAAATGAAGAGGCTAAAAAGTCGTTTATCCTGAACGCATGGCGTGATATGGATTTTGCGGAACGTTTTGTATTCAACAAATTAATTACCGGCGGATTTCGTATTGGTGTATCGCAAAAACTTATTGTAAATGCGTTAGCCAGAACGGTAAACCTTGAACCTTCCGTAATAGCCCATCGTATTAGCGGCAATTGGGATCCATCAACCATTTCTTTTGATGAATTGTTAAGTGAGCATACACTTAATACCGATTACTCCAAGCCCTACCCTTTTTACCTGGCATATGCCATAGAAGACGATGTAAAAAATCTGGGCGATCCAAAGGACTGGCAGGCGGAATGGAAATGGGATGGCATCAGGGGACAGATCATCAAACGAAATAATGAATTATTTGTTTGGAGCCGCGGAGAAGAGTTGATGACTGAGAAATTCCCGGAATATCATTCATTACAGGGTGTTTTGCCAGAAGGCATTGCGATTGATGGAGAAATTATTCCAAGTGTGGACAAAAAGCCGCTGCCCTTTGCTTTATTGCAAACAAGAATTGGAAGAAAGAATGTTACCAAAAAACAGTTGCAGGAAGCACCCATAGCTTTTTTTGCATACGACCTGTTAGAATATAATGGTGAGGACTGGCGAACCAAAACCCTGGAAGAACGTCGTACAAAGCTGGAAGATATTGTTGCATCCATCAATCATCCCACATTGCTTATTTCTCCCGTAATTCCCTACGAAACATGGGATGAATTAGCAACACTGCGCCAAAATTCAAGAAAGTTGGGAGCCGAGGGATTTATGCTGAAAAACAAAAAATCGGTTTACCAGGTTGGCAGAAAAAGAGGCGATTGGTGGAAATGGAAAATTGATCCCTTAACTATTGACGCGGTAATGATCTATGCCCAAAAAGGTGCAGGGCGCAGAAGTAATTTATATACTGATTTTACGTTTGCAGTAAAGGATGGCGATAAATTGATTTCGTTTACAAAAGCGTATTCCGGTTTAACCGATAAAGAGTTTGCCCAGGTAGATGCTTTTGTAAAAAGAAATTCACTGGAAAAATTCGGACCGGTAAGAACGGTGAAACCTGAACTTGTTTTTGAAATTGCTTTTGAAGGTATTGCGGCTTCCAACCGGCATAAATCGGGGGTAGCGCTGCGTTTTCCACGCATCAGCAGGTGGCGCAAGGACAAAACCATCGACGAGATCAATACGTTGGATGATCTAAAGAAAATGCTTGAGCTTTACGGTAAATAACAATAACAAAAAAAATGTGCTGATATGAGAAAGATAGTTATGCTTTCTTTTTTAGTGGTTACACTTCTGGGTTTGACAGCATTTGTAAATGAATTTGCCGGAGACAAACCTGTTCCTATCCCGGCAAGCAAACAAAGGATTGGCAATGCACAAAAAGGTTATCAATATTTAACCACAGGCGATTATGTAAAAGGTGGAATTCCATTTTCAATCTTTCTATTTGGAGCGGGAAATCAAAAAATTTATTTAGATAGAGAAGGCAATAATAAAAAGCTGCCACATGATTTTACCGCGGTAAAAGCTTCCAATGGTGAGATCCTGGTAGCCCCTAATTGTTTACAATGTCATGCCCAGGTTTTTGAAGACCAGCTGATCATTGGTTTGGGAAATTCTTTGGTTGATTTTACAAAGGGCCAAAAAATGAATGCAGCCAATTTCGAAATGCTTGAAAAAGTTTTAAAGTTCAATTCACCAAAACAATACGAGGCTTCCGAACCGTTTCTACGGGTGACAAAAGCCATCACACCCTATCTTTCACCGGAAGTAAAAGGAGTTAATACAGCTGACCGCCTGGCTGCCCTTCTTGTTGCACACCGGGATCCTCAAACATTTAAATGGAATGATAATGCCATGCTGGATATCCCTTCAGATGTGATTCCAACCGACACTCCACCCTGGTGGTTATTAAAAAAGAAAAATGCCATGTTCTATAACGGTTTTGGCAGAGGTGACTTTGGCAGATTTTTAATGGCCTCCAATCTTTTAACCGTTAACGATACAGCAGAATCAAAAACGGTGGATGAAAATATGCCGGATGTTTTGGCGTATATCTATTCACTTAAAGCTCCCAAATACCCTTTACCCGTTAATTCATCACTGGCTGAAAATGGTAAAGTTCTGTTTGAGAAAAATTGCTCTTCCTGCCACGGAACATATGGGGCCAATAGTTCTTATCCAAATTTGCTTATACCCGAATCTATCATTAAAACAGATTCTTTTTTATACAAAAGCAATTATTCTAACCCGCAGTTTGTGTCGTGGTTCAACAAAAGCTGGTTCACTACCGGTAACCACCCTGCCAGTTTGCAGCCATTTGAAGGTTATATAGCACCACCACTTGATGGCATCTGGATAACCGCACCCTATCTACACAATGGATCTGTGCCAACACTGGATGCAGTATTAAACAGTTCATCCCGTCCCCGGTACTGGTCAAGGAGTTTTGATAAACCGGAATACGATTATGAGAACCCGGGTTGGAAATTTACAGTTGAACAAAAAGGTGGATCAACCTCTGTTTACAACACAGATCTTCCAGGTTATGGAAACTACGGTCATTATTTTGGCGATGGATTTAATGATACAGAACGAAAAGCGGTAATAGAATATTTAAAAACTTTGTAAACATTGAAGCTGGAGCAAACGATAGGTTACCGGATCATTAAAAAATGGCTGCGAACTAAAAATTTTAAACCCTTTGCTTACCAGGAAGAAGCATGGGAACATATTATTCACGGTAAAAGCGGGTTGATAAATGCCCCTACCGGCACGGGTAAAACGTTTTCTGTTTTTTTAGGAAGTCTTATTCAATTTATAAATGAAAATCCTTCTACCTATCAATCAAGGTCTAAAAATGGGCTGCAACTTATTTGGGTAACCCCTCTTCGTGCACTGGCGAAAGATATTGGTCGTGCTATGGAAGAAGTCATAACCAACCTGAACCTTCAATGGAAAGTTGGTATACGAAATGGGGATACTTCCATGGCCGACCGGCAAAAACAAAAAAGACAAATGCCGGAAGTGTTAATCATAACACCCGAAAGCCTGCATCTTTTATTAGCACAAAAAAACTATGCTGATGTTCTTGAAAATTTGAAAATTATTGCAGTAGATGAATGGCACGAATTGGTGGGAAGCAAACGAGGCGTGCAGGTAGAATTAGCATTGAGTCGACTTGTTGGATTACGCAGTATGAAGCTGAGTAATCCGAATGCAGATCGGGAAAAGGGCAGCCGTCTTTCTATTTGGGGTATCAGCGCTACCATTGGTAATTTAAACCAGGCCATGGAAGTGTTACTGGCTCCTTTAAAATTGATCTCGCAAAACGTAGAGACCCATATAGTTCGTTCCCGAATGAATAAAACTATTGAAGTGCAATCTATCATTCCCGATGAGATTGAAAAATATCCATGGGCGGGTCACCTGGGAATAAAGCTGGCACAAAAGGTTTTACCTATTTTAAATGAAAGCAAAACCACACTCATTTTTATCAATACAAGAGGTATGAGCGAGATGTGGTATCAAACTTTGCTCACCATTGCACCTGATTTAGCCGGTCTTATTGCACTACATCATGGAAGCATTGAAATGGAATTACGCACCTGGGTTGAGGAAGCGTTACATGAAGGCAAATTGAAAGCCGTAGTATGTACTGCCAGTCTTGACCTGGGAGTAGATTTTCGACCTGTTGAAACAGTTATACAGGTGGGTTCTCCAAAAGGTGTTGCACGTTTTTTACAAAGGGCCGGAAGAAGTGGCCACAGGCCTGATGCCACGAGTAAAATTTATTTTCTACCTACTCATTCACTGGAGTTGATTGAGGCAGCAGCTTTGAAATCGGCTATTGAAGAAGAATATATTGAAAGCCGCGAACCATTATTGTTGTGTTACGATGTACTGGTTCAATATCTCTGCACCCTGGCAGTATCGGATGGGTTTATACCTGAAGCCATTTGGCGTGAAGTAAAAGCCACCAATTGTTTTAGTGAATTAACAGAAGATGAATGGCAGGAGATGCTTTATTTTATTACCATTGGAGGTACCGCTTTGCAGCAATACGATGAATATAAAAAAGTGGAAATAGAAAATGGCATTTATAAAATAAAAAGCAGGCGAATTGCCATGAGGCATCGGTTACATATAGGTACCATTGTTAGCGATGCCATGCTGAAAGTAAAATTCCTGGCAGGTGGTTATGTAGGCATTATTGAAGAATGGTTTATATCAAGATTGGAGCCGGGAGATAGTTTTACGTTAGCAGGAAGACAACTTGAATTGATAATGATCAGGGATATGACCGTACTGGTAAAAAAATCAAACGTAAAAAAATCGGTTGTTCCCAGTTGGATGGGCGGAAGGCTTCCGCTTTCTGCAAGCCTTGGTAAAGTGTTACGTCAAAAATTTGACGAAGCATCTGCAATTGTCAACAATCAAATCCCTGCAAATAATGCACCTGTTGAAATAACTGTGCTCCAACCTTTGTTTTTGTTACAACAATATTTGTCGCATGTACCCAAAGCGGATGAATTGTTGATTGAACAGATCGAAACAAGGGATGGCTTTCACCTGTTTGTTTACCCGTTTGAAGGAAGGTTAGTTCACGAAGCCATGGCTGCCTTACTTGCCTACCGCATTAGTAAGATCACTCCTATCACGTTTTCAATTGCAATGAATGATTATGGTTTTGAATTATTGAGTGATCAACCCATTCCTGTTGACGACAGTAATGCCTATGAACTTTTTTCTGCAGACAACCTTATAGAAGACATCCAGAGAAGTGTGAATGCCACAGAAATGGCCAAACGCAAATTCAGGGATATTGCTGTTATAGGTGGTCTTATATTCCAGGGATATCCCGGCGAACATAAAAAAGCAAGACATTTACAGGCATCTGCCGGTTTGCTTTTTAATGTGTTTAACGAATATGACCCCAATAATGTATTGATAAGACAGGCTTACCAGGAAGTTTTGACCAGCAAATGGAAGAGGTTCGTTTAAGAGATATGCTGCAACGTATTCAGCATTCAAAGATCGTAATCACCTATCCCCAACAATTAACCCCGTTTTGTTTCCCGATAAAAGTGGACAGTATGCGGGAAAACCTTACATCAGAAAAACTGGAAGACCGCGTAAAGCGTATGCAAAAACAATTATCAGAGCTTTAAAAAGCAGTCACTGATAAAACCCGTGCCTGTAGTGCATGTTTCGAATTCTAACAAAAATTTTAGCTGCCTGAAGCCTGCTTTGCACCTACATTTGCTGCTCCTGATGCAAGTGCCTGTCCTTCATAAAATCCGCGAACAAAACCTCTGGCTATCGGCACAACGATGCATTTATTGGGAAGAAAGAAAAACGTTAATCGTTTCAGATCTTCACTTTGGGAAAACCGGCCATTTTCGAAAATCAGGGATTGCCGTACCGCAAACAGTTTATAAAGAAGACCTTCAACGACTGGTACAGTTGTTTCACTTTTTTAAACCCGAAAAATTACTTGTTGTTGGCGATTTCTTTCATAGTACCGCCAATGTAGAACTGGATTGGTTCAAAAAATGGCGTTGTGATTTTTCTTTTTTAGAAATCATACTGGTGAAGGGAAATCATGATATTTTACAAAGTTGGTGGTATAGAGAAACCCAGATTGATGTTGTGGAAAAAGAATTACAAACAGGACCTTTTTTATTCACCCATGATAAATGTGATGATCATGCAGATCTGTATACTTTTTGCGGTCATATTCATCCAGGTATTTATCTACAAGGTTTAGGCAAACAATCGCTGCGCTTACCTTGTTTTTATTTTGCCGAAGATCATTGCATTTTACCTGCATTTAGCAAGTTTACCGGCACGGCCCTGATAGATCCTTCACAACAGGATACCGTATTTGCCATTGTAGAAAACAAGCTGCTTCAAGTGCAATGAACAGGAAGCTACACATTGCCTATGACCCCATTTATGCACACCCGTTACCGGAAGGCCATCGTTTTCCCATGATCAAATATGAGTTGATACCTGCGCAACTGCTTTATGAAGGAACTATAACCCCGGCTAATTTATTTGCTCCACAACCATGCACAGACGAAATTATTTTACTCACACATAGTTCAGAATACCTTTATAAATTAAAACATCAAACCTTATCGGCCCAGGAACAAAGAAGGATCGGTTTTCCACAATCGCCTGAACTTACTCAGCGGGAGCTGATCATTACACAGGGAACCATTGACTGTTGCAGGCATGCATTTGAAAATGGTGTAGCATTAAATGTGGCGGGAGGTACACACCATGCGTTCAGGGATAAAGGTGAAGGTTTTTGCCTGCTGAACGATTTTGCCGTGGCAGCAAATTATTTATTACACAAAAGTTTGGTTCAACAGATTTTAATCATTGATCTTGATGTGCACCAGGGAAATGGCACAGCTTCTATTTTTGAAAAAAAATCAAACGTTTTTACATTCAGCATGCACGGAAAAAATAATTATCCCTTTAAAAAAGAAAAAAGCAGCATGGATGTTGAATTACCTGACGGGATAAAAGATGAAGAATATCTTGCGCTATTGTCAGATGCTTTGAATGATATATTGAATAGGGCAAAACCCGACTTTGTTTTTTATTTATCCGGCGTGGATGTTTTAGCTACAGACAGGTTTGGGAAACTGAAGATCAGTTTAGAAGGATGCAGGAAGAGGGATGAAATGGTTTTCAGAACTCTTAAACAAAAACAGCTGCCTTGTGTTACAGCTATGGGTGGTGGTTATTCTCCCCAGGTAAAAACCATTGTAGAAGCACATTGTAATACGTTCAGGTTGGCAAAGGATATTTATAACCTGGATTAACGTTTTTTCCTCAACTGGTTATAATCCAGAAAATAGATAAACCGCAGGGTAAGTTCATTACCATGTGAAATATTAAATGTGTTGCCAAGATTATTGAGGTATGATTTATGCACGGTTCCATCCACACCATATTCATTACCTAACCAGTTTTTCCAACCTAAGATCAAACGGCTTCCAAGCCTGAAATCCCAGGTAAAAAATGCATCTATATTAAATACATTATAGTTCTCATCCTGCCCGCTTATGAAGGCTCTTGGCACATAGTTACCGTTGGCATCCACATTAAAAAAGTTTTTGTACCCGATGGTATTCCAATAATGTCTTGAGCGAAGCGTTAAGTTAAGCCGGGAATTGAAATTGTAGATCCCCGATAATACAGAAGCGATTTCAACTGATTTGCGATAACCAATAATGGGGTCGCCATTGGTTTCCCTGATAAAGGCATAACCAACCTGGTTATCATCCTGCTGACGGCTTACATCCAGGCTCAGGGTAAATTTATCACTGAAGCGATACCGCAGGCCACCGGCTGTCAGGTAATAATTACCATCCTGTATATCTGACCTGGTGTAGCCCAATTGATAACTAAAAAACAATCGTTTGCGGCTATCCGTGCTACCCATTGCGGAAATATAAGTGAAAGCAGGACGTTTTAAATATTTACCGGGAGTTCTTAATTCAAAAAAATCTTTTTGCCAAACAGGTTGCGTACCAATATTAACGGTTACATCCCAGAAATTTTTAAATACCCAGAAACCGGTTGTCCAGATTTCAAATTGTGTAAATGAAGAAGGTTTGTATAACCTGTCGCTGCGAAGATTCAAACTATAACGATACGTGATAAATTTTTCGGTGGGTGTAAACTGGTTATAGCTGATACCGGCTGTACTGGTAATAATATTTGCTGTTTGCAGGTAACCAAGATCGTTAGGGTCGTACGTATTGGATATAATGTTATTGCTAACTGAGAATTGCACCTTGCCACTCACTTTTGCAAAGCGAAGAGAAGTATTAAAACCATCATAAGGTTTCACATAGACGCCCCCGTTTCGGGATATCGTGTCATTCACAAGGTTTACCGATCCGTTAAAGGGCGTATAACCAAATATTTTACTATAGCGCATGGTGCCGCTAAAACGAAACTGGTTTCCGGGTGTATATAAAGACCAGTCAAAAGCAGAAACATTCGCATCACGATAACTGCCATTCCGCATTACATTGGTATTGGTAAAGGTTAAAGAGCTGCGGCCCTTTAAAGCCTGGTCTATAACAATTATGTTGTAGTTACTTAAAGGTTCGGTATCAATAAGTGTATCAAGTTTTGTATCCACATGGCGCAGCCTGGCTTTCATAGGCGCCGTAACCGCGTTAAAAACACCGATTCCCAGTTTCTTTTTTGTTCTGCCCGAGAACTTAATACCATTATAAAGCTGGGTCATGGTTGGATTGCGGATGATCTGGTAATCAAGTGAATTATCAACAAACCGTTCCACACCGTAATAACCAGATGGTATGGCACCTACCCTTCTTGAATAGAATAATCCTGACTTATTAAACAGCTCGGTACCTTCTGTAAAAAAAGGACGGTTTTCCTGGAACCTTATTTCGAAGGGGGAAAGATTATTGACAATGTTATCAGATACAACCTGGCCAAAATCGGGAATCAGTGTGGCGTCAAGTGTAAAACTTTCATTCAAACCATATTTAACATCCATCCCACCGTTCTGCAACCATTCTTTTGCTTTGCGGCTTCCTTCCGGGTTAAAACGGGCTCCGGTAGAAACATATGGTGAAAAACTTAGCCTTAAAGGAGGTTTAATATCCCTTAGCTCACTATATTTCCCAAACTGGTTCACAAATCCATTTTCGTTGGGGTCAACCGCATTCCAATATGAACTTTCGTTATTACGGCGTGTAAAGCGTAAAAACTGTATGCCCCATGTTTGAAGTTCTTTTTTAGCAAAACGTAAAGAAATGTAGGGAATACGCATTTCTACGATCCAGCCATTTTCCACCATTGTTGTTTTGCTTTCCCAAACTGCATCCCAGGTTCGGTCTCCAAAGTCTCCAAAACCGGTATTGGCATTTGGGTTCAGCTTGGCATCTGTTTGTACATTGGCCGGTGTAACCAGGAACTGGAAACCGTTTTGCTGATCATTATACGTATCAAAAAAAACAGAAAAATAATCTACATCCTGTCGTTGCTCTGCGTCTCTTGCTGTTAATTGTTTCCTGATAAGTGAAGGTGCGTCGTATAAATAGGCTCCAATATAGACTGCGGAATTATCATACAGAATCTTAACGTCTGTCTTTACGGAAGCGGGTTGACCGTATGTAGGAAAATTCTGGATAAAATCAGAAGCTACCGAAGCCTGGAGCCATGCCGCGTCATTCAACTGACCATCAATATGCGGCGCTTCCGCTGTTTTAACAGCAGGCAGTGTTTTCGGTTGGCCGGTTGCCAGGAGTTGAATGAATACGAATACACCCAGCACAATCAATCTCAGCATGCAATTACATTTGGCTGAGCGTAAATATAATAGAGATTTTTTATAGTGGTTTAATTGCCTGAAATTAATTGATTCGTTTTTTTAGAACCGTTACCTGCTGCTGCAGGTTGCTAACCATATCGGCCAGTTGGCCCACATCCCAGCGTTGCTGGGTATTGGCCCTGGAAATGATCATTTGTGCCTGCCAAACTTCAAGAATATCCTCGGCATTTACCAGGTAAGGCTGGTAGGATGGATTATCGCTTACTAATGTGTATTTATTTTTCTGGCGATTATTCTTCATCATTCTTTTATAAACGATGCCATCCGTTTTTGAAACAACAATATAGGTTTGGTTGGTTTTTACATCATCCAGGTTTTGTACCCTTTC
>DASTMJ010000323.1:0-4739 GCA_035714205.1 Flavisolibacter sp. | reverse complement strand
CACAGGATTTAATAAAATGGATAGTAGTTATTGGAATGCAATACGACCGGTACCCCTGGAACCGGATGAAAAACAGAATTTTGTTTTCAGGGACAGTACCAGTAAAAGCTTCAGGGATTCAATGTATTCTAAACGAAATGTTGACTCATTAAGAAGGAACCGAAAACCTGTTAGGTTTCAGAACTTTTTCAGGGGAGGGGTTGATCGTAGTTTTTATTCAACGAAAACCTTTGTCAACTATAAGTTAGAACCTTTATTAAAACAATTGGAATATAATACGGTTGAAGGTTTGGCTGTGAATATTGAGCAGTCCGTAACTCTCAGGCCCCGCCAGAAGGAAAACGTTTATAGAATTGACTGGAATACACGATACGGTTTCAATAATGCCCACCTGAACTCGTATATCAACTTTACAGTACGGCCGGCACGAAATAACTATCAAAACAAGTATACCAGTGCAGGCGGAGGGAAAAGAATCTCACAGTTTAACAAGGATAATCCCATTGATGCCCTAACCAATTCTCTCTATACATTAATTGCCAAAAAAAATTATATCAAACTATATGAAGCCTGGTTTGGAGAACTGGCCTACCATACCAGGTTTGATAATGGTCTCAGGTTGCATGCAGATATTTTATTTGAAGACCGTCTTCCACTTAATAATTCAACAGACTTTTCATTCTTTAATAAGGAACGGCCGTTATTGCCAAACCATCCATACGAACTAGGTGATATGCCGTTTGAAAAACACAAGGCACTGGTTACCTCACTCATTTTTTCTTACCAGCCTGGCCAGAGGTATATTCAATTTCCTACATACAAAATGGCTGTAGGTTCCAAACTTCCAACTTTTGAATTAGAATATTCCAAAGGCATTGATCAGCTATTGGGCAGCGAAGTGGATTTTGATAAATGGAAGTTTTCGGTATATGATAATATGAATTTAAAATTAGGGGGTGAACTTAGGTACCGTTTAAGTGCCGGTGGTTTTTTAAATAACGATCGAGTAGCGTTGCCAGACCTTCAACATTTTAATGGTAACCAAACATTTTATAATTCCAAATACCTGAATAGTTTTCAATTAGCTCCATATTACCAGTACAGTACTTCTGAAAATTTCTATGGAGTAATACATCTTGAACACCATCTGAATGGTTTGCTGACCAATAAAATTCCTTTGTTAAATAAATTGAAGTGGAATCTTGTTGCAGGTACAAATATGTTTTATGTGGATAGAGATAATTATTATATAGAGGCATTTGCAGGCCTTGAAAATATTCTAAAACTCTTCAGGGTTGACCTGGTAACTGCCTACCAGGCACAGCCCGGTCATAATTTTGGTGTACGCATTGGCCTGGGCGGAATCATTGGAGGAGCTCTTAAATTCAATAACCGGTAAAAATATTTTCGTTTAAACAAGAACGTTCAATAAATTTGAATGCCTAACTTCGGGCATCCAAAAACCAACCTTAATTATGGCTTTCAGTACTACTACTGTTCAACCTGTTGCAAAACCAACCAATGAACAACCCGCTGACAACAACGCAACTGCTGCCGCATCATTACTAAGCATGCTTGTTTTATCGGTTTACGCAGCTAAAAAAAGTAAAAAAGAGTTTCGTAAACTGAAACGCAAATTTTTGTGGACAGCCTTTAAACTTAAAATGAAATCGCTGTTTTCAAGAAGAGCTTCAGAGCGTCAGCTTGTTTTATACATCTTATTAGGAATTTTGGCATTGGTGCTGGTATTTTATTATCCAATTGCTGCACTTATTGTAGCTATTGTTGGATTGATCCTTTACCTGACCGGTACAATTTAACCGGGCAAATGGCAGATTCAAAAATCCTGCATTGGTTAATTCACTAAATATCAGATACAATTTCACAATTCGTTGAGTTGTGAAATTGTATTTTTGCGCATCTTATTTTTTAAGAAATTTTGTTCACCCGGCGAGTGTCCTTAAAATTTCAACTATGGCTGTATTGCATAACCGTGTTTCCCAGGCGGAGCTTAAACAACGTATGCTCGCAGAAAAAGAGCATCGCACCACCATTTCCTTCTACCAGTATTTTCATATTGAAGACCCGCAGATTTTCAGGGATGAAATGTATAAAAATCTTGTATCCTTACAGGTATTTGGCCGCGTTTATGTTGCCCATGAAGGTATTAATGCCCAGGTAAGCATTCCGGATAGCCGTTTCGAGGAGTTAAAAACCTACCTGTATTCCATCGGGGGACTGAACGGACTTCGTTTGAACATTGCTGTAGATGATGATGGAAAATCTTTTTGGGTTTTAAAGATCAAGGTGAGGGAAAAAATTGTTGCAGATGGTATTGATGACCCAGCCTTTGATATGCGTAATAAAGGAAAGTATGTAAACGCTGTTGAATTCAACAAACTTACCGATGATCCTGACACCATCGTTGTGGATATGCGAAATCACTACGAATACGAAGTGGGGCATTTTGAAAGAGCTATAGAAATTCCTTCCGACACGTTTCGAGAACAATTGCCCATGGCGGCAGATATGCTGAAAGAAGCAAAAGATAAAAACATCATTATGTATTGCACCGGTGGTATCCGTTGCGAGAAGGCAAGTGCCTACATGCTACACAAGGGTTTCAAAAATGTATTTCATCTTGAAGGTGGTATCATTAATTATGCCAACCAGGCTAAGGAAAATGGAATTCCTTTAAAATTTCATGGCAAAAATTTTGTTTTTGACAACAGGTTGGGGGAGCGTATAACAGAAGAAATTATTGCCCGCTGCCATCAATGTGGTAAACCCGCCGACACGCATGTGAACTGCGCTAACGAAGGTTGTCATTTACTTTTTATACAGTGCGCAGAATGTAAAACAACTTATGATGGTTGTTGTAGCAAAGAATGCCAGGATGTAATTCATTTACCCCTGGAAGAACAAAAAGTAATAAGGAAGGGGATAGATAAAGGCAGGAATATCTTCAATAAATCAAGGGCAAGACTTCGACCTAAATTGACAGAACTCAGTAAGGTGCCGGCACAACGATCAGATAATGGCAGGATGACTTAGAGCAAAAAATCGTTTTTTAGTCAAAATTTCTTTATGGCCCCGGAGATCTTCTCAAATGTTTCCTGTTCACTCAGTTTTTCAGGTTTGAAAGTTAGGCCGGTAACTTTTTCGTATAATTCAATATATCGTTTAGAAATTGTTTCAACCCACTCGTCAGTCATTTCAGGAACTGTTTGCCCATCCTTACCCATAAATTCATTTTGAATAAGCCATTCTCTTACAAATTCTTTACTCAATTGTTTTTGCTTTTCACCTTGTTGCTGTCTTTCTTCAAAACCCTCTGCATAAAAATAACGAGAGGAATCCGGTGTGTGAATTTCATCCATCAATACAATTTCACCATTTCGTTTTCCAAATTCATATTTGGTATCTGCAAGGATCAATCCTTGTTTAATGGCCATTTCATTACCACGGGCAAATAAGGCAAGTGCGTATTTCTTGATCTGGGTCCATTCTTTTTCTGTAGCTAATCCTTGTTCTAATATCCCGGTTTCAGAAATATCTTCATCATGCCCCTCGCTTGCTTTTGTAGAAGGAGTGATCAGTGGTTCAGGAAAAAAATCATTTTCCTTTAATCCATCGGGCATTAACGCTCCACATAATATTCGTTGTCCACTGTAATAAGTTCGCCAGGCATGTCCGCATAGATTGCCTCGTACAACTACTTCAATTTTAAAAGGGTCACATTTATAACCTATTGACGAATTGGCCGTAGGTGTTTCCACTAACCAGTTGGTGCATATGTCCCGGGTAGCACTGAGCATGTAGGAAGCAACCTGGTTTAAAACCTGGCCTTTAAAAGGTATAGGCCTTGGAAGAATGACATCAAATGCCGAAATACGATCAGATGCAATCATCACCAATATATCATCATTGATGGTATAAACATCTCTGACCTTTCCTTGGTAAAAACGTGTTTGTCCGGGAAATTGAAATGGAGCCATGCCCCGAAAATAAATGAACTGTAGTTTTATTTGCTAAACCATGCATTCAAAATTTCAACATCTTATTCAAAATCACCGAATTTATTTCGGGATGCACATGGTTATTCTTATTTTTCGGCTAGAAACTACTGAAAATTGGATTGGTAGTTTTGTATAAAACGGAATAGCGCATTTTTCCAAAACTAAATTTCAATCTATGAGAAAAAGCTTATGCTTTTTTGCTGTATTGCTTGCAGCTCTATTTTTTACATTAACGACTGCTTATGCTCAGGGTGTGACTTTATCAGGGACAGTTAAAAATGCTGTTACACAGGAAAGTGTGCCGGCAGTATCTGTAACCGTTAAAGATGGTCCACAGGGAACCTTTACCGACGGTAGCGGAGCTTTTAAATTGACCGTTCCACAGGTTCCTGTAACCCTGGTTTTTAGTTCGATTGGTTTTGAAACAAGGGAGATAACGGTTGAAAATGCAACCGCATCCATTGACGTTAGCTTTACACCTGCCAGTACATTGGGCCAGGAAGTTGTTATCTCTGCAACAAGAACGCCTCAACGCATTTTAGAATCACCTGTTTCTATAGAAAGGGTAAACGCAGCAACTATACGCAGTGCACCATCTGCCAACTATTACGATATTGTTACCAATTTAAAAGGTGTGGATGTGGTAGCCTCATCACTTACTTTTAAAACGCCAACTACACGTGGATTTTCAGGAAGTGGTAATACAAGGTTTAACCAGAT
>DASTMJ010000322.1:0-2575 GCA_035714205.1 Flavisolibacter sp. | reverse complement strand
TTAAACCCACGGTCAGCGGAACAATCTGGATGGAAGAGGGAGAAACTGCAAGTTTTAAGGTGATGTGCGAAAGTGGCACCAATCCCATTGAAAATATCATTACTTTAACCAATATTCCTATTTCTAATTACACCAATATTCAGGAATGTGGTGAGGAGTTTAAATGGACTCCGTCCTACGAACTTGCCAAAGAAACCGATACTGGTAAATCCAAAACCGTTATTGTATATTTTATTGGCTCTAATAAGTTCAAAATAAGGGATACAGCCATAGTACGTTTTATTGTAAGAGACGCATTAAATTATCCTCTTGCAGTAGAAGAATTTAACCAGGTAGCTAAAAATGTTGACAGGTATGTAGTTCAGTTAAAATATACTTTTCTCCAGTTGGACAAGAAGCTAAAAAAAACAAAAACGGCAAGAACTACGTTTGACTTAACATCTGCCTCTACTTCTTTAACAGGAACAATACTTTCCACATCAAGCGGCGATGATGCACAAAGAACTGGTAAAATTTTACCAAGCGTTGGCCTGGCCTTGGTGCCCATAAAAGAAGCTTCGGTTCCCAGCAAAGTCGTTGATCAAAACCAGGCCGCGTTGATCCGCTCCTCTATCAAACGATTGGAGTACATGCGGCATGAAAACCAACTCCTGGGATCAAAAGATCCTGATATCACCAAAAAGATCAACAGGCTTAAAGAGGAACTAAAGCAGGTTCAAATGCAACTGATAGATGTTCCTTTGGAATTAACCAATGATTTAGATGAAGAAGAATTAGACCGTTATTTTGATAGTCCTAAAGTGAATAAAAAATACAGGTTAAAAGGTTAACATCATTCACAATTCTGTTTACGCCTGGTATCTACGAGGTATTGGATTTTCCATTTGCCATTAAGTTTTACCAATTGAAACGAATTCACTCCGCAATGACTGAATTTCTCATCAACATAAAATTGATAGGGTGTCCATGCCGTGGCTAATTCTCCGTCAATTCTTATCATTTCAAAGCTGATTCTTTCATCATAAATTTCTTTATGTGGCCTGGCAATAAAAGCAATAAATGAATCAAGAGGTTCTGTCCTTATAAAAACCTTTGCTTCTTTATTTTTTACCACCGTTTGTAAAATAGAACCAGGTGCAAATGCCGAACGCAACAAAGCGGTATCTGAGCTGCGCATTCCATCAAATAACTTGTTAATGGTTTGTTTAACGGAATCTTCCGGGCTTTGTGAAAATGAATGTGTTGTTAAGAACATTGTTAATACTACCAGCAGTGACTTCATATAAGATTTCTTTATCAAATTTTGGATACAAAATTGAACAGTAAGATAAAAAAACACACCATGAAACGTTTCAATTTTTTATCAGCGGTTATTGCTATTGTTTTGGTGGTTACGGTGGCTAGTTGTACAACAATGCAAGGAGGAGGTTATGAAGATGATTATTATACCGATTCCCGTAGATCACCCAATAGAATTTATGTAGATGATCCTTATTATGGAACCATTGTTCTTGAAAGAGATCCCTATTCAGGTAGATATTACCAGGTAGGACCTTACAATAGTTACTCCAGGTATGACGATCCATATTACCGGAATAATAATTATCGGAACAGGGTTTACAGAAACAATCAAAGAGTTATCGTTCCATCTACGCCACAGCAAACAGAAACTCAAAGAAAAGAAACAGAAAGGAAGAGGGATGAAGCAAGAAAAAGAGTTTTAGGTGGTAATTAAATGTAAAACCCCGCTTGAGCGGGGTTTATTATTATTTGATGTATCCTAAAATCTTTAACATACTTTGCGCTGTTTGCTCCTTGGCATAAACCCAATCAACCAATTTCCCATTTTTATCACGCTCAACTATGATATGTTTGGGTGAGGGTATAAGACAATGTTTTATACCTCCGTATCCACTGATCTGGTCCTGGTAGGCACCTGTATGAAAAAAACCTACATATAAAGGTTCTTCGCCACTGGGTTTGGGTAAAAACACTTCATTGATATGTTCTTCTGAATCGTAATAATCATGACTGTCACAGGTTATACCACCTAAAACAACGCGTTGGTAATCCTGGTCCCATTTATTAATGGGGAGCATAAGGAATTTTTCTCCAATGCCCCAGGTATCTGGCAGTGTTGTAATGAACGACGAATCGATCATATACCACATCTCCCTGTCATTTTGAGCTTTCTGGCCAATAACACTATAAATATGTGCCATGCTCTCTCCCACCGTGTAACTTCCAAATTCTGTGTAAATATTGGGCATGGGTACTTTACTGCGTTTGCAGGCCGATTTAATATTACCCACAATTTCATTGATCATGAATTGATAATCATATTCAAAACCTAATGAGTGTTTTATTGGAAATCCACCACCAATATTTAAAGAATCCAGCTCGGGACAGATCTTTTTTAACTGGCAATACAGGTTAATGATCTTATTCAGTTCTGACCAATAATAAATATCATCCTTAATGCCCTTGTTTAAAAAGATGTGAAGCATCTTTAATTGAAACTTGTCTTCATAACCTTCAATATGATCAACGTAAAATTCAAGAATATCCTTGGCAC
>DASTMJ010000321.1:0-8161 GCA_035714205.1 Flavisolibacter sp. | reverse complement strand
GATGGCGCAATGGATATACTGGCAGGCAACTGGGGTTGCAACAATAAATTCTGGAGTGGAAAAAACGGCCCGGTTCGTTTATATGTTTCCGACTTTGACAAAAATGGCCAGACTGATCATTTGCTTTCATATACCCTGAATGGGGTGGAATTTCCTTTTCTTGCAAAAGATGAAGTAGAAAGAGCATTGCCGGTTTTAAGGAAACATTATTTATTGTATGCAGATTATGCTGGTGTTCCTATGAAGGATGTGTTTTATGGTTTTGCCGAAACCGTTGAGCCATTGATTGCAGAAAAAATGGCCTCCGCTGTATGTTATGGAGATGGTAAAGGCGGGTTTGCGATCCAGGATCTGCCTGCTGAACTACAACTGGCACCTATCTTTTCATTCCAGAAAGTGGCAGGCAACAGCACTGAAAATAAATACATTGCAGGTGGCAATTTTTTTGATGTAATACCTTATGAAGGAAAGTATGATGCACAACCACTGGCCTTATTTAATTGTACAAAAGACAAAAAAATTAATTATTTGTATCAACCCGGAATTTTAGATTTAAAAGAACAGGTCCGCGATATAAAATGGCTACGAACAACAAGCGGAAATGTGATGACAGTTGCAGCAAATAATTCAGGATTATTATTTTATAATTTACATTCCACGAAATGAAAATTGTGTTTTTGAAACGAGGACTTTATATTATCCTTTCAGGTTTATTTTTTAGCTGTGGAAAAAACGATTCTCAAACAGATCCGCCGCCAACTCCGGAACCACCGCCTGCAAGTTTTAAATTAAATTCCTGGTTACTGAACGGCTCATCATCTTCTACAACAGCTTATGACATAAATACAACACCCGCATTTCGATTTAATTTTTCAGGTGCTGTAAATCGAACCACTGTTGCGTCTGCTATTTCATTAACAGAAATGGCAGGAACCCCGGTTCCATTTTCAGCCTCCTATTCAAATGGCGACAGCGTGGTTATTATTACACCAAATAATCCTTTACTCTATTTGGCAAAATACAAAACCACGGTTGGTACTTCACTTAAATCATCAAAGGGCGGCAGTTTAACCTCAGGTGTAACTGTAACCTTTCTTACTTCGATTGACTCATCCGATAAGTTTTCACAGATCAGTGATGAAGCATTGATTGAAAAGGTTCAAAAACAAACCTTCAGGTATTTCTGGGATTTTGGCCATCCTGTTAGTGGACTCGCCAGGGAACGAACCGGTTGGGATGATAATGTTGTAACCTCCGGCGGGTCAGGATTTGGGATTATGGCCATTTTAACTGGCATACACAGGGCTTTCATAACAAAAGCAGAAGGATTGGCCAAAATGCAAACCATTGTTGGTTTTTTAAAAAACACGGCACAAAAACACAAGGGCGCCTTCCCGCATTGGCTCAATGGTCAAAGCGGAATAACCTATCCATTTAGTCCAAAAGATAATGGAGCCGACCTGGTTGAAACTTCTTATTTGATAGCGGGATTATTATGTGCCCGGCAATATTTCTCCGGCACAGATGCTACCGAAACTGCCTTACGCAATGACATCAATGAAATATGGCAAGGCGTTGAATGGGATTTCTTCAGGAAAAATAATGAGAACGTATTATACTGGCATTGGAGCCCCAATTACAACTGGGATATGAACATGCCTATCAGGGGATGGAATGAATGTCTTATCACCTATGTGCTGGCTGCTTCTTCTCCTACTCACGCCATACCAAAAATAGTTTATGATCAGGGATGGGCACAAAATGGTGCCATGAAAAATGGAAACGTGTATTACAATTACACCTTGCCGTTAGGCCCTTCGTATGGTGGACCGTTGTTTTTCAGCCACTATTCTTTTTTGGGTATAAATCCAACCGACCTGGCAGATGTTTATGCCAATTATGAAACCCAGGTAACCAATCACACAAAGATCAATCACGAATATTGTAAGGACAATCCAAAAGGATTTTTTGGATACAGCGATCAATGCTGGGGATTAACAGCCAGCGATGTACCCAATGGATATAATGCCAGTTCACCAACAAACGATATAGGTGTAATTGCACCCACAGCTGCCTTATCATCATTTCCATATACACCCACGGAATCCATGAAAGCATTGAAGTTTTTTTATTATAAATTAGGTGATAAACTGTGGGGAGACTATGGCTTTAAAGATGCTTTTAGTTTGAAAGAACCCTGGTTTGCTTCTACCTACCTGGCTATTGACCAGGGACCCATCATTGTAATGCTTGAAAACTACCGGAGTGGTTTGTTATGGAACTTATTTATGAGCTGCCCCGAAGTAAAAAACGGAATGAAATCATTGGGATTCACCAGTCCGAATTTATAAATCTAAATCTTATCTCTAACCACATGAACCGATCATTTTTACTACTTTTATTTGTGCTGCCATTGTTTTTAAGTGCGCAAAAACAGCCCACTTCAAACCCAATTAACAGGCCACGCAATTTATCAGATTCGGCTTTATTAGAATTGGTTCAAAAACAAACCTTCAGGTATTTCTGGGATTTTGCACACCCTGTAAGCGGTATGTCCAGGGAAAGAAGTAATACAGCCTTTAATTATGGTAATGAAGTTGTAACAACCGGTGGTACCGGCTTCGGAATAATGAGTGTAATTGTGGCTACCGAAAGAGGTTGGATCAAAAGAGATACAGCTGCAAAGTTTTTGCTTAAGATGGTAAACTTTCTATTGAAAGCAGATGCTTATCATGGCGTGTTTCCACATTGGCTGAACGGGGAAACAGGAAAGACCATTCCTTTCAGCCGGAAAGATGATGGAGCGGATCTTGTAGAAACATCTTATCTGTTCCAGGGCCTGTTATGTGCCAGGCAATACTTCACTGGAGATAACAGAACAGAAAGAGAATTGCGCAACCGTATTGGTTGGCTGTGGAATGATATTGAATGGGATTGGTTTACCAAAGGAGGTGAAGAGGTTTTGTATTGGCATTGGAGCCCTGACAATGGATGGGCAATGAATTTTCCCGTTCGTGGATTTAATGAATGCCTGATCATGTACGTACTGGCTGCGTCGTCAGAACGTTACCCGGTAAGTGCCGCAGTGTATCACAGGGGTTGGGCACAAAGTAATTTTTTTAAAAATGGTAAAGAGTTTTATGGCATTAAACTTCCGTTAGGCTTTGATTATGGTGGTCCCTTATTTTTTAGTCATTACTCTTTTTTAGGGTTGGATCCACGTGGATTAAAAGACAGGTATGCCGATTATTGGGAACAGAATAAAAATCATACACTGATCAACAGGGCATATTGTATAGATAATCCTAAAAAATTTAAAGGTTATGGGGAGAATAGTTGGGGATTAACTGCAAGTGATAGCTGGGTAGGTTATGCAGCTCACTCTCCCACCGAGGATTTAGGTGTCATTACCCCTACAGCTGCTCTTTCTGCATTCCCATATACACCCGATTATTCCATGCAGGCACTGAAACATTTCTATAATGACCTGGGAGATAAAATATGGAGTGAATATGGTTTCACCGATGCTTTTAGCGAATCAAAAGATTGGTATGCAAAATCTCACCTGGCCATTGACCAGGGACCAATTATTGTTATGATTGAAAATTACAGGACCGGGTTATTATGGAAACTTTTTATGAGCTGTCCTGAGATACAAAAAGGTTTAAAGAAATTGGATTTTACAAGTCCACACTTCAATTGATCAAACTATAAAAACCAACCATATTGAAATCAATACTCTTTTCCTTTTTTCTTTTGATATCCTACACAGCAATTACACAGGAATTTATGTATGACTATGTCTTTTTTGCCAATAGTCGTATGAAAGGAGATTATTTCTTCAGCAAAACCAGTTCTTCCGGTTCTTCTACTATAACAAATAACCAAAACAAGTTACTGGTAAGTCAACAACAATTTTTTACACCAGGCAATTCATTGTTCTTGGAATATACCAATGGCGTAAATGGAAATTGGGAGGCTATTATTTATAAAGACCAGTTACGGGGACAGGATCATTTTAAAAAACCCGGGTTTCTTTCTTTATGGATGTTTGTTTCAACTGGTAAAACAACTGCTGCAGGTTTGCCATTTGTACAATTGATGATGAAGGACAGTAGTCTTACCAAAAAAATACCTGTTACTAGCAAAAAATACAATTCATGGGAAGCGGTTATTATTTCGCTTACTGATTTTGCAAAAGAAATACAGGAGGCTTCAGACGTTATTGGTGTTGTCTTCTCGCAAAAAGGAAAAGATGGAAACAAACACAGGGTTTTTATAGATGATATTGAATTCATTGTTACTAAAAAGGCAACATTAACCAGAAACATTCCCACAATTTTAGAAACAACAGGTTTTGCAAAACATGTAGACCTGCAGTGGGAACCAATAAAGGACTCGACTGTCAGGTACGTGAAAATCTACCGGTCAGAAGATGGTAAAACATTCAAACCCGTGGGTATTCAACTTCCGTTCCACAATCGCTATGCTGATTTTACGGGAAAAACCGGTAAATCCTACCAGTATAAAATCTCTGTACTCAACCACCAATATGTTGAATCCAAGTTATCAGCACCCATTTCTGCAAAAACAAAAACGATGAATGATGATGAACTGCTTACCATGGTACAGGAAGCTTCATTCCGGTATTATTGGGATGGTGCTGAACCCAATAGTGGCCTGGCAAAAGAAAACATTCCCGGCAGGCATAACATGGTGGCATCCGGGGCATCTGGTTTTGGTATTTTGGCATTGATTGTGGGCACTGAAAGAAAATTCATCACCCGCGTACAGGCTATAGAACGGTTTAAAAAAATTGTAGATTTTTTAGAAAGAACCGAAACATTTCATGGCGCCTTTTCTCATTTTATTGATGGGCCTACCGGTAAAGCAGAACCGTTTTTTGGCAAACGTGATAATGGCGGTGATCTTGTTGAAACTTCGTTTTTGTTGCAGGGTCTTTTGGCTGCAAGGGCTTATTTTAACGGAAATTCTGAAGATGAAAAAACCATCCGCGATAAAATAACCGGCATCTGGCAAAAAGTAGAATGGAACTGGTATAAACAATACCCCGATAGTAAATTTTTATTCTGGCATTGGTCACCAGACCAGGGATGGATTATCAATCATAACCTCATTGGCTGGAACGAAACCATGGTTACTTATTTACTTGCTATTGCGTCACCCACACATCCAGTTCCGGCCAGCATGTATTATACGGGTTGGGCCAACCAGGATAGCACCGGGCAACAATACCGTTCTGCATGGGGTGGCACAAAAGATGGTTCCATGTATTCAAATGGAAATAACTATTACGGGATCAAACTGGATGTAGGTGTTTCTAACGGAGGACCCCTGTTCTTTACGCATTACTCCTACCTTGGTTACGATCCGCATTTGATCACTGATAAATACACAAACTATTTTTCCAACAATAAAAACATTGCCCTCATCAATCATAAATATTGTATTGACAACCCGGGCAATTATAAAGGTTATGGCGATAGCTGCTGGGGCTTAACAGCAAGTGACGGTCCTTATAATTATTCTGCAGATGAACCGGTATTAAGACAAGACAGGGGGAAAATAGCTCCAACGGGTGCTGTCAGTTCTTTTCCCTATACTCCTGCTGAATCAATGAAAGCAGTAAAAAATTATTATTATAATTACGGTTCTTTTTTATGGGGCGAATATGGGTTTCGTGATGCATTTAACCTTACACAAAACTGGTGCTCCGAAATTTATATGGGACTAAACCAGGCGCCAATGACCGTCATGATCGAAAATTATCGTACAGGTTTACTGTGGAAACTATTCATGTCCGACAAAGACATTCAAAATGGTTTACAGAAACTGGATGAAGAAACGAAGAAAGAATCCCGGGGAATCCAATAAAAAAATACTAAAAAAATAAAAAAAGTAGGTCAGGCAAGATCATATTTTTTCAAAAATGTTTTCCTGTAACTCATCGGATTCATTCCATAATGGTTCAGAAACTGACGGTTAAAATTGGAGACATTATTATACCCGCAATCATAACAAACCTGTGTTATACTCATATCATTTTCAATTAATAGCTTAGCCGCTTTCTGCAAACGTAACTCCTGTATAAATCCTACAAATGTTTTTCGTGTACGCTGCGAAAAGAAACGGGAAAAAGCATTTTCATTCATTTCTGCAATTTTTGCAGCATCGGATAACCGTACGTTTTTTTCAAAATTGGTAGTTATCCAGTCAAACACATGGCATAACCGCTTCGATTCTTTATCGTTATAACCAATGTGCGAACTTTTTGTAATGGTGGAAAGGTTTCTCGCTTCAGCTATATCCACCAAAATATCAACAAGGCAAAGCCATCTTTTTAAACCTGTCAGTGAAAGTATATCATGCAATTTGTTACTAACTTTTTTATTGGTCCTCCCAGATATATCGATCCCATAAACAGATCGTTCAAATAGTTTGTGTAATAACCTGGCCTCTGGCAATTGCATAAAATCGTTTCCCAGGGATGCTTCTGAAAAATGGATAACAATTGACTTTGCCCTGAGCGTAGAACCTTCATCATAATATTTATCATCATTCCGGTAAGTATGCGGAATATGCGGCCCCAGGAGGGCCAGGTTCCCCGGTTGAAATTCAGAAATATGATCACCTATAAACCGCTTACCTGTACTTTCTGTTACCAGTACAATTTCATATTCCGGGTGATAATGCCAGGGAGTGGGATAATAGTTGTAATCAAAATACTTAACTACAAAAGAATGATCTTTCTCTTTGGGCAGGTGTTCGAGTGCCGGTTTCATCAGCTGATTGTTTTATGTCCTAAAGTTATCCGATCTGTGGTAGTTTATGCTAAAAAAGTATAGAATTCCTTTGACAAACTGGTAGTTTACCTTTTATGACAAATTTAGTTTTGATACATAAAATGTATTTAATCAGGTGGAAACAGCTTTCTAAAACAGGCTGATCGAAAACACGGATTGAAACTGAATAACTAACGATTAAACACTGCTTTCATGAAAAAAAGATTGTTTTGCTCTATGCTAAACAAGGCGGTTATATTGCTTGTCCCCTTGTTTGCACACGATCCTGCATTTGCACACATTGATCCCAAAACACCCATTTACTACGAAAAAAATAAATTTGATGTAGTGGTGCGGGGTGTTGTAAAAGACCAGGATGGCAGACCCCTGGAAGGCGCCACAATAACTGAAAAAGGCACCAACAATTCAGTTGCTTCCGGTAATAATGGCAATTTTTCCATAACAGTAAAAGAGGGTGCTACGTTGGTAATTTCCTATATAGGATTTGAAGTGCAGGAAATTGCCGCAGCTGCTAACACCGAAATGAACATTACATTGACGCTTTTGGACAGGGCAACTTCTGAAGTTGTTGTAACTGCGTTGGGTATCAGGAAGGAAAAAGCCAAAATCTCCTATGCTACACAGGAGGTGAAGGGTTCATCTATGGACAAAGCCCCTGAGTCCAATGTGGCCAATAATCTTATCGGTAAAGTGGCAGGGCTGAACATACTTTCAAAAACCAATTTGTTTGAAAACCCCGAAATCTTATTAAGAGGTAAACAAACCTTAGTGGTTATAGATGGTGTGCCTACCGATAAAGACAATTTTGATTTTTGGAACCTGAATCCAAATGATATTGAAAATGTAAACGTATTGAAAGGAACGGCTGCAGCTGCCCTATACGGATCTCTTGGTATTAACGGTGCTATTATGATCACCACTAAAAAAGGTAAGGCCGGTGCAAGAGGTGTAGAAGTTAGCTACAATTCTACCACACAGTTCCAGGCAGGTTTTTTACGTATACCTGAAACACAAAGTCAATATGGTATGGGCTGGAGCGGGTATTATGCTTTTATTGACGGTAAAGGTGGTGGCGGCTGGTACGATGATTATGGTTATGTATGGGGACCGAAGCTTAATGTGCCTAATAGCAATAATACCAGCGGCTTTGAAGAATATCCTCAATACAATAGTCCCTACGATCCGGATAATTTATTTTCTTTCACACAGGCAGGTTATACAGATCAAAGTCATTATAAACCGTTGCCGGGTATTACAAGAGGAAAAGATAACCTGAAAAATTTTCTGAATAACGAATTACTTACAACGCATAACATTTCTATTGCAGGCAAAAATGA
>DASTMJ010000320.1:0-2198 GCA_035714205.1 Flavisolibacter sp. | reverse complement strand
ATAATGGAAATGTAACCATTGACTGTTATTTTATGAGACCCTCTATACTTTTATCAATCCTGATTTTCCTGATGCTTTTTTCCTGTGACAGCTCACGAACCCAGGAAACACCACAGAACGAAACTCCCAAAGCCCTGGAGGACAAAACTTCCTCTTCTGAAATTGTTTCCAAAAGGGGTTATAACGACCTTATAGAAAGTTTATACGAAGAACTCGTTGAAAAGACTCCAGACCTGAAGGAGTTGGAAACGCAAATTGATAAACTAGCTGGCAGCAAGAGCGACAGTTTAGAACAATTCAGTAAATACAACGGCAAAAACCAAAGTTATTATCAATCCGCAGACAGTCATGTGGAACAAATTAAAGACACTGTTATCAAAGAGAAAATGAAACTGCTCATACAAACCAGCCTGAGAAAATATGGTTCGTTCGTTTCAAAACACAATGACATTTTAAAAGTAATTGATAAAAAAACCATCACGTTAAATGACCTGCACCTGGTACTGAAAATTACCAGGACACTTCCTTTAATTGAAAAATACCAAAAGGATAATCTGCCAGCAACAAAACCTTTGGAAGGATATTCAAAAAAATTAAACGAAACAACACAATACGCTGACAGTCTTTCAAAGAAATAAATTAAGCTGTTGTTTGTGTTCATCCAGGTCTTGTGTTCAAGCCAAACAATTACCTGGTGATACTCCATAAGGTTGTTATTGGCCCTAACAACCAGTTCATAAAGCTTTCTGTGGTAACAATAACTTTATACATAAAGAGATAAACCATGGCAAAAAACAATTTACCGGTCATGCACAATGTTGGCATTGTTGTAGAGTCCCTGGATGAGGTCATTGCTTTTTTCACAGAAATAGGTCTGAAGCTGGAAGGGCGGGCAATAATTGAAGGGGAGTGGGCCGGACGTGTGACCGGGCTGGGTTCACAACAGGTAGAAATTGCCATGATGGTTACTCCGGATGGACAAAGCCGCCTTGAACTTTCAAAATTTATCGCACCCCCGATTATTTCAGACCACCGGGCAGCACCAGTTAATGCTCTTGGTTATTTGCGTGTTATGTTTACCGTTGAAAACATTGACGAGCTGGTATCACGGCTTGTAAGAAATGGTGCCGAACTTGTAGGTGAGGTGGTTCAGTATGAAGATATGTACCGGCTTTGTTACATTCGTGGAACAGAAGGCATCCTGGTGGGGCTGGCAGAAGAAATTGGTAATAAATAAGCAAAAGACCAGGGCAAAATCCAGGCCCGGAGCCCCCGGCCTGGGAATAAACTTTTATATAATCAATCTTCCCGGGTTGGCCGGGGCATGAGCAGGGAATTCCGGGAAAGTTCCAAAACCTTTTTATCTTCCTGTACAATGCCGGGATCGCCGTCAACAAGGGCTGGGAATGCGTTCCGGCTGAAAAAACAATCATATGAATCCATTAAAGTTTTGCTTTTTAATTGTGTTTCATGCAGCAACTCTTATTGCCATCGGGCAAGCCGGAACAAGTACGGAAGCTGAAATAAAAAAATTGGAACAAGAAGTTGTAACTGCCATTTTACATGCAGACACCAATATGCTGAAACAACTTTGGGCGCCGGAATTCACAGTGAACAACCCGAGAAACAATATTTCGGCAAACCGTGATGAGGTGCTGAAAATCCAGAGAGCAGGGTTGATTGATTATAGCAGTTTTGAACGGGTGATCGAGCAAATGCAATTCCATGAGGATATGGTCATCACAATGGGTTCTGAAACCTTTGTTTCAAAAAATGACATTCCGGGAGCTAAGGCCGGGCAAACCTATAAAAGAAGGTTCACCAATATCTGGCTGAAGAGAAAAGGCACCTGGCTGCAGATTGCAAGACATGCCTCAATCATTTGCCAGTGAAGTTCCTAATACCAGCCCCGGGTATTTGCAAGGTTCAAACAGAAGCATGAGAGAAGAACAACAACGGTTACAATGATTTAAACAAACCCCTGGTTGTATTTGCGCTATCCTTCAACTACCGCGTTTTTTTGTAAGGCATTGAAAAGGAAGGGTTTCAAAATATTGCTAGCAGCGAAACCGTAGCGTATATTAGCGGAAATACAACTGTTAGGTGCAAGGCAAATGCGACAGTCTTCATTTTCAATCATGACATTGCGAGCAACCATTTTATTTTCAGCACTGCTTTTTGTGACACATGCCATTGGG
>DASTMJ010000319.1:0-1613 GCA_035714205.1 Flavisolibacter sp. | reverse complement strand
AAAAACAAAAATGATCGGCACCATAGTGCTGGGGCTTTTTTTGGGCTGTAGACTCGCTTAAAGGGGTTCGGTGCAACTAATCCCGGCTCTGCAATGGATCAGTGCCACTAATCCTATGGGGGCTTTTTATTGGAGCCGACTGTGTAAAGCTTGCTTTGTAAAAGGAGGCGAGAATAAAAAAGGCGATAGCCAGGTTTTGTTTTCGTTTGTAGCCTCCCTCAAAAGGATCAGTGCAACTAATCCCTCCTGATCCTTAATGAATGTCCCGCAATAGCGGAAATTTATACCGTGCGCAAAGCCACATAACATAAAAGAAATATTCTTTATTTTTCACCGATGAAAACGACTGCTTTTATTTTCGTTCTTACACTCATTTCTACCTTTTCATCAGCACAAAAAATAGAAGAGTATTACGACTGGATGTGGCGCAAGACGGATCCGGCTGGTGCACGGTATTATGCATTGATTGAAAAGAAGGGAGACCTGTGGATACGAAAAGACTATTTTCTTCGTGAAAGCAAACTGCAGATGCGGGGTGCCTATACCGATACCAGTTATAAAATACCCCAGGGAGAATTTCAATATTATCATGCTAACGGCAATATGCAATCGATCGGCAAGTACGAGAAAGGCAAAAGACATGGATTGTGGTTAAGCTTTCATGCTAATGGTATGATGAGTGATTCAGCAACCTATGAAATGGGAAACCTGGTTGGCACCAGGATGATGTGGTATTCAAACGGGTATCCAATGGATTCCGCAGTGTTTCAGCCTGATGGAAGCGGAACATTGGTAAGTTGGTTTGATAACGGGTCGCCTGGTGCCGCAGGAAGGTACGCACCCGGTTATAAACAGCATGGTAAGTGGCGGTATTTCCATAGAAATGGACAAACAAGTTCTTTAGAAGTGTATGACCAGGGAAAACTGGTATCACGTCAATACTATGCAGAAGACGGCACCGCCATTTCAGATACTACAAATACAGACAGGGACGCCTATTTCCCCGGGGGTCCGGAAGCATGGAAAAAATACCTGTTGAAGAAAGTTTATTTTCCCACGCAATGGAAGCTGGCTAATGCCGACCAGGCTGTTGTAACGGTGGACTGGTATATTGATGAAGAAGGGAATATAAAAGAACCGGTTGTTAGTGCTCCCCTGCATCCTGACTTTGACAGGATTGCTTTGAAAGCATTTGAAAAAGCACCCAAGTGGATTCCCACCAAATCACATAACCGGTACATAAGAACCTATCACCGTCAACCAATAACTTTTTCTCAGGAGTGATAAATGACGATGGATATTGTGAAGAAAGATATTTAGGTTATACTACTAATAGCCGCAAAGAAAAAAAACCCTTGCTAAAAATAAGCAAGGGTTTTTTTGATCATTCCATTCTCAACTTGAAATTTCCTTCAATCCTTACAGCGGGTGGTGTGCCTGTAGTTCCTTCAATAAACGGCGTGGACATCTCTATAAGAAACTGGCCAGTGGCCCAGGTGGTTCCAAAAGCATCCTTTTTTATTTCGGTTATCCGGATATTACCCGGGCTCATATGCCAAATGTCAAAATCATTGGCCGTATAGGTATGTGCATAGGCCGTTCGCGGTGCAGGC
>DASTMJ010000318.1:0-6113 GCA_035714205.1 Flavisolibacter sp. | reverse complement strand
CCCCATTTTTATTACAGGATTTCTGCCAATGAAGATGTACGTAAAGTATTAACCGATTATTATGCGGTAGCTAAAGTTCCACCAGAAAACCAACCTGCTTCAGATGTAGAAAATGAAACCAACTGGTTCAGTCCCATCCTTCAAACCCTATTACCCATACTTATTTTTATAGGTCTCTGGATCTTGTTAATGCGTAAAATGGGCGGCGGTGCCGGTGGCGGTGGCGGCCCTGGGGGTATTTTCAATATTGGTAAATCAAAAGCCACACTGTTTGATAAAGGCACAAGGGTGAACATCACTTTTGCCGATGTAGCTGGCTTGGATGAGGCAAAGGTGGAGGTGATGGAAATTGTTGACTTTCTTCGTAATCCTAAAAAATATACATCACTTGGTGGTAAAATTCCAAAAGGTGCTTTGCTGGTGGGCCCTCCGGGTACTGGTAAAACGCTTTTGGCTAAAGCCATGGCCGGCGAAGCGCAGGTGCCATTCTTTAGCTTGAGTGGTTCCGATTTCGTGGAAATGTTTGTGGGTGTGGGTGCCAGCCGTGTCAGAGACCTGTTTAAGCAGGCCCGTGAAAAAGCACCTTGTGTGATCTTTATCGATGAAATTGATGCAATTGGTCGTGCCCGTGGTAAAAATATGATGATGAGTAATGACGAAAGGGAAAGCACCCTGAACCAGTTACTTGTTGAAATGGATGGCTTTGGAACTGACACAGGTATTATTGTACTGGCCGCCACTAACCGACCTGATGTACTGGATACAGCACTTTTACGTCCCGGCCGCTTCGATAGGCAGATCTCTATCGATAAGCCCGATGTAAAAGGTCGTGAGGCCATCTTTAAAGTGCATCTGAAGCCTATCAAAGTTTCCGAAAAAGTTGATATCCACAAACTGGCTGAACAGACACCTGGTTTTGCTGGTGCCGATATAGCCAACGTTTGTAACGAAGCCGCCCTTATCGCTGCCCGTAAAGGAAAGAATGCTGTTGATATGAGCGACTTCCAGGATGCGGTTGACAGGGTGATTGGTGGTTTGGAGAAAAAGAATAAGATCATTTCTCCTGATGAAAAAAGAATTATTGCCTATCACGAAGCAGGACATGCCATTTGTGGCTGGTTCCTTGAACATGCTTATCCATTATTGAAGGTTACGATTGTACCAAGGGGTACCGCAGCGCTGGGATATGCACAATACACACCAAAAGAACAGTATCTATACAACACAGACCAGTTGAATGACCAGATCTGTATGACGCTGGGCGGCCGTGCAAGTGAGGAGATCTTTTTTGGTAAGATCTCAACCGGCGCTCAAAACGACCTTCAGCAAATTACACGTATTGGTTATGCAATGGTTACTGTGTATGGTATGAATGAGAAAGTAGGGAACATAAGTTTTTACGATCCACAGCAGGATAATTCCTTCACTAAACCTTACTCTGATGAAACGGCTAAGCTGATTGACGAAGAAGTAAGAAAGCTAATTGATGAAGCTTATATAAGAACCAAAAAACTTTTGACGGAAAAGAGAGGCGATGTTGAGAAACTAGCTGAAGCTTTACTTGACAAGGAGGTTTTATTTCAAAGTGATGTGGAGGCGCTGATCGGGCCAAGACCTTTTGAAGACAAGCACCTGTTGGATGTTGAGCCCAATGAAAAACACCCGGAAGGTGGCATAAGCGAAGGTGTACCGCCCTACGATCCTAATGTTACCAACCAAGCTCCGGCTCCCAAATGAGTAATTCACCAGCAAAGAATAATATTCTGAAAAAAATACGCATGGCGTTGGCACAACCAACGCCATTGCCTTTTCCAAAAAGTGAAGGAGCGGAACCTGTGATTCAACCAGAGCAACAGGACCTGGTAGTTGAATTTGCAGAACAATTCACGGCTTTACAGGGTAAGTTTATTTTTTGTGCAGATCGAAATGAATTGGCTGAAAACTTTAATAAACTTCTTTATCAAAATAAATGGACCAAAATCTATTGCGAAGAAGAACGATGGAAACCGCTTGTTAAAGAAGTGAATTTATTTGCTGACATTTCTACCTGCGATGCGTCTGTTACCAGCTGCGAGGCTTTAATAGCCCGTACAGGAAGTATTGTATTAAGTTCTGTTCACCAGGGCAGAATTCCAAGTGTTTATGCTCCTGTGCATATTTGTATTGCTTTTACGTCGCAATTGATGTACGATTTAAAAGATGGATTTGTAGCTCTGAATGAAAAATACAAACAGTATTTACCTTCCTTCATCACCTTTGCTACAGGTCCCAGTCGCACAGCTGATATTGAAAAAACCTTAGTGGTTGGCGTTCATGGACCAAAAGAAGTATATTGTTTTGTAATCGAAGACCAGCCGTTGGCTTAATATCCTATGCAAGTTCCACCAGGTAAAAAAATATATTTCCTTTCCGATTTTCATTTGGGTGCTCCTGATGCTGCCAGCAGTTTGAAAAGAGAAAAACTCATCGTTCAATTTTTGGATTCAATCAAAACAGAAGCTCATTCCATTTTTATAGTTGGCGATATGTTTGACTTTTGGTATGAATACCGGAAAGTAGTTCCAAAGGGGGCTATTCGTTTGTTGGGGAAAATTGCTGAATTAGCCGATTCAGGTATTGCCATTTATTTTTTTGTGGGTAATCATGATATGTGGATGAACAGTTATTTTCAGCAGGAACTAAATGTGCCGGTATATTTTGAACCCAAAGCCTTTCAAATCAATAATAAAAAGTTTTTTATTGGACACGGTGATGGTTTAGGCCCTGGTGACCAGGGTTATAAGGCCCTTAAAAAGGTTTTTCGCAACCCGGTTTGCCATTGGCTGTTTGGGATATTACCGCCTTTTATAGGAGTTGGCGTTGCTAATTATTTTTCGCATAAAAGCAGACTGGCTACAAGTACCAGCGAAGAAACCTTCCTGGGTGAAGACAAAGAATGGTTGTTGATCTATAGTAAAGAGGTTTTAAAAAAAGAACATTTCGATTTTTTTGTGTTTGGACATAGACACTTACCTATCGATTATCGTCTATCCAACAACAGCCGTTATATTAACCTGGGAGAATGGATGAATTTTTGCACATACGCTGTTTTTGATGGCGAAACCCTTGAAGTAAAATCTTTTACAGGTAAAGAAGATAAAATTTATAAAAACTGGTGAATGCCTTGCTGAAAATATTATTGTTTGCCTGTCTACTGTTTTCCAAAAATTCCAGGGGACAGGCCGAGACAGATTCGGGTTTCATTTTCATAAGAAGTTACCAGGGAGATGTTGCCGATGCAATGATGGATCATTTGGATAACCTGTATATCATTTCATCCACTGGCCAGATTCGTAAGTATAATGCAAATGGTGATTCAACAGGGATGTATAACCAGGTACGCAATTTTGGAAAACTTACTTCTCTTGATGTTTCCAATCCACTAACACCCTTATTGTTTTACAAAGATTTTTCAAGCGTTGTGGTCCTGGATCGGTTTTTATCCAACCGTCTAACCTTAGACCTGCGCAAATACAATATACTTCAACCCGGCGCGGTAGGTTTATCGTATGATAATAACATCTGGGTATTTGATGAATGGGATAATAAACTTAAAAAAATAGATGAGCAAGGTAACCAGCAATTGGAGACACCCGATTTCAGAACCATATTTGAAGAAACCATTCGACCACAAAAAATTATTAATGATAATGGGTTTGTGTATTTAACGGATACAGCAAAAGGTGTTTATGTATTTGATAATTATGGAGCATTCAAAAAGAGAATACAACTCAATACCTGGGAAAGTATTTCAGTAAAAGAAAATTACCTGATACAAACCCGCCCGGGGGAGCTAAGTGTTTATAATACCAATACCTATACAGATGTGAAAAAAAGGCTTCCGGGCAACTTTCAACCGTACCTGCATTCATTTTCAACAGCCAGCAAACTGGTAACGTTTAACAACGATTCGTTACATATTTACCAATATAAATTTTGATGTTGCACTAATCTCTAATTTTATTGCAAACTCTGTAGATGAATAGCTTTTTAGACCAGGTTTTTTTCGGCAATACCCTTCGTGATTATATATGGGTATTTGGAGTGATTTTATTTGTGTTGCTTTTAAACAGGTTCATTTCAAAATACCTGGCTATCTTATTAAGCAGGCTTTTTAAAAGAGGCTGGAAAAATTTTGATCAGCAAAAATTTGTTGAACTCATTATCATTCCGCTTGGCACGTTCCTGGTCATTACAGTTTCTTTTATTGCCTTGTACCGGTTAACCTTTCCGCAGGAATTAAATTTCACCCTCTACAAATACACTATACAACGTATACTGCTTACTATAGGCATATTAATACAAATCATTGCTTTTATCTGGCTTTTGTTACGCATTATTGATTTTATTGCCAGTGTGCTGGAGATAAAAGCCAATCAAACTCCCAACCAGAACGACAACCAGCTCATTGTTTTCTTTCGTGATTTTTTTAAAGTAATTCTTGGCATTATCGGGCTGATGATGATCCTGCATTTTGGATTCAATTACAACATAAGCAGCCTTCTCACCGGTTTAAGTATTGTGGGTGCCGCCATTGCCCTTGCACTTAGGGAAAGCCTCGAAAACCTGATTGCTTCCTTTGTAATCTTTTTTGACAAACCTTTCACTACCGGCGACAACGTGAAAGTTCAGAATATAAATGGAACAGTAGAACGCATTGGGCTTAGGAGCACAAGAGTACGAACCACTGAGAAATCATATGTTACGGTACCTAACAAACAAATGGTGGATAGCATTCTTGACAATGTTTCATTACGGTCGCAAATTCGTGGTGAACTTAATCTTTTAATTGGCCTTGAAACACCCAGCCAAAAAATTGACCAATTACAAACGGAAGTAAAAGCCTATTTATCCTCTGTTCCAGAAATTCAAAACTTTAATGTTCTGTTCAACGATATCCGTATCCAGGGCTATTTATTATTCATGGAATACTTCACGCCTCCATTGCCCTGGAATCAATTTACCGCCATCAGGCAGCAGGTAAATTTCTTTGTTCTTCAAACCATGGAACGGCTTGAAATAGAAATTCAACCGGAGACAAAAGAAAAGAAATAATCCTGGCAAAGTGTTTACAAAAAAGGTGCTTTTCGCACCTTTCAGGATTTTCTGATTATTCCATTCTACTTCGTTGAGGCACCAATTATTATTTCACCCAATTCCTTATCAACCATCCCATACTTTCCGTATTCCACCACGCGGCCAATTTCTTTCCCATCCTTCATTACAATGAATGTAGGCACATTAATAACATTAAACGCTTCGGCTAAATGTTGAATGGTTTTTTTACTGCGATCTACACCCAGCAAAGTAACACGGTCTTGTGAAAAACCTGCCGCATCGGTAAGTGCAAAAAATTTAGGAAGCAGGTTTTGTGTATCGGAACACCAGGTGCCACCAAAAGCAATAATATTTATAGTTTCCTTATTTTCTTTGAAAGCTTTAATGGCATTTGCTTCAGGAGTATATCCCTTTAAATTTTGTGCATACCACTTCAAACTTGAATCGGACTCTAACTCTTTTTTGGACATAAAACCTTTGATGATCTTATCTCCATGTTCGAATGTAATTTCCGGGGCTTGTGCCAAAACGCTGTTAACAGAGAATACGGCTAATGCAATAACGAATAACTTCTTCATGCTGAACAATTGAGTTTTAAAGTTAGAACGCGATAAATAGAAATAAAAGTAGCTGTATGTTAAAACGATGCTACAAATTGGCCTTTAGTTGCAGGAGGAAGGAACGCAACTTCTGTAATGATTGCACCATTTCATATTTTTCACGGGCCTGGTTATTCTTTTTTATAAAATCCCTTGCCCCTTCAATTGTAAACTTTCTGCGTCTCAAAAGGTCATGGATCATTTGCAGGTTTTTGACATCTGCAGGCTTAAAAAAACGATCTCCTTTCCTGTTTTTACGGGGTTCTATGATATCAAACTGGTTTTCCCAAAACCTGATCAGCGAAGTATTAACCTTGAACATAGCAGCCACTTCCCCAATGGAATAATATTGTTTTTGAAAAAGAATTTCATCTTCCGGTATTTCAACCTGATCTACTTCAAATTCAATATCCTTTA
>DASTMJ010000317.1:0-6225 GCA_035714205.1 Flavisolibacter sp. | reverse complement strand
AATAAGGAACATGGTCTACATATTACAGGTGTTTGCTGATCTTGAATGGAAACAAATATTGTTTGGTAACGAGAAGTGGAGTTTTCTTATAGAGACTGTTATTCGTACCATGGTAATGTTCCTGGTGATCTTGCTTGGCTTACGTTTACTGGGTAAAAGAGGCATCAAACAATTGTCTGTATTTGAATTGGGAGTCATTATAGGCCTGGGCTCAGCTGCCGGGGATCCGATGTTTTACAGTGACGTAGGATTATTACCCGGTATATTGGTTTTTGTTGTGGTATTGATGTTATATCGCCTGATAACTTACCTTATAAATTCTAGCGACAACTTTGAAAAATTTGTGGAAGGAGAACCAACAACTATCATAGAAAAAGGTTGCCTGGTTGTAAAGAATTTTAAGAAAGAACCCATTGCCCTGGATGAAATGTTTGCCCAGTTTCGATTACGCAACATCTCTCATTTGGGACAGGTACAATTAGCCATCCTGGAAACTAACGGCGAGGTAAGTGTGTTTTACATGGAAAACGATGAAGTACTTTATGGTCTTCCCATTATCCCTGATCATTATAAATACAAAACAGAAAATATTATTCAGCAGGGCATTTATGCCTGTACCTATTGCGGTAGACCGGAAGAACTTTTAGAGCCCGGTAACCATACATGTAAATCCTGCGGAAAAAAACAATGGCTGAAGGCCATTAACTGGCGCCGTATAGCTTGAAGATGAGGTCAAATAAAGAGGGGTAAGCTTTCCATTCCCTTTAACTCACTCACCAAACTGAATAGCTTACCCCGGTTATATATAAATGAATAGTATTAGCTCATAAGACTGTCTACCATCACATAAAAGCTTGCACCCATAAATGCCAGGAATAAAAGGATCATTACGATCGTGTTCCTTGTATAGGCTGCTTCGTGGGGGTCTTTTAAATTCGTTATCATACTTTGCCACATATCTTTCATAACAACAATTTATAGAGTTATAGTAGAATACTGTGCCATTTTCTGTATACCGTCCTTAAACAGTTTTTAGCAGGCTGTTTGTAGAGGTTTTGGGTTCAATTGATGGATTTTGGCAACACAGCCCAACAATTAATAAGTTAATGATCACTGAAATGTGTAGCCTACCCGGAAAATTTCTCCACACTAAAGGGAAAAAGCACCTGCTTTGGGCAGGTGCTTTCAAATATGAATTCTTTGGTTTATTGAATATTGATGTCATCAACCTCTTTACGGTCTACTTCCACACCGGCTTTTGTAAGCGTTACGCTCCAGCCACCTGTCAGCTCAACAGGACCGGAACCTGCGTAAGCCTTTGTAAACCTAACCGTATATACTCTTTCATTGGTATGCAGCAAACCTGAAGGTGCCGTTTCAATCCAGCGGTTGATCCAGTTTTTTGAGCCGCCGGGGATCCAGTTTTCATAATCTACATTTCCATTGTCTTGTGGTGTTGCTTCAACAATGTTTGTTGCATTGGTTAATCCACCCTGGATCTTCAATTTATCAAATTCAACACCGCAGGTATTCACTACGTATTGAACTGTGAATTCATAGAGTCCTCCACCTGCAGGCACAGGGTCTCCAATTAACGAACCCTCAAAAGTGAATCCTGAACAAGGTTCCACTACGTCAAGTAAAAAGATGCCAGACCAACCCTGCTCATAACCCTCACAACCTGCAGCAATATAATGTAGCTTGAACTGGTATTTGTCTGCTTCTGTTGAAGTGGGCTGAAAAGTATAAGTTACCTGTTGATCAGCAGCCGAAATTTCTTTTTCCTGACCTATCATACCCCATGTAACACCACCATCACTTGACATGTGTAGCTGTAATTTACCACAGGGTACAATGCCCTGTTCTACACTGAATGTGCCGGTTACGGTTACGTCTTCCCCTTTAACAGCCGGGTCGGGATTAAAAGAAATGGTCATTTCTGGAACAACCTTTTCCGGCCGGCCTATACCTTCGTTAACCGCACCACCACCCTTACCCTGTCCGCTGCCATATAAGGCTTCGGTACTGTTGAGTGATGTGGAACTGCTACTGGAGGAAGAGGTAAGCTCTGAACTGTCTTTTGAACAAGAAGAAAAAATGCAAAGGAAGGCAAAAGCAATGCTGCTTAGCTTTAAAGTTTTCATTTGGGTCCGTTTTACGAATTATAAAATAAAGATTAACGGATTTCCAGAGGATGGGCAGATTTTGGTAAAAGAGTAACTGTGCTTACAGTTAATTCATTCCATAGGAACAGTGGAGTACGGGGCGAAACTAATACCCGGTTTTTAAATATGCAAGCATTTCAGAATTTATTTGGTTTCAGGTTCGGGCACATTATCCTTCCAATGCCACAAACGTAAACAGGCATACGTTCGGTAAGGACTCCATTTTGCAGAGATCTTCAGCATTTTTTCCCTGAACTCTTTTTTATTTGAATCATCCAGCTTATAGGCTTTTTTCATGGCTACCTGTATACCGTAATCATCAACCGCAAATACATCTTCCCTGCCCAGCGTAAACATCAGCAACATTTCAACGGTCCATTTTCCAACACCTTTTATTTCAGTAAGAAGTTCAATGATCTTTTCATTGCTCATCTTCTTAAGCTTTTTGTCTTCCAGTTGGTGATCAATGGCAAATTGAGCCACATTCAATACGTATTGTACTTTGGCATTACTCAACCCTATGGCCCGCAGCTTTTCAAAAGGTGTCACTACAATTTGCTGTGGGGTTGGCTCTTCACCACCATAAAGCTCCAGGAAGCGGTGATAGATCACTTTGGCAACCTTGGTCGACAATTGCTGGCTCATAATAGATGCACATAAACGAAGGCAGATGTTCTTGTGAAATTTAAGTTCGAAAGGTTCTTCATCTGTAACCAGTTTTGCCAGTTTTTTGTCTTTAGAAAGATGGGCTATATAACTCATGTTTGGTATAAAAAAACGAAGGTAGAAGTAAGATATTCATCCTGGTGAAGGAACTTTACAAACGGAAATGAAAAGAGAATTTATTCTTACAGCTGATGGCTCTTCATCGGTTGCCATACCTCAACTGGATCTTACCTATCATTCCCGCCACGGCGCAATACAGGAATCCATGCATGTGTATATTGAAGGCGGGTTGAAATACCTGTTCTCTAAAACAACCGAACCTGTTTTGATTTTTGAAATGGGATTTGGAACGGGCCTGAATGCATTTTTAACGGCCATAGAAGCCGAAAAACATCAACGCCGGGTTTATTATACATCAATAGAACCATACCCGTTAAAACCGGTTGAAGCGTTACAGTTAAATTACGGAGACCTGCTAAATAAAAAGGATCACTTTTTAAAACTGCATGAAAGCAACTGGGAAGAAGAGATACCTTTAAACCCCTTTTTTACATTCCAAAAAAGAAAGACAGACTTCACCACCTGTTCAACCAGTAAAAAGTTTAACCTTATCTATTATGATGCTTTTGCACCTGCTGCACAACCCGAATTATGGACGGTTGATATTTTCCAAAAATTGTATAACCTTTTATTACCGGGCGGTATACTGGTTACCTACAGCGCCAAAGGCTCTGTAAGAAGAGCTATGAAAACCGCCGGTTTACAGGTAACAAAACTTCCGGGACCAAAAGGCAAAAGAGAGATGCTGAGGGCAGAAAAAACAGCACAGGTATGTTGTAGTGAATGTTCACAGGCCAACCTGTAAACATGGGGTTTTTAACCAACGGTCCAACTGATATTACCATCCTTTTCATCTTTTAATTGTATACCCACTTCAGCAAGCTGGTTGCGGATCTTATCGGATGTTGCCCAGTCTTTTTTAGCTCTTGCTTCTTTTCGTAAATTGATCAACACCTGCATCACACCACCCAATTTTTCGGTTTCTCCTTCTGTTTCACTTTGCAAACCCAGAATGTCTTCAACATATACTTTCATCTTTGTTTGCAGGAGATTCAGTGTTTTTGCATCCAGGGTACCGGCATCGGCAGTTTTATCTTTTAAGGAATTAATGACGGGCACCAGCTCAAACATATTGGCAAGTACTTTGGCTGTGCTGAAATCATCATCCATAAATGCGTCAAACTCGTTCAACAGCCCTGTGATCTTTTCATTCAGCCCTGCATTTCTGGCACCCGTACCGGCATTTGAAAAATCGGCGTTTTTCAACCACTCACAGGCTTCCATCAAACGCTTCAAACCTTTTTCTGCTGCAAGCAAAGCATCATTACTAAAATCCAGCGTACTTCTGTAATGCGTTTGCAAAATAAAAAACCTCACGGTCATGGGTGAATACGCCTTTTCAAGCAAGGGATGCTCCCCGCTGAATAACTCCGTTAACCTGATCACATTATTATAGCTCTTGCCCATTTTACGGCCGTTAATAGTGATCATATTATTATGGATCCAGTAACGAACCGGTGCTTTATGATTGCAGATGGTACTCTGTGCTATTTCACTTTCATGATGAGGGAAAAGCAGGTCCATACCACCGCCATGAATATCAAATTGTGCCCCCAGGTATTTGGTTGCCATGGCCGAGCATTCAATATGCCAGCCCGGGAAACCTTCGCCCCATGGACTTTGCCAGCGCATGATATGCTCCGGCGGGGCAGCCTTCCATAAAGCAAAATCTGCCCTGTTATGTTTTTCAGCCTGTCCCTCCAGCTCCCTTGTGGTTTCAAGCAGGTCATCCATAATTCTGCCACTGAGTTTTCCGTACTCGTGGCTCTCTGCATATTTTTTTACATCAAAATACACGCTGCCGTTTACTTCATAGGCATACCCGGCCTTTATGATCTCCTGGATCATACCGATCTGCTCTACAATATGCCCCGTTGCTGTGGGCTCAATGCTGGGTGAAAGGGTATTGAATTTTGCCATGGCCCAATGAAACAGGTTGGTGTATTTATGCACCAGCTCCATAGGCTCCAGCTTTTCTATTTGTGCCTTTTTGGAGATCTTATCTTCCGCTTCGCGACCTTCTTCTTCAAAATGACCGGCGTCAGTAATATTTCGAACATATCGAACCTTATAACCCAGGTGCATAAGGTAACGATAGATCACATCAAAAGTGATATAAGGCCTGGCATGACCCAAATGGCTTTCCCCGCTAACGGTAGGTCCGCACACATACATCCCCACATGACCGGGCACCAGCGATTCAAATTCTTCTTTATCTCTTATGTAGGAATTATAAACTTTCAGCTTGCTCATAAAAACAGGATTGATGATCGTAACTAGTGAGGATTACAAAAAGGTTAGCAGCAACAACAACATTTAAAATGCAGGAATACGATCATAATTGGCAAATATAATTGAAACCGGTAAAAAGCTATAATGCACCCTAAGGCTTTAGCTGGTGGCATTCACCGGTTCAAAACCTGCTGGTAGTATCCTTCCCGTTCAGTTGCACATCGGTAACCAGCATATAATGATCAGAGTAATTTTTAATAACCCTGTTGAATTGCCTGATGTTAAAATCCTTTGTGGCAAAAATATAATCGATGCGAAGCGTGGGTGCTATATAGGAATAGGTTCGGCCCACACCAAGCCCTGTCTCTAAAAATGCATCCTGCAGGTGTTCATTGCGAATGGTATAATACGTGTAAGAGTTAGGCACATCATTAAAATCGCCGGTAAGCAAATACGGGTGCGGACTTTGTTCCAGCTTTTCTTTTACCAGTTCAGCCTGTAAAGAACGCCGGATCATCCCTCTTTTCAATTTAGAAAAAATATTCCTGGAATTCTCAACCATCCCATCTTCTGTTTTTTTGATCTGGTTCAACCGCTCAAAATCTTTTTGGCCAAATTGCACCGATTGCAGGTGCGTGGTATACAGCCGAACGGTATCTTCATTAAAAGCAATATCGGCGTAGATCAGTGTTTCAGGCATGCTGGGTGGAGGATACCGTACCAGCCCGGAATCGATAATCGGGAAGCGGGAAAAAATGATCTGGCCAACCCATTGCTTATGACCATCATCATCCCATGAAAAATAATAGTACGGGTAACCGAGATCCTTTCGTACAACATCAAGATTGTTATAATACACGGTATCAGTAGAATGAAAGAACTCCTGCATACAAATAACGTCTGCATTTTGTTCTTTCAAAAGATCAAGCATTTTTAACCTTGTTTTGCTGCCCTTGTTATTGTTTCGTTTCCATTCTGTAAACCGGCCAACATTCCAGTGAACTACACGCAGCACATCCTTTGGTTTTTCGTAATCAAATTT
>DASTMJ010000316.1:0-2586 GCA_035714205.1 Flavisolibacter sp. | reverse complement strand
GTGCCTGCGTCATATTACTGTCTATCAATTACCGGCCATCATTTTATAAGGCCGTTTATTTTAAAACAATGTTCTTGGTATTACATAGTACCTAATTTTGACTCGTAATATTAAACATCAAGTACTAAACACTATACAATGAAAAAGATTTTTACCACGCTGGCTATTTTTGTTTCGGTTGCCAGTTTTGCTCAAACTAACGGCAAAGTAAGCGGGACAGTAGAAGACGGATCTGCAAAAACAATTGAATCTGCAACCATTACTTTATTAAAAGCAAAGGATTCAACAATTGCCAAAGTAGCGGCTGCTGACAGAACCGGTAGGTTCGAGTTTGACGGTGTTCCTGAAGGAAAATACATGGTTTCCATTTCGGCAGTAGGTCATGAAAAAGGATATTCACCTGCTTTTGATATTACTTCAGAAAAATCTAGTATTTCATTGAAAACCATAACCTTAGTGCCGGTAGAAAAATCGATGAGTGCAGTGGTGGTTACGGCTAAAAAACCTTTGATTGAACAAAGAATAGACAGAACAATTGTTAATGTTGAAGCATCAGTAACCAATGTAGGAAGTAACGCATTGGAGGTTTTGGAAAAATCTCCCGGCATTTCTGTAGACAAAGATGGCAATATCAGCCTTAAAGGAAAACAGGGAGTTATGGTGTTGGTTGACGGTCGTCCAACGCAACTAGGAAGTGCTGACCTGGCTAATTTGCTCCGGAACATGCATGCCAACCAATTAGACCAGATCGAAATTATGACTAACCCACCGGCAAAATATGATGCAGCCGGGAATGCTGGAATCATTAATATTAAAACAAAGAAGAACAAGCAATTTGGATACAACGGATCCATTACTTTAGGTTACGGCCAGGGTGTGTATCCTAAATTCAACGAGGGCTTCAACTTTAACTATCGCCAGGGTAAAGTAAACCTGTTTACCAACTTAAGTCATAACTACCGCAAGGGATTTGGTGACCTGGATATCCAGAGAAATTTCAGGGATAAATCATCAAAAGAACTTACTTCCACGTTCGACCAGGAGGCAAGAATGTCAAACGAAAGAAATTCCTATAATGGTAAGTTGGGCATGGACTATTTCGCAAGCAAGAACACAACTATTGGTTTTGTAGCAACCGGATTTTCAGCACCTGGTACATTTATGAACAACAATATCAACAATATATACAATACCGCAGGGCAGTTAACTGACCAGACAAAAGCTTTGTCCATTCAAAAAGAAACATGGCAAAACCTAAGCGGTAACCTTAATTTCCGCCAGGTTCTTGATACAACAGGAAGAGAGCTGACAGCAGATGCAGACTATATCTATTATGATGGAACACAGAATCAAACACTAAGCAACTACTATTTTAATTCAACTGGAGAAACCTCCCGGAAAGGTGATACATTATACGGAAGTTTACCACAGGTGATCAAAATTTATAGCGGAAAAGTGGATTATGTTCAGCCTTTGAAAAACGGTGCCCGTTTTGAGGCTGGTTTAAAAACAAGCTTTGTAAAAACAGATAATAATGCCGTCTACGATACGACTGATAATGGCACACTGGTTCGGGATTTAAATCGCAGTAATCATTTTGTTTACGAAGAAAACATTAATGCGGCCTATGTAAACATGAGTGGTCCGTTAAGTAAGAAGTTCAATGCACAACTAGGTTTGAGGGTTGAAAATACCATTGCCACTGGCCAGCAAAAAACCACTCATGAAGATTTTGACCGCAACTATACACAATTGTTCCCAACAGCTTATTTGCAATATAAAGCCAGTGACAAAAATTCATATGTACTAAACTATGGCAGAAGAATTCGTCGCCCTAACTACCAAAGCTTAAACCCATTCATTGAATACCTAGACCGTTATACGTACCAGCAGGGTAATCCTAACCTGAAACCACAATTCAGCCATAATATTGAATTAAGCCATACTTACAAAGGTTTTTTAACCACCACTTTGAATTATACCAAAACAACAGATATTATTCAACAGGTAATTGAGCAGAACGAAGAAAAGAATGAAACTTATATTAAGCAATCCAATATTGCCGACCAACGCCAGTATGGAGTTTCAGTAAGTGCCGCCTTCCCGGTAACAAAATGGTGGAAGAGCAATATATATGTAAATGGATTTAATAATCGTTTTGAAGGAATTGTAAATGGCGAATTGGTAACGATCAGTGCAACAACCGTAATGTTAAATGGCTCCCAGTCCTTCACCATCAGCAAAACCTTTTCTGCAGAAATCAGCGGCTGGTACAGAACAGCTGGTATTGAAGGTGTGATTAATGCGAAACCCATGGGTATGATGTCGATCGGCTTCAGCCAGCAGATCATGAAAGGAAATGGAAGTTTACGTTTGAATATCCGTGACGTATTCTATACACAAGGATTTAAAGCCGAAACCAAATACGGAAGTGTTGATGCTGCTTTCCAGGAAAGACAAGATTCAAGAGTGGTAAACCTGGGCTTCACTTACCGTTTCAACAAGGGTAAGATGAACGGTGGTCCAAAGAAAAGAAATGGCGGCAGCGCTAATGATGAGCAAAACAGGGTAGGTGTAGGCGGAAAC
>DASTMJ010000315.1:0-17836 GCA_035714205.1 Flavisolibacter sp. | reverse complement strand
CCATACCCCGGCCCCTTATGAAATATACTCTATCCCTACCGGTGCCATATTGCAAACAGGGTTATAGAACGCATTTGCCTGTATAAAGCGGTAAGAGCCGCACGGGGGTTTGAATGGCAGATTTACGGAAATTATACTTGCAGTACGGTTGCTGTTGACAACCTGATGAGCTCTAACGTATATGTGCAGCCGAATTTTTCAGAAACTAATTGTTAAACCCCATTCAAACAAAAATTATGACCAGACAACGTGGCCCAGTTAAGTCAGAAGAGAAACCTGATGATGTGTTTTCCTTAATGGCAGTGAAGGGTTTGCTGTGCTGCAGCACAAGCCCATTCCGGAGCCGCACATAATACCGAAATAATTCAGTTTGGTTCAGACAAATTTATTTTGCCTGCTATGTTATCATCACTATCCCAATTTTACCGATGTCATTGTTAATGAGCCACCAACAGCTTTATCGTTAAAAAATGAATCAGTGTCTTTATTTGTTTTTAAACCCAATGTGTACAGTAGTGGCAGGCAATATTCAGGTGTAGGAAAGGTTTGCAGTGTGTGTGAGACAGGTTTTTACCACTTCCGGCTCCTCTTCATTGCAAGACACCTTATTTTTTAGCGTCTGAAAGAAGATTTCGTACATGGAATACGAGTTTTAAAGAAGACAAGTTCCGATAGTTATGCAATCGACTATATAATGATTTCTGTTAGTGTACCAGTGTGATAGAATTTTCTGCTGCCACAACAAGAGACAGTACTGCAATATATGCATCGTGTTTGGTGGCCTGTTTTTCCATGACTTTTTTTTGCAGGGAATCAATATGTTCCAGCAAATCAGCTTTAGTTACTGTTTTTGGAATAGCAAACGGTTTATGAATTTCAAAATCATCTTTCAAAAGATCGGTGATGGAAACTTCAAGAATCTTTGCTAAGTCCTTAATGTGATGTACGGTAAGCTGAGTAATGTTATTCTCTATTTTGCTATACGCATTTTGAGACATGCCCATTTTTGAGGCTACATATTTTTGAGAGTAATTGCGTAACTCCCGGTATTTTTTTATGACGTGGCCCGGCATTTTTTTCCCAAATAAAAGATTTTGTTTTAACAACCAACGAAAGGCCACTGAATTCGCTAATAACTTGTTAACAACCAAAAGATTTTATAGCCATTAGCTATATTCCTATAACTACAGGTTATTGTCGCTTCTGTATGAGGAAATTGTACTTCATCTTGCAGCCCAATGAATCGGGTTCTAATCATATTCTCCCTTTTTGTAATGTTGTTTCATGTTCCCTTGCACTATCATCTAAGGGTATGTGAACCAATTGAAATCATTGATATAAATGAAACCAAGGAGTTAAATAAAGAGGAGAAAAAAGAAAAGATATACCCATCTACTTCATACCCCGGTGCTTCTATTGTAAACATTACTCCTGGTTATCTAACGTATACTTCTCTTATATTTTCTAAACCGGTGATTGAAAACCATACTCCTCCTCCCAACCCTGTTGTTTGAACTTAGTCGTCACCGAATTGTTTTATTTTATTTCATTTAAATAAGATTATGGATCAGTCTATTAGTCCTACAAAAAGACTTTGGAGTCTTGTGCAGGAAAAAAGATCAGACATTACTGCCATTTATTTTTTTGCGCTGCTTTCTGGTTTAATTCAGCTTTCATTGCCACTTGGCATCCAGGCTATAATAGGGTTTGTGTTAGGGGGAACACTTTCTTCTTCATTGGTAGTTTTAATTACAATTCTCATTGTGGCCGTGTGTTTAACAGGCGTATTACGGATCAACCAGATGCGGGTTATAGAGAGAGTTCAGCAAAGATTATTTGTAAAATATTCATTTGCTTTCGCAGACCGGATTCCCAGGCTTGACCTAAAAAGGGTAGATGGATTCTATCTCCCGGAATTGGTAAACCGTTTTTTTGATACCATGATCCTTCAAAAAGGTTTCTCCAAACTTTTGTTAGACGTGCCGGCTGCAGCTATTCAAATCCTGCTCGGTCTTATCGTCCTGTCTTTCTATCATCCCTTTTTTATTCTTTTTGGCATTTTGCTTTTGCTGTTATTGTGGTTAATACTGCATGTTACAAGTTCAAAAGGACTTAATACCAGTTTGCAGGAAAGTGCTCACAAGTATGGGGTTGCAGGTTGGCTGGAGGAAATGGCAAGGATGGTAACATCGTTTAAATTTTCAGATAGCGATCTACACCTGAAAAAGGCGGATGAAAAAACGATTGCTTATTTAAATACAAGGACACAACATTTTAAGGTTCTGGAACTTCAGTATAAAATTCTTATAGCCTTCAAAGTGTTGATCACAGCAGCCATGTTGATTGGAGGAGTAGTTTTACTTATAAACCAACAAATTAATATTGGGCAGTTTGTGGCTGCTGAAATCATTATCCTTGCTGTAATTGCATCGGTTGAAAAAATCATCATAAACCTGGATAGCGTTTACGATGTATTGACTGCCGTTGAAAAGATCAATAAACTAATTGATAAACCGATAGAAAGCACCGGAAACTACCAGGCACCCAATCGTAGCATTGGTGTAAGTGCAAAGAATCTTTGTTTTGAATATGAACCAGGAAAAAAGATTATCAACAATGCCAGTTTTTCAATTGAAGCCGGAGAAAAGGTTTGTATTAAAGGAAGTCCGGGCACAGGAAAATCTACCTTATTGAAATTGATCTCAGGCGTTTTTACAGATTACACCGGGTCGTTATCCCTCAATAACGTTCCACTTCCTAATTATGATCTAATGTCATTAAGAAACAAGATCGGGATCCTGTTTGCCCAGGAAACTATTTTTCATGGCACCTTGTGGGAGAACCTGACCATGGATAGAGAGCATACAGATCATGAATACATAGGTTATTTATGTGAACAGGCCGGGCTTTTACCTTTTCCTGAAAATCTTCCTAACGGGTATGATACAAAGCTGGACCCAACCGGCAAACGGCTTCCCCGCACGGTGGTACAGAAAATTTTACTGGTGCGGGCATTTGCGCATAAGCCGGATCTGATGATCCTGGAGAACCCGTTTTTTGGAATTGACAATTTACACAAGGAAAATATGAAGCGATTGTTATTAAGTAATAAAGCAACAGTAATTGTGGCTACAAACGATGTGGAGTTTGCTAAGTCATGTGATAAAATCATTGATCTTGATAAAAACTAAATTATGACAGGAAAATTTTCGTCATATCAACATATCTACAGGCAGGATAAAAAAAGTAATATCAAAAAATGGGCATTTATATTATTTGTCCTGCTGGTTATTTTAATGTTTGTTCCCTGGACCCAAAACATCAGGGCAAAAGGAAAAGTTACAGCGTTGCTGCAGGAGCAGAGGCCGCAACAGATCAATACCATCATTGGTGGAAGTATCGAAAAATGGTTTGTGAAAGAAGGCGATTTTGTAAAAAAAGGGGATACCATCGTTCAGCTTTCTGAAATAAAGGCAGATTATCTTGATCCTCAACTTTTGCAGCGTACAGATGAGCAAATCATAGCTAAACAATCCTCGCTACAATTTTATAAAAACAAAGTCAGGGCTACGGAGAACCAGATTGAAGCGTTAAGTGCTTCATTGAGGGCCAAATTAAATCAACTCCGAACCAAACTTCAACAAGCTGAGGTTAAAATAAAATCTGACAGTGCAGAATTGGTGGCTGCCGTTAATGACTGGAAAATTGCTTCTATTCAATACAACCGCCAGAAGTTGATGCATGATAGCGGGTTGGTGTCTCTAACACAGCTGGAAACAAGAAACCAGGGTTTTCAAACCGCAGTTGCCAAAAAGATAAGTGCAGAGAACAAATATTTCGCGTCGCAACAGGAGCGAAATATTTTGCAAATAGAGTTCAGTGCTTTGCAACAGGAATATGCCGAGAAGTTGTCGAAAGCAGAAGGCGATAAGTTTGGCTCTCTTTCTATGGTAGAAACCGGCAGGGGTGAAATAGCCAAGCTTCAGAATCAATATGCTTCTTATTCCATTAGAAATGGAATGTATTATGTTCTTGCGCCACAAAGCGGCCAGATTGTACAGGCACGCACATCGGGGATTGGAGAGGTAGTAAAAGAAGGCGAGATGCTGGTACATATTGTTCCGGATAAAATAGATTACGCGGTTGAGCTTTATGTAAGGCCTGTTGACCTGCCTCTTTTATCACCCGGCCAAAAAGTGCGGTTTTTATTTGACGGTTTTCCTGCTATAGTTTTTAGTGGATGGCCTAATGCTTCTTATGGAACTTATGCAGGGGTAGTATCGGCAGTTGAAAGCGATGTAAGTGATAACGGAAAGTTTAAAATATTGATCAGGGAAGACACAACGTATAGAAAATGGCCGAAAGAATTGAAAATGGGTACCGGGGCCAATGGTATTGCACTTTTAAAAGATGTGCCTGTATGGTATGAATTATGGCGCAATATCAACTCCTTTCCGCCTGATTATTATCAACCAACAAAAACAGCAGAAAAAAAGTGAAGTTATTACTCATACTGTTCTTGCTATTATGGTTACACCAGTTAAATGCACAACAGAAAGTGTTTACAGAAAAAGAGTTTATTGCTGTTGTGAAAAAATTTCACCCGGTAGCAAGATTAGCAGCTAACAATGTAGACATCTCAAGAAGGGATATCGGTGCTGCCAGGGCAGCATTTGACCCGGAGTGGAAGACACAGCAATTCCAAAAATATTTTGATGGATTGCGTTATTATGACCAGTCTTTTCATGAACTAAAAATCCCTACCTGGTATGGTATTGACCTGTACGCCGGCCAGGAAACCATAAACGGAGACCGCGTTAATCCTGAGGAGACAAAAGGTGGGCTAACCTATTTCGGTTTTTCAGTTCCACTCATTCAGAATATGGTAATGGATAAACGCCGGGCGGCGCTGTTATTAGCCAAAAACTATTTTGAGTTGTCGGAAGTACAGCGCCAAATTGAAATCAACAATTTAATGAAAGAATCGCTGGAAGCTTACTGGCGTTGGTGGGAACAATATCATGTGTTTGATTTAATGAACAAAACACTTCGCAACGCAGAAAAGCGTTTGGCATTTATCAGGTCGGCCTACCAGTTGGGCGAACGCCCTGCTATTGACACGTTGGAAGCATTTACACAGGTACAATCGTTTCAAATAAAAATATCTGAAACGTTGGCGGCATATACCAATGCTCAATTGGCTCTTTCTGCTTATTTATGGACAGAAAATCTTGGCCAGGTGCATCTTTCTCCTGATGTGATTCCTGAAAAGCTCAGTTTGCCTGATGTAATAATGTCCGAACCATTTTTAAATGCTGTTGGAAATCATCCTGAAATAAGGCAATATGATTTTAAGCTGAAAGGTCTGAATATAGAAAAGAAGCTAACGTTTCAATTGTTGCTTCCGGAGGTACGATTAAAGTACAATCAACTAGGGCGAGATTTGTCTAAAACCATAAACGCCGGGTGGTTTGCCAATAATTATAACTATGGTATTACAGTGTCTATGCCATTAAGGCTGTCTGAGGGCCGGGCTGAATATGCCAAAACAAAGATCAAAATTGAGAATACACGCATAGAGCAGAGTAATAAGCAGGTTGAGTTGCAGGTAAAAGTGAAACAGTATTAGAATGAATGGCAACAGACGAATAACCAGCTTATGTTGCAGGATAACCTGGTCAGGAATTTTTCTGGTTTGCAAAGGGCGGAAGAAACGCGGTTTTCCAATGGAGAGAGTAATTTATTCCTGATCAATGCAAGGGAGCTAAAAACCATAGAAAGTGAACAAAAGTTAATTGAACTCAAATCAAAAAACAGGATGGCCTATGTAAAGCTCCAGTGGTCGGCCGGATTACTTTGATAATTTACTGGCTTTATAATAAAAAGCCCCGGTTTTACCAGGGCTTTTTGCGGACCGGACGGGACTCGAACCCGCGACCTCCGCCGTGACAGGGCGGCATTCTAACCAACTGAACTACCGATCCTTGAGTTGGGGGTGCAAAAATAGGAGAGATTTTTATTCAACCCAAAACAAACTAAATCTTTTGAAAAATTAATTTATAAAAGCTATTCTGAAAATGATTCATAAATGCTGTCTTCTTTGCCCGGTAGTGTTACAAGGCGCTGAAGTGTGCGAGCAACAAAAGGTGATAGGAGTTTTGGGCCGGCTCCCAAATAACTACCGCAATTGATAAAGATCAGTTCCGGACTTTAAGCCAAATAGCGCAATCAACTTATCTTCGCACCGCAAAATATTTTTCCCTCACATAAATTAAATACTTAAATGAAAGTTACAGTTGTAGGTGCAGGTGCAGTTGGCGCAACCACTGCCGATAATATTGCCCGTAAAGAATTGTGTGAAGAGCTGGTATTGCTGGATATTAAAGAAGGATTGGCAGAAGGAAAGGCGCTGGATATGACCCAAACCGCAGCCCTATTGGGGTTTGATACAAAAATTACCGGGAGTACAAACGATTATTCCAAAACCAGGGGTTCCGATGTAGTAGTTATAACATCCGGGCTGCCACGTAAACCCGGTATGACCCGTGAAGAACTGATTGGTACCAACGCTGCTATTGTAAAGGGTGTTACGCAGAATATTTTGCAACATTCGCCGGATGCTATCATTATTGTGATCAGCAACCCCATGGATACCATGACCTACCTGACCTTACAATCAAGTGGTGTGGCAAAAAATAAGATCATTGGTATGGGTGGTATTTTGGATAGTGCCCGTTTCAAATGTTATTTAAGTATGGCCCTGAATTGTTCGCCAAATGACCTGAATGCAGTTGTAGTTGGCGGCCATGGCGATACAACCATGATTCCTTTGATTCGTTATGCAACCTGGAACAGTGCACCTGTCAGCCAGTTTTTAAGTGCAGAACAACAACAAAAAATTGTTTCTGACACAATGGTAGGCGGTGCCACGTTAACCAAACTGATCGGAACCTCGGCCTGGTATGCCCCCGGTGCAGCCGGTGCTGCTTTGGTGGAAACCATTGTAAGAGATCAAAAACGTTTGTTCTCCTGCTGCGTTTCGCTGGATGGAGAGTACGGACAAAAAGATATTTGTTTAGGGGTTCCGGTTGTGATCGGAAAAAATGGATGGGAACAAATAGTTGATTATAAATTGAATGAAGAAGAGCAGGCTGCCTTTAACAAAAGTGCAGATGCGGTGCGAAATATGAACGACGTGTTGAAAACATTATAGTTTGAAGAGTTGATTTTAAAGCGAACCTCAAAAGGTTCGCTTTTTTTATTTAATAAACAACCAGTTTCTGGTGATATTTTTTTCCCTCGCCTGAAATGATTTGTATAAAATACATCCCGGTTGAAAGATAAACAGGCGGAAGTGTTTGTAACAGGTCATCCAGCAATAATTGTTTTATCATCCGGCCATTGGCATCGTATATGTGAATGGTGTATTCTCCAGGCATATTGGTTGCTATTTTGATGGGTTGGTTAGCCCGGGCAGGATTAGGAAAAACAAGTACCGGGTTGCCTGGTAAATAATATACCTGGTCAATGGCACTATAAATGGTATTGCCATCAGCCAGTTTAATTTCAATCCTGTAAAAGTTTGCACCCTGGATCAAATTGTTATCTATAAAGGAAAGATCCAGTGATGAAGGATTATTGATGGTGTGTATGGTTGAATAACCGGTAGCTGATAACTTCTGAAAATTTATGGCAGCTATATTGTACAATATGCCAACTGAAACTGTAAGTAAAGCCTGGTTGTTGTTTTGCAAAAAGGCGTAAAAGGTTCTCAGGTAACATTCTACTCCCTGGGTTGTATAATTCAGGGTATAACTTCTCAGTCCTGTTTGATCACCAACAACCGGAGCTACAGCATAATGAAGAGCAGGCGATGTGTTTTTACGTAAAACTTTGAACGTATCGCTAACCAATGACAGAGGTTCAAGATATTTTTCTCCTAAGGCATACACCTGGTATTGATCAACCGGTAATTGATTCCAGAATAACAAAAAAGAATCCGCACAATTAAACCCGATCTTTAATTGCAGGGGTTCTGAAATAACAAATGGGTCTGAAAGCTTCGGCTGTTGTAGTGAAGGAAGGGACATCCGTAACCTGGTAGTTGTTACCGTTTCCGGGGCAAGCCATTGAAAAAATTGCTGCGAGGAATTTACGGTTGATGTGATAAGGTTCCAGTTGGTATTATCAGTTGAGTATTCAATAGTTGCATTCTCATGAAGATTCGTTTTCCACCGGATGATATTTTTTTTCCCGGCTTCCAGTACGTCGGAACCGGTAGGGTAGGTCCATACAAAATGACCGGCAGTATCTGTTTGCCAGGCAATGGCCACTTGTTGCGAAGCAGTAACCAATTTATCGGCGTTTAGTTCCAGTATGTATTCCCCGCTTTCGGGACTATCAATTGTAATTTGTTCAACGTTGTTTAAGGTGTCTTTTTTTCGTACAGCCGGAAGTTGTAAAGAGTCTTTGTTGGGAAAACTGCTCAAAACCCATGGCTGCCATTTGTTGCCTGTAGAGGAGTTGATTACCACAGCGTCTACATCATTCACCAGTGCTTTTGGCGCATTAGGTGCTTCGGCAGAATCTGTCCATGCAATAGTGATCTTTAATTGTGCACTATTTGCCGGAACCGTGATGGGTATTGTTCTGGTCTCATTTTTTACCAGCGTGGTTTCAATGAAACGGTTTTGATTCATTGTTTTTAAAGCCGCGTTTGCGTCCAGGCTTCCATAACCTGCAGCGTAATCAATGCCGGGGGTGCCAATATCGTTTGCACTGTTTATCAGGATTGCTTTTATTAATGCTGCCGGGGGTAAAAGGTTGTTATGTGTTTCTTTATAGGCCTGCTGAAGTAAGGCTGTTGTACCGGAAACCAGGGCTGCTGCGCCAGAACTTCCGTCTTCACCATAAGCTACTAACTCAGGTTTTAACCTGCCATCATAAGCCGGTCCTTTGGAACTCAATGGCATTATTTGATTAAATGAATCAACAGAACCAATTGACAGGATGTTTTTTGCCATTTTAAAACTGCCGGTCAGGTTGGCAAAACCATCCATACCTGAATAGATTCCTGATGGAGAAGCTGATGTGCCCGAATTTCCTGCTGAAAATACATGTACCAGTGCGGGATTATTTATGACACTGATATCATAGGCCCTGCTATCTGCGCCGTAGAAATTTTCGATGCCTACGCCATAGGAATGATTCTGAACACTGATGTCGAATTTTTTATAAACTGAATCAGCATCAGGCATCAACGATGTGAAAGCAGATGAAGTAATAAAGGTGCCAGGTGCAGCTCCTTTTGCATAAGGCGAGGTATTGGCGCCTCCTCCTAAAATAGTTGCCATTATGGAGGCATGCGAAGTTTGTGTTGGAGCTACCACACCTGAACTAAAATATCTTCCTTTCCAGTCAATATCAGCTGAATCAAGCATTTGTTCTTTGACCGATGATTTTATATTCATACCGGTAATGCCAGGAAAACTATGATGTGCTAGATTGATGGTATTAAGTGTGAGATCAAATGCCCCTGTGGTTAATTCTTCCTTAGGTGTTCTAAGAAAATCTGCGAAATCAATAGAATTGTTCTCTAAAAATGCAGGGACCAGTTTAGCTGGTAAACGAATAATAGCAACTTTATAATCAGGGTGAAAAGAAAGTATTTTTATTTTTTTATTTTCCTTTTCTCCCGGAGAAAAACCTTTAAAAGAACAAACCAGGGTTACACTATCAGTTGATTCCAGGTTCAATTTTCCTGAAACATTCGCAGGCATTTTTTGTTGCCATGTTTCTTTCTGTTGTGCAAACAGAAAGATGGAAAAAAAAATAAGGCCGAAGGTAAGAAGGGGCTTCTTCATAGTGCGTGGATACAATATTAATTCTTCCTGCCAAACTTAGTACATATGCCCTTAAATGATTTATTACCAGGGGTTTTTACATTTTTAAACTTGTTTGCAACAGGGTTGCCATTATTTATTTTAACAGTTTTTAACAAATAGTAAATTCAAAGTGCTAACACATTCTGAACACTGAAAAATTCCCGCACATGAAACGCTTCTCCAATGTATTCAAGGCATCAGCGCTTGCTGTTTTTTTATTGACTGCATGTAAAAAACAAGACCAAACTATAGAGGAAAAAGAAATAACTACGGAGGTACTTTCCAGGATAGCAGCATTGGGTTTCGGAACATCATCGGTAGAAATACATGAAGATGGTTATATGGTTGAAGGGGATATTATTTTAACTGAGGAATATTTAAATAGCCGGCCAGACTACCAGTTATTACGTGTTGGTGATGAAGAGCAATACCGAACCACCAATTTAGTTACTGGTTTGCCCAGGGTTATTAAAGTTAGTCTTTCAACTAAACTGCCCAGTTCTTATATTGCTGCGTTGGATGAATGCCTGGGCAGGTATAATGCATTAAATTTAGGTTTGACCTTTCAACGCGTTTCGTCAGGCGCCAATATCAATATCATTAACGGAAATGGGAATTACCTGGCTTCGGCTGGTTTCCCTACTTCATCCGGGCAGCCATACAGCCAGGTAAAACTTAATGCAAGGGCCATGGGTAATCAGCCACAATCTACAGTTGCCACCATCATAGCCCATGAATTAGGACATTGCATAGGTTTCCGTCATACCGATTATATGGACAGAAGTTATAGCTGTGGCGGTGCAAAAACCAATGAAGGTGCATCAACGGTTGGAGCCATTCATATTCCGGGCACGCCTACAGGTCCCGATGCCAAGTCCTGGATGTTGTCCTGCATACGGTCAGGGGAGAACAGGCCCTTTAATAACAATGATAAAACAGCACTCAATTATCTGTATTAATAATTTTTTCTTCATCTAAAATCAGAAAACACACATGAAAAAAATGATCAAACCCTTTGCAGCTATTTGTATGGTTGCATTAACATTTACTGCTTGTAAGAAAGAAGTAGCAACTGTTGCGGAAGATGAAATTTCGCAGGAAACCCTTAGCAAAATTTCCAACCTTGGATTTGGAACCTCCAATGTTCAAAAAATTGATGAAGGTTACCTGGTAGAAGGAGATATCATACTTTCGGAAGGCCAGTTGAATGAAACTCCAAACTCGCCCATCCTCAGAATTGCAGAAGAAGAACAGTACCGAACAAACAATTTAGTTACTGGTTTGCCAAGAACAATTACTGTTAGCGTAAGTGGCACTGTCAATAGTGGTTTTTCAAGCGCTGTTGATGCAGCGATTGCCAGGTATAATACTGAAAATCTTCAATTAAAATTCCAGAGGGTATCGAGCGGTGGTGCTATTAATATCAGGTTGGTAAATACCGGCCAGTATATTGCATCAGCAGGTTTTCCAAGTGGTGGAAACCCGTATCCTGAAATTAAATATGCTAACAGGTATACCTCTTACAGCGCGGGCTTCATGACAACTGTTCTTGCACACGAAATGGGTCATTGCATTGGCTTCCGTCATACAGACTATATGAACAGAGCTTACAGCTGCGGATCAGGTGGTAATGAAGGAGCCAGCACTGTGGGAGCCGTTCATATTCCCGGCACACCAACAGGTCCAGATGCTGCATCATGGATGCTGGCATGTTTAAGTGCTTCAACAAACAGGCCATTCAACTCCAACGATAAAGTGGCTTTGAATTATTTGTATTAAAAATTCAACATTGCTTGCACATGAGAAAAGGTCCCGCTTTTTGCGGGGCTTTTTATTTGGTGATCCGGAAACAATAGCGTTTTAACTTTCCTTCAAAATCAAATGGAGTTGTTGCTCTCGTAATATCTTTTATAGCCGATGAACTGATCTTTTTTTCATCGAGTTTAAATTTGGTGAAGTTGGTGCTGAAAAAAAGGATGCCATTTTTTGTAAGAAGGTTCAGGCAATCATTGACCAGTTTTACATGGTCCCGCTGAATGTCAAGGAAATCTTCCATTCTTTTACTGTTGCTGAATGTTGGCGGATCCATTATGATAAGGTCAAAACTATCCGGGGGAATTGTTTCCAGGTACTGCAACACATCGGCATGTTGCAGTTGATGGTTTTTGTAAGAAGGAAAATTCAACATCAAATTTCTTTCTGCCCAGTCAAGATAGGTTTTTGAAAGATCGACCGATACAACCTGCGACGCTCCACCGGCTGCGGCGTAAACTGAAAAAGAACCCGTATAACAGAACAAATTCAAAACCCTTTTTTGGTGAGAAAGCTCTTTTACCATTTGGCGTGTAATGCGGTGATCCAGGAAAAGGCCCGTATCAAGATAGTCGCTTAGATTCACTATGAATTGCAGGCCATTTTCCCGAACTACAAATTCTGATTTGCGGGTGTCCAGTTTTTGGTATTGACCCAAACGATTTTCTTTTCGTTGCCGTAGTTTCACAAAAATGTTTTCGGCAGTAACAGGCAATACTTCAGCCATCACGGCTTTACAACCCACTAACCAGTTTTCGTGTTCACCTGGTGAGAGGGCATGATTTCGTTTGTATTCAGCAACATAAAGCTTATCCTCATACAGCTCAATCAGCAAAGGAAATTCGGGCAGATCATGATCATAGATACGGTAACAGGTGATGTTTTGGCGCCTGGCTTGTTTACTCAAATGCCTGTACACTTTTTCAAGCCTGTTTTTGAACATTAAAAATTTGTCAAAAGATTGCTGCATTGCTAAATTATTTAGAACTTTGATGCCCTTCCCGATTCATCAAAAATACTTCAGTGTGATGTATGCAATTGTAGATATTGAAACAACCGGTGGCTATGCGGCTGCAAATGGCATCATTGAGATTTCGATTAAGATTTTTGATGGCAGGGAGATCGTTGAAGAATTTGAAACACTTATTAATCCGTACCAGGCTATTCCCAAATATATACAGGCATTTACAGGTATAACCAATGAAATGGTTCAGGATGCACCTGGTTTTGAAGAAGTGGCTGAAAAAGTATTTACCTACCTGCAGGGAAATATTTTTGTTGCCCACAACGTAAATTTTGATTATTCTTTTATAAAAAGCCATCTTGAATATTATGGCTACAGTTTTACTGCTAAAAAGATTTGTACAGTGCGGCTTGCCCGGCAGATCTTTCCCGGGTATCCTTCCTACAGCCTGGGCAACCTGTGTACATCACTGGGCATTGATTTAACAAACCGCCATAGGGCAGGGGGAGATGCTGCAGCAACGGTCATCCTATTCAAAATGCTTTTGCAAAATGATGTGAATGACTGTATAACTGCGAGTCTGAACCGTAATTCAAAAGAACAGGTGTTGCCACCCAATGTTCCGAAAGCTCATTTTGATGCCTTGCCAAAAACTCCGGGTGTCTATTATTTTCATGACCAGAAAGGAAAGATCATTTATGTTGGTAAAGCAAAAAATATCAGGACAAGGGTGAACAGTCATTTCACCAATAATTCGGACAGCAAACAAAAACAAAATTTTTTACGTCACACATATGCCATAAGCTTTCATTCAACCGCTACAGAACTTATGGCCGCTATTTTAGAATCTGCTGAAATAAAAAAATGGTGGCCGGTTTTTAATACATCTCAAAAAAACAACGAAGATGTTTATGGAATCTTTGTTTACGAAGATCAAAATGGTTATATGCGGCTGGCTATTGAAAAGAAAAGAAAGAATTCTAATCCCATCTATACATTTCATTATAAAGTAGATGGGCATGGTGTGTTGCGTAAGCTTATGAAAGAATTTGCATTATGTCCTAAGCTTTGTTTTATGCAAACCGGTACAGAAAAATGCATAGGTATAGTTGAAGAGCATTGCAAAGGAGCCTGTGAAAAATCTGAATCTCACACCCACTATAATGAAAGGGTTTTACAGGCAATCGCCTCCCTGACGCAGCGTCCATCTTATGTGGTACTGGATAAAGGTTTAAGTGAAAATGAAATTTCCTGTATTATGGTTGTGCAGGGTAATTTTTTTGGAATGGGTTATCTTCCTGTAAATTTTTCCAACATAAGTCAAAAGGCTATTGCTGAATACATCCAACCTTATAAAGAGAACAGCTTTATCAGGAATTTATTAAACTCTTTTTACAATAATTTTCCCGGGCAGGTGAAATTATTAACGGATATATCTTAATTTCACAATACCTCCCTTTGAAACTACTTTCCTCCCTTGATTACTTCCTGCTATAATCCTTCATACCGGTAAAAAAAATATTGTCTCTGTTTACAATATTTGATTTTTATACCTAAAACCTATATAAATTTGAAACCTAAAATTCAACATTCTATGTTACAAGCCATCCTGCGCCTGTCAAAGGCCCCTTTGTCCATTTGTGCCATCCTGTTAGTGCTGTTAGCACCATCCTGTAAAAAAGCTGACCTCCAGCAAGAGCAAGAAATAACAATAAGTAAAGAAAGAATCGAAGAACTGCGAAATTCTATTGCAGCATCCACCGGTGCTCCACTAGCCGAGGTTGAATACAAGGCTGCCGAAAGATCTTTTTCTGTAAGCAACGATGCTTTAATAACGGTACAGGATGCAGAAGCCCGTTTTCCCCAATCTGCAAATGTAGTTGGTGGCTCAAGTGGTTCGCAGCAAAGAGTTTATTCGTATACGGTATCACGTACCAACGCAACCAACATTGTTTGTTATGCCGATGCAACCGTACCGGCAGAATGGCTTACGGCACTTGACCAGGCCATTGCTAACTGGAACGCTACAAACAGTTTGGTTGTGATGAAGAGGGTTACAGCTATTACAACTACTAAACCGGGGAAAGGAAAAAAACCTGGCACAACCACCACGACGGTTCCTGAGCATGATGTTTTGATAACCACTATGTATAACAATACTTCGAACGTTATAGCCCAGGCCTATTATCCGTCTTATGATGGTTCGGCCGGACATAAAGTGCAGATCAATACATACTACAACTATCTTAATGCATCGTATAAAACATTTGCCATAACCCATGAATTAGGGCATACCATTGGATTTACACATACCAATCAAACCTATGGAAGTCTTATACCGGGAACACCTGAAACAGATCCTAATTCTGTTATGAATTCCACGGTGCTTCCATGGAATGGTTTTACCAGTTACGATGTCATTGCTGTTCGAACGATATATCCTAAATAACAAAATAAAAGTAAAGCCACCTGAAAGGTGGCTTTGCTTTTAGATCCATTCAAAATTTTCGGACTGAGGCATTTTACTAAATACTTCATGCACCTGTTCAGGAGGTGATGTTAGCTTTCGTTGTACACTATTCATCCAGGCGCCATCAACTGTTAAAACGGCACAAAGCGTATCATCGTTCTTTATAACCTGGTGCTGAATGCTCCAGCGGGAATAATCTTTTTTGGCACGAATCAACTGAAGGTTCATCTGTATTGTATCACCAGATTTTATTTCTCTTCTAAATACACACTCTTCTTTAAACAAGATGGGGCCGAATTGCAGCTTTTGCATTACCTCGGCTGTAAGACCATATTCATTTAAGAATTCAACACGGCAAAATGCTCCCCAATCGTAATAAACAGAATGGCGTAAATGAAAATTTGGATCAAGGTCGGACCAGCGTATTTGTATAATGCGGCTAAATGTTTTCATGAGACAACATGCGTTTCTTTAAGAAAAAAAATCCGGCGGCTGCAAAAATGCAGATAATAAAATTAATGACCCAAAGCACCGGGAACCCGGCACGGGTAGCTACCTGTGATGCAAAGGTTGGTGCCAGTACGATTGCTAATGAAAATGACATGGTGTACAGCGCTGCATACTGGCCCCTGTTTTGTTCTGAACTGCGCTTCACCCAAAAACTGTTTATAAAGGGGAAGAGTAACATCTCTCCAAATGTTGCAACCATCATGCTGAATAAAATAACGGGGAGCACAGACCCAATATTTAAAAGGAAGAAAGATGCGCCAATTAAAAATGCCCCGCCCATCATGTAAGCAACGATATTGTATTTAGTTCTTTCGAGCTTGTATACCAACACCATCTCAAAAAGGGCAATGACCAAACCGTTCAGGGCCAGTATCCAACCAATGGTTGCTTCATTCAAATGTACTTCTTCCTTATAAAAAACCGGTATGATGCTGAACATCTGGAAAAAGCACACACCTACCATAAATACATACAACATCGCAAATAAAAAAACGGTGTCCGTGTACGCTGAAACTGCTGGTTTTTCCATTGCTGTTGTTTTGCTTTTCTTTTCCTGGTTTTTTAAGGGAGAGAACAGAAAGTAAAGAAGCAAGGATGCAAAAATGCAGGTTAAGCCATCGGCCCAAAATAACAGGTTATAGCTGATACTTGCCAGAATACCGCCAACTGCAGGGCCAATAGCCCAACCCAGGTTTATAGCCAGCCTGTTAAGAGAGTATGACCTTGTGCGATTGGTATCGTTGCTAAAAGCAGCTATAGCAGCGGAATTAGCAGGCCGGAATGCCTCTCCAAGACTACTGAGAACAAAAATACAAACTGTGATCTGAGCCATTGTTTGCATTTGGCCCAGGATAATAAATAATATTCCATTGAGCAGAAGGCTCAGAACCTGAATGTAAAAATGTCCGAATTTATCTGTAAGCGATCCACCCAGGAAACTGCCTAATATTGAGCCTGCACCAAAGGCTCCCATAACATATCCGGCTTGTGTTAAACTGTATCCTTTTTGTGTTAAGTAAACTGTTAAGAAGGGTATAACCATAGTGCCGCTGCGGTTAATGAACATGACCACAGAAAGCCACCAAATGGGCCGTGAAAGCCCGCTATAGGCATTTCGATATAGTTTCACAGAAGCCTGAAGCATTTGCTAAATTAATTTATCAACAGGAACCTTTGAGGTTCATTCCATTATTTTTGCTGCTTAATAATAAAAGAATGAAAAAATATTTTGTTGTTGCATTTGGCCTGATCTCTTTAAATATCCAGGCGCAAAAATCTGCACCAAAGAAAACCACTCCTGCAAAAACTACGTCCGCAACTGCAAAAAAACCGGTTGCCCGCCCACTAAAAAACCTGACCGACTCTGTGAGTTATGCCATTGGAATGAGTGTTGCCAATTTTTATTCTCAACAGGGCATTAAAACGTTGAACAGTGATATTGTTTCAAAGGCTATAAATGACGTGTTTGCAAAAAAAGCCATGCAGCTTACTGAAGAACAGGCTAATCTTTGTGTTATGCGTTTTTTAAATCCAAACGTTTTTAAGAATGTGGATGAAGGGGAAAAATTTCTTGCCAAAAACAAAACCAAAGCAGGTGTAAAAACAACAGCTTCTGGTTTGCAGTACGAAGTTGTTAAGGAGGGTACAGGAAGCAGACCGCTGGCTACAGATACCGTAGAAGTTAATTATGCCGGGACCTTATTGAACGGAACCGAATTTGATAATTCCTATAAAAGAGGTTCTTCTATTTCTTTTCCTTTAAATGGTGTGATCAGGGGATGGACGGAAGGATTGCAACTGATGACTGTTGGTTCAAAATATAAATTTTATATTCCTTACCAACTTGCCTATGGTATGAACGATAATGGTCCCATTCCAGGCGGTTCGGTTTTAATTTTTGAAGTAGAGCTAGTGAGTATTAAAAAGAAATAAACTTCCTGACCGCTAAAAAAATTAAGGGATGATCATTTGATCATCCCTTTTTTGAGCTAACCGACCTTAAACTATCGCTTCTTTATAATTATTTCAGATTTTAATCTACTTTCTGCTAAGGTTTCGGTGCTTTCACAATAGAAAAATATACTGCAGATTAGCTCTACCAATCAACTTGCTATTAAGATTGTGTAATTATCTATAGATATAAGAAAACAGAACAACCAGGGAACCAGGGCTCCCCGGTTGAAATTATCATTATTG
>DASTMJ010000314.1:0-4057 GCA_035714205.1 Flavisolibacter sp. | reverse complement strand
CTTTCTTCTCACCATGAAGATCCCGGCCATGACCCATCACCCGGTTTTGAGGCTGGTCATAAAATCCCTCTCTCAGTTTTATATGACCCTTCCGATAAGCGGCCGGAATTAAAATTTCAATACGCTGACCTATTAATTCCTCGGAAGTATATTCAAACATCCGGCAGGCCGACGGATTAACTAATACAATATGGCCATTACTATTGGTCACAACAAGGCCTTCTGTAGCATTTTCAAACAGTGATGCCATGTGAGATTTATCGAACTCCATCTTCAAAAGTAAATTTTTGATGTATAATACGATTAATGTGGTAAGACTTATTAACGCCAGGTTGAATCCATATTTTACCCAATCTTCTGCGCTTATCGATGAAACCCCTCTGAAAATTGCATGAATTAAAATAATTATAAAACTTACGACACCAGCAATGAGAGTAGAACTTTTTCCTGCTACGAAAACTGAAAGAAAAACAACAACCAATAAACCGCTTGAAATGATGATATATTGAGGTAACAGGTAGCTAAGAACAATGGTGAGAATAAAGGCCACAGCGGCATAAATGGTAGCTTGTGTTCTTGTAAGCTGCGGCAGCATTCTTATCGTTATGATTTGTGCAAACTTACAGATGTTTATACTTGTAACAAGTCCTGCTCCAATTGAATGGCTTTTGGAAACAGAATATTATTTTCAAGATGCTGGTGTTGCACCAGGTCGTTATCCAGCTCCTTCAGCTTCTGAAAGATTACCCGGTGATTGGTACAGGCATTTTCGGGGAACTGGTAATTATCAGTAAGTTTTCTTAATTGTTGTATGGCAAGACTGATCTTTCTATGTTCAAGTTCTATGGTACTTAAAGGCTTTCTTAAGGTTCTTACAAATAAATTACCGTAGGTTTCTTTGCGCCTATGGGTATTTTCAATTTGCTTGATGTAGGGGAAAATAACCTCCTCCTCATGTTTATTATGAATCAACAACAAGGTTGAAAAGTCTTCAAACTCCTCTAATAACTCGTCCAGGTAAGCGAACTGCTTGCGATGGCTGTTTGTAAAACTTAAAAGGTTTATTTGTAATGGTGGCAGCGTATTATATAAATAGGCATGATGCACATTAACCAGGTAATCTATCAAAAAATCGATCTTCCAGCTATCAAATTGCAGGTTGTTTGATAAACTGATGGTGCGGGTAGCTTTTTCCAGTTCCTGCACAACCAGGGGATATGAAATTTCTTTTGCAAAGCAAGCTTCTTCAAGCAGTACTTTACCACCGCAGCAATAATTTATTCCGAACTTTTTAAATACATCAGCCGTACGGTAATCGGCACGTACAATTTCAGCTACTGTTTTATCAAAGTTTGGCAAACCCAACATGGTGTTTTTTTTAATAAATTTTTTCTTTTATTCGTGATCGTAATATGCTATCTACCCCTTCATGGGTTGAAATACTTCTGATAAAATCTTTTTTATCTTCTTTTATCAGGTCACCAATAGTAGTGGTTGATAAAATTGTTTTCAGTTTCTCGTTCACTGCCTCCATTTGATTATGCATAGGACAGGGGTTTAAGGGATTACATTCCTTAAGCCTCAATACACATGTGTCAAACAACGCCAATCCATCAGTAATATTTATTAGACTGAGTAAAGGCAATGACAGTGTATGATCGTTTATGGTAAACCCCCCGGCCGGACCCTTAACTGATAATACCATTTTTTTCTTGGCCAGGTTCTTCAAAATCTTACCCATGAAATGCCTAGGTATTGCCAGTTGTGCTGCAATTTCTTCTACCTGTACATAGCGCTTTTCATTTTGCATGATTGCTATATAAAGTAGCCCTCTCACCGCATAACCAAATGATTTAGAAAACGTCATAACAACTTCACCAAAAATATCTTTAGTGCCGGGGTCGAAATATGACATAAGTCAGTTTTGGTTATGATGATTATCAATTTCAAAAAAATTATAAGTAAAATCGCTATCAAATTCAACAACTTTGTGGGTTTATGGCTTAAAGAATAAAACGTGCAGGCAAGCCAGGTACAATTAAAAATATTTCGGCATGAACAGGAAAGGATTTTGGATCAGCTTGTGTGTAATTAATTTAAGTATTGTTGCTTTTTTAGGATTTGCATTAAGAAGTAAGATTCTTTTTTCAATGCCTTTTATAGATTACAGGCATTTATTGAGTGCCCATTCGCATTTTGCTTTTGGAGGTTGGGTAGGCCAAAGCATTATCACTTTACTTATTTATAATCTTTTGCCTTCAGAGCAGGCAGGCAAAAAAATATACCAGCAGATCCTTGGTACAATTGCGATCAGTTCATTGGGAATGGCTTTTTTCTTCCCTTTTATGGGATACAATATTATAACCATTATCTCTTCTTCGCTCTATATTGTTGCCTACTTTCTTTTTGCACCCATTTTTTTAAAAGACCTGCTTCGGACACAACAGCCGAAAACAATAAAGCTGTTAAGTGTAGCCGCTATTTTAAGTTTACTTATCTCCTCATTAGGCCCTCTTGGATTGTCTTATATATTATTTACACATTCCGGCAATTCAATGCTGTACAGGGATTCTATTTACACATTTTTACATTTCCAGTATAACGGTTTCTTCACCCTGTCGATTTTTGCACTATTGTACCAGTGGCTTAATAAAAAAGGTTATTCCCTGAAGGCGACAGATCAAAAATTCGCTGTTCTTTTAAGTTTGTCTGTTATCCCGGCTCTGTTCCTTTCATTATTGTGGCATAACAATACTATTTTCTACCTCCTGGGAATTATTGGATGTGTTTTGATCTTAGCCAGTCTTTATTATTTTTTACGCTTTTCCGCACAGATACAATGGAATTCATTTTTTAATCATTCCCTTGCCAAAAACCTGTGGTTGTTAGCTGCCTTTTCTTTTGGATTAAAAATGCTTTTAAATGTAGGCACTATTTACCCTGCGCTTGGAAATGCCATCTATGGCAACCGACCGGTAATTATTGGTTTTTTACACTTAATCTTTTTAGGGTTTGTAAGCTTTTTTTTACTAAGCCATTTTATCGAATCTGGTTTTTTTACCAGGAAAGGAAAACTGTTACGAATGCCATTTATGGTATTTACGTTAGGTGTTATAGGCAATGAAGCTTTTTTGATGACCCAGGGATTAGAAATACTGTTTAAAACAAACAGCACACTTTATTCGTGGTTATTATGGGGAGCAAGTATCGTACTTTTTACAGGAGCTTTATTCATTGCCATTGCAAGAATAAAAACTGCAAGGAGTTTAGCATAAAAAAAGGCCACAATAATTGCAGCCTTTTTTAAGAACATTAGACTTTTTATTGCTTGCCGTCGTTTTTACGCATATACTCCAACACAGCTCTTGCATCTGCCTCTGATAAACTTTGATTGGGCATTCTAACCAAACAAGCTTCCAGCATATTCTGAGCGGCTGTATCTTTTTCCAGCATCTCATCCACATTCGTCACAAAATTCATGATCCACTCCGGAGTTCTTCTGTCTGTTACACCTTTCCATCCCGGTCCAACAAGTTTTTCATCTGTTAACTTATGACAGCTTTGACATTTTACATCATATACAGTTTTTCCTTCGGCAACCATTTTTTCATCAAGAGGATGTGTTAGTTCTACATTTTGATGTGGTCCAATTCCTTTAGGATTAACGCCTTCGGATGAAGTTGTAGTTCCGGCAGTTGTATCCGCTTCTCCACTTTCGTTATTTGAGCTGGAATTACAGGCAACTGCTACTGCAATACATACCGGGATAAGAAGTGCCATTAAATGCTTACGATTCATAATAGTTGATTTTGTAGTTTACTTATAAATTGATTGTTGTTTGGTATTTAAATAAATCAGGTTATTAGATTGTCTATCTTTTCTATTGTATAATCCGTTATGATGATACCATGTAATCCAACCAAATATTTTCAATTTCATAAATATAAATCTAGTTCCTGACATTTTAATGACACAAAAAATAGTGCCAGTATATTGTCTAACCTGTTCATACCTGTTAGTTCCCAGTAACGTGTGAACTCATCTATAGGCATTGAAC
>DASTMJ010000313.1:0-7262 GCA_035714205.1 Flavisolibacter sp. | reverse complement strand
GCAGCCGATATTCAATATCTCCAAAAAAGACTTGAAGAGAAATCAGGTACAAAAAAGATTTATCCCATTGGACGCAGATTGAATTGGTTACAGGTAGCAGCAACGGTAATTTTATTGGCAGGTGCAGCCTGGTACTTATTTACAACCGATTTGTTTAACAAACGTGAAATTGCTGTTGCTTCTCCTGGCTCGAAAAAACAAGAGTTTCAAGAATCAAAGCGCACCGAGGCATCTGATACAAGTTTTTCCGCTGCAGCGCCGGAAGCTAGCAAAGAACAAACCCTTCCGGTTTCCCCGCCTGTAGTTAATCACCAAACGGCCAAGACCAAAAAATCTGCTGCAAAAAGGGAAACAGAAAATGAAGTAGCAATAACAGCACCGGTTACCTCCCCTGGAAAGGAATTCATGGATCAAAATGTTGCAGTTATGGCAAGAAGCAAAACTGCTGACGCCATAAGTGTCAATCCATCTGTTGCAGGGGCAAACAAAACTGGTTTGTATGATTCCAACAAGAGGTCCGAACCCGACTCTGTTCAGCCCGTTGCTGAAACAGCTTTTATGTATAGAAAACAAGCAAACGACAGCCTGAAAGATCTAAACATTGTTATGCAACCGCTAAAGGAAGGAATGAGTGAAGTAGTTGTTGTGGAACTAGGTGTAAAGAACAAAGCTTTTAACCAGCCGCCTGCAAAATTTGAACAACTGGAGCCCGCCGAGGGCTGGACCAACTATAACAATTACATTGTACAAAATTTAAAAGAACCCGGAGAAATAAAACAAAAGACCATCGCCGGTAGTGTTGAATTAAGTTTTGATGTAAATAGTGAAGGCCAGGCCATCAATATTAAAATTGAAAAATCATTGTGTAATTCATGTGATGAGGAAGCCATCAGGCTTTTAAAAAACGGTCCTAAATGGAAACAAAAAAATAAAAAAGGTCGTGTTTCCATCCACTTTAATGAATAAAAGCAAGTCTAATTTTCCGCGGTACCTGATTTATGATTGCACATATCCAGCATGGTTTGGGCTACATGCAAAAGATCGCGATATAAAGTTGGTTTTCTGAAGAATGTACATTTATGGGTCTGACAAAGTTTTACATCCTCTTCTCTTGAAGAAGTGGTGAAGATCATGACCGGTATTTCTTTGAACCGCTCCTCGTTTTTTAACCACGATAATACTTCTTTACCATCCATCAGTGGCATATTCAGGTCAAGAATGATCAGGCAAGGTAACCGCTCAAAAAATTGAGTTTGAAGCATAGAAATAACTTCCGTACCATTACGGGCATTTACTACGTTGTATTTGTCAGTTAATTGTTCTACTGCATCTTCAAGGCTTTCAAAATCGTCAAGATCATCTTCGGCATACAATAAAACAGGTTTGTTTTGAAGATCCATAAATATGTTATTCAACAGGGATTAGGGTATCAGTTAATGGTACAATTGTAAAAGATTGTGCCAAATAATGGCATATCGCCTCTTCCGCTCCAAATTTCAAGGCTTACTCATCTTGCAGCAGCGCCGCAAATTTTTTACATTTAGTAAAATATTCTTTATGAAATTCAATACCATAACTTTCTGTGCTGCTATTTTATTGATTGCCTGCAATGATGATACAGGAAAAACCGCTGAACCTAAAGTAGCATCAGCATCAACTACTACTCCTACACAACAGGTACCAGACGCACAACCAGATTCTGCAACAATGCGGAAAAACCGGGAAATTTATATGACACCCGGAGAGGCACATAAATTAATGGCTTCATGGGAAGGCAGCTGGAGCGGTGAAGTAACTATGTGGATGTCGCCGGATGCGCCGCCAACCAAAAGCGCCTTAACAGCAGTAAATAAAATGGTGTTAGGCGGAAGGTATCAACAAACCACCGTAAAAGGGAAATTTAATAATATGCCGTTTGAAGGTATGAGTACATTGGCCTACGATAACGCTAAAAAGGTTTACCAATCTACATGGATTGATAACATGGGAACGGGTTTGATGGTATCGCAAGGTCCCTGGGATGCAGCTACAAAATCTATAACATTTGTTGGCAGAATGATAGATCCAACCACTCATAAAGAAATGGATTTTAAACAAATAGTAAAGCCTATTGACAACAATTACTACGTATCTGAAATGTATGCACCCGGACCAGGTGGCCAGGATTTTAAAACAATGGAAATAAAATACACCAGGAAAACCAAGTAAAAAATGAAATTAAAAAGCTCTTCAGAAATGAAGAGCTTTTTAATTTAAGAAACAAAGATTCGTTTACCAATTTTATTCTGGAAAGCCGCATTCAATTGTTGAGCAGGTGTTAGCTACTCACCGGGATGGTAAGATTTTACAGCATGTTTTAAAACATCCTCTTTATAAAAATGGATCACTTTGAATTTACCAGTTATAAAACCTTCGGCCTGGTCAGTAAAATGCGGTGAGGCCGGATCAAAAGATTCACCACCTGTCATAATGGTTTTGGCTTTTAATTTTTTACCAAATTCAACGGCCGCAATAAAACTGTTTCCCGAAATACCATAACGTTTATCAGTATTGGAAAATCTTCTTCCATTAAAAGATGGCAAAGAACCCCACGAAGCCGATGCTAAACCAACCGGCAAGCTCCATTCATGATCACTGAAATTTGAATTGGTGCTTTGTTTGTTTCGTTGAAACCGGTTAACATCTCCCCAGGCAACTCTCCAGGTTCCAAAACGCTTTTCCAGGTCGGCAAGTGTTTGTTTAAAAAGATCAATCTTTTCATTAGCAGGGATATTTTTCGCAAGCCAGTTGATAGTAGCTACATGGTTGGTGGCTTCACGGTCGGTTTTTGGTGACGGTGCTTTTGGCGATAACCTGCTGGCCCATTCAATGGCAAGAGTTGTGGCAATGGAACTTACACCGGAATAACGGTCCCAGTTTTTCAGGATTTCGACAGCCAGTTTCATATTTTGTTTTGATGAATCGGTTGACGGCAATGCATCAAAAGCTTTAATCAATTCAGGCAATAAAACCTCAAACGCAGACAGGTACCTGTTGTATCCAATCTCTATAATTTGATCAAGTGTTATATCATCATATTTGCTTAATAAACGGGCCGCATTTACTCCCCTCCAGTTTTGCTCATCAGCAGCCATATATGCAGGGTAATTTTCTTTTTTTGGACTACTTGAACCAGATGAAGCAAAGGGTGTGGAGTTGCAGTTTTGTATCCAGCCTGAAGCAGGATTATACAAATGAATGATCTCATTTAATGTATGGGTGCCTTTCCATTCTGTGGCAGACGTAGTTCCATCCACAGGAAGATCCCAGTTTAGTTTTTTATCCCGCACCGGTACAAAATTGCCATGCCAATAAGCGATGTTTTTCTGATCATCGGCATAAACCGTATTGTTTGAGTTGTTGGATCGCAGGTCCATTATTTTTTTAAAATCTGCAAATGTATTAGCCTTGGTGCGCAGCCACGATTGCTGTAGTGCTTCCAGCGAACGGTTTCGCTCTTTCAGACTTAACCATGTTCCTTCCCTGCTACCCATTACGGGTCCGTGATGGGTATAATATGCAAGAACCGGCATTTCCTCTATGCCTGAATCTTTTTTGTAGCGAATAATTATTTTTTTTGACTGTACAGGTTTCAATTTGCCATCAAATTCGTAATAATAAACCTGGTCCTTTTTGACGATCTTCTCATTATAAAGATCAGCCACGTCTGCATAGCTTGATGTATGCATCCAGCCGCAATGCGCATTAAAACCCTGGTAAATAAAAAAATTACCCCAGGTTGCAGCGCCATATACATTTAATCCCTCCTCACTTACCATATGAACTTCGGTGCGGAAATAGAATGTTACATGCGGGTTGATGTATAAAATGGAATTTCTATTAGCTGTCCTGGATGGCGCAATTGCGAAACCGTTAGAGCCGGCCAGTTTGGATTCTGTAAAATCAAATGGCCTTGATCTGTTTGAAACTGAAGGTGGGTTGTTACTGGCGTATAGTGACCTGGTATCTCTTTCTGTAATACCTCCCATTTGCGTGGCAGAAATGCTTCCATCAGTATACATCAAAGGAAACCAGGGTTCAAACCTTTTAAACACAGCTGGTTTAACTTCAGGATGTCTATATAAATAATAGTTCACACCATCGGCAAAAGCATTTAAAAGTTTTTTTAGCCAGGCCGGGCTTTTAGCATAATCGTTCTTTGCTGCAACAGTATCATAAATCAATTGCATCTGGAGGTCTTCATAAATCATAGACTCACCTTCAACCTCAGCCAGTCGTCCAAAAACTTCCAAATAATTTCTTTCTACCCTTGCAAAATTTTGTTCACACTGTGTATACATCAAACCAAATACAGCATTGGCATCCGTTTTACCATAAATATGCGGAATACCATAATTGTCAGTAATGATCGTTACTTCTTTAGCCTGTAATTTGAAACGTTCAATTTCTTCTGGCGCAAAGGATTGGCTGAAAGATAACAAAGGCAAGAGCAGAAAGCATAGCAAGGTTTTCATATACGCAATATAAGGCATTGCGGTTTTCTTAATTACGATGCTATAAATTTCGTAACCTGATATTCAGCTTAAGATTTAAATTGTTGGAAAGAAAAAATTTGTTGGCGTCAAACTTTGGCGCTGCAGCAAATGGTAATTTATTTTTTGAAGCTCCGTAACCTTCGCTGGGTATACCGAGCCAGCTTTTATCCATTTTGTTGTTATTGTTTGCATCATGAAAAACAAAAATGGCATAAGTACCGTCCGGAACATTGTCAAAAACCACCCGGGCTGTCCTGTTAATAACATTCACCTGAAGGCATAAAAACGGGTCACTTTTTTCAAAAGAAGCAGCACTGTTAAAAAGACAGGCCCTGCAGAGCCCTTTATTATTTTCAAAATTGTTGATTGTTGCCTCAATTTTATTCTGGGCCGGCAGATGAGCTGAGGTGAGAAGTAAAAGAAGGAAAAAGACAATTTTTTTTAAAAATAAATACATCAGGGCTCAAAGAAAAGCAAAAGGATGTTGAAGAAAACAAAAAACTCCGCCTGTTATAAAAACAGAACGGAGTTCTTTGTGAGAGACCAGTTTATCACTTAGCTTTTTAACGGCCACGGGACGTACGTGAAGACGATCCTCCCCTGCCTGAACCCGAACTTCGGGCCGAAGTTCCTGATGAACCGGATGCAGACTTGCTGCCCGCCGAAGTATTTCGTTTAGATGCCGCAGTACTCCGGTTACGATTTTCGGTACTTCTTGGTGATTCACTACCTTTTGGAGCTGCACTGCTTTTTGTGGCTGCACTTGTTCTTGATCCACTTGAAGAATTGCTTCGGCTGCGGGAAGCCATCTCCATTTCAGGTTCATTACTCCGCACCCTTTCTTCAGAACGTACCCTTGAACCACTTGTTCTTCCGGGTGTTCCGGAAGTTTTCCCGGCACCTTTTTCGGCCTGCTTATTAATACGGCTAACGGCCAGTTCCGTCATCAGGTCATCTGCTTCGTATTCTTCCTCTAATGTTTGTTCCAGCATTTGAGCTACTTGCTCCAGATTCAATTCCCTTGCAAAGGTCCGTGCTGTTCCATACCCGCAAATCTCATAATGCTCAATTTTTTGAGCCGATGCTATAATGGCTGCATCCATCACATCGGGATGCATATCTTCTGCCAATACCTTATTCCCTTCTTCTATTAAACCCTGCATCCCTTTACAAACCTGCCTACTTTTAAACAAGCGGGATAACAATCCTTTATTCTCTATTCTTTCTTCAGGATCACCTAACATGTTTAATACCTGCTCCAGCCTTGAAAGTTGTTGCTTTGTAACCTTCAGGTGATTTTGTAACGCTTTTTTAAGGTCGGGATTTTTTGCCTTTTCAACCATTTCTGGTAAGGCTGTTATGATCTGTTCTTCTGCAGAATACAGGTCCTGCACTTCGTGTTTCAACAGATCTTTTAAGTCATTCATCTTTTCCATAAAAAGGTTTTAATGTAATGTATTAGCTATAAATTTTATGCCGCGTTGGTTGATGCTTAATTGAAATCAGATAAGTCAATTATTGATTGTGTACCAAGATGTCCGAACTTTACGCCAAACAAATAAGATGGTTACTGTAAAAAATATATTGGATAGTAAAACAAAACCGTTTAATACGATTAATCCTTCTACGTTGGTGATAGAAGCATTGAATTTAATGAACACTGTAAACCTGAGCTACCTGGTAGTAGTGGACGGCGAAAACTATAAAGGTTTGTTTAGTGAAAGAGATTACAGCCGCAATGTAGTTTTAAAAGGCAGGGCAAGTAATTCTACAAAAGTTGAAGAAGTTATGACCACTGACCTTCCCATTGTAACAACTACGGATACAGTAGAACGCTGTATGCACCTTATGAACAGTCATAAAACAAGGTATTTATTAGCTTATGATGCACAAAACAAATTCCTTGGTGTCATAACTATTCATGACCTTTTAAGACAAGTGATCAACAACCGTGAAGCTATTTTTGATTCCACGGTTACCCAGGAACTGTTGGATAATGATGAAAGCGGACGAATCTATTGATTTGTTCCGGTCCATCTAATCCGGGTATTCATCTGAACCCATAACCCAGATAAAAGATTGCAGATCTATATAATCCCGGGGTTTCAGATCGTTCGTATCACTGCGCACCTGTTCTGCAAACCCCAGCATATTTTTATAAGTGGCCCAGTTCGGTTTTGATTTATACTGAAAATCAAAACCGTATTTGGCAGCAGCTATTTGCGTAACACGAGGTTTTAAAAAAATATGCTCATCAGGGTTACCTAAAAAACCAAAAACGGTTACCAGCGGCCATGTCAGAACTCTTGTTTGCTTACGGGGTAAGGAGGCCACTGTTTCAGTAAACAATTCAAAACGATTTTCCAGCGGCTCATAGCTATACAGGTAATTATAGAGCCCCTGCGCAAATGCTTTGGCTCCTGCAGTAGTTTTTACTGCATCACGTAAAGCCATTTTTTCAAAAGAGAAAAGTAAATTGGTTTTTGTTTCAATACGAACAGCTTTTAATGCTATCTCGCTATATTTCCGGCCACTCAATAACTGTTCAAAATCCTGCCTGTTCAATTGTTGCTGAAACGCAAAATGGGCATCCAGCTTATAGTTTCGTTCCCAGGCCTGGTAAGTAGGGTCGGAAAAACCTTTCGGAAAATAATAGAGGAACTTTTTTCGACAACGTTGCCTTGCTTTTTGATCGGGATCCTTTTTTAACAGAGCACTTATTTTCAT
>DASTMJ010000312.1:0-3353 GCA_035714205.1 Flavisolibacter sp. | reverse complement strand
CTCGACTGTGCTGCTTAAATATTTTGTTACTACTTCGGCTAATTCCTTCATGTAGTTTCTTTATTGAATCCCATTTTTTGAGCATTAGCTTTAAGGTATTCTCAATAAGCGAACATCAATTACCATTCCATTCAGTTTCTTTCATTAAAAAGATGATTCAACCTGGCGGATAGATCAGCCATTTTTGTTGTGTGTTTTTAGCCAGGTTATTATCAGGCCTGCCTTTCCGGTTGAACAGAAAACTATACGTACAAAAGTGCGACGCAACAAAAGCTTCATAGCAGCACCCAGCCGGGTAAAAAATATTTTCGATAGATTTTCAGGAAACAATATTCATTAACCAAAAACGGAAAGCTGCCTGTATTGTTAAGACAAGGGTTCGGGTGGCGGAGGGCTGCCTGCCGGTTTGGATTTGTCGTCGGGCAGAGGAACAAATTCAAGATTGTCTGTTGGCGGTAAGTGAATGCGGCCTTCTTTCCAATCGGCCTTGGCCTGTTCGATCCGTTCTTTTCTTGATGAAACAAAATTCCACCAGATAAATCGTTCTCCCAGCGGTTCGCCACCTAACATCATCAGCGTGGTGTGTTCTTTTGCATGGATCAGCGGATCGACCCCTTTTGTAAAAACAAGCATTTGCCCGGCAGTGTAAGTATGTCCTGCTATTTCAATGCTTCCTTTCACAATATAAAAGCCTCTTTCACTGTGTTCTTTTGGTAGCCCAAACTTTGCGCCTGCTTCCAGTATTACATGCAGGTAAAACAGTGGCGAATGTGTTTTTACATCGTTGTTCAACCCGTAGGCATTGCCGGCAATCAACCGCATCCATACACCCGTATCAGTGTAGATGGGAAGTTGTTCCGGTTTATAGTTATTAAAGGCGGGTTCAGCTTCTTCATCCTGTTGCGGCAAGGCAACCCATGTTTGAATCATTTCCAGCCTGCCACCTGCAAGGGCGCCGGGTTCTTCAAAACGTTCGGAATGTGCAATGCCACTGCCGGCCGTCATCCAGTTTACTTCACCGGGCCGTATGATCTGTTCTACTCCCAGGGAATCACGATGCGTAACCTGACCGCCAAACAAATAACTAACTGTAGATAAGCCGATGTGTGGATGTGGTAACACGTCCATAGCATGAGCGATGACGGGTTGCCTATCAACCGGACCGGCATGATCCATAAAGATGAAAGGACCTACCATTCTTCGCAAGCGAAAAGGTAGTATTCTCCGAACATCAAGTCCGGTGGATAAGGAGGCTTTACGGGCTTCAATAACAATATCGAGCATTTATTAAAGTTAGGATGGTTTCATGTGTTTTTTATGGGTGTTGATGTTCCACACTGGTTGGGACAATAAAATATATTTCATCAAAGGGAAGCTGTTTTAACTTGTGATGCTTAAAAAGCAGCGCATGAAAGATTCAAAAACAACAAGAGTAGTGATCATTGGCGTAGGAGCAGTTGGTTCTACCACGGCCTATACTTTGTTATTACGGGAACGAATGGACGAACTGGTGTTGATAGATGCCAACCAGGCAAAGGCCATGGGTGATGCATTGGATATGAATCATGGATTGCCGTTTTTGGGAAAGGCAAAGGTGTGGGCCGGTAGTTATGAAGACTGTGCTGATGCAGACATCATCATCATTACTGCAGGTGCTGCGCAGCGGCCCGGAGAATCGAGAGTTAGCCTGTTGAAGCGGAACGTTGCGATCTTTGAAAGCATCACTGACGAGGTGTTGAAATATAACAGTGATGGCATATTGCTGATTGCCAGCAACCCCGTTGACATTATGAGTTATTTTACCTGGAAGAAATCGGGCTGGCCGGTGAACCGTGTGATTGGTTCGGGTACCCTGTTAGACAGTGCCCGTTTCCGTTACCTGATTGGTGAAAAGTTGTCTATTGATCCAAGAAGTATACATGCCCACATAATTGGAGAACATGGCGATTCGGAATTACCATTGTGGAGTTTAGCCAATATTGCAGGCACAAGTCTATTGCTTACCGGGGAAGAAAAAGATGAGATTTTTACCAATACCAGGGACGCGGCTTACCAGATCATCCAGGCGAAAGGGGCCACCTATTATGCCATTGCTTTGGCACTTGACCGTATATGTACCGCTATATTAAAAAACGAATCCTCGGTGTTGAATGTGTCTACCTACCTGGAGGATTATCATGGTGTAAGCGATGTTTTTCTTGGTGTGCCTTGCGTGGTGGACCGCACAGGCGTAAAAGAAATATTGCCGTTAGAGATTACGGAGGCTGAAAAAAAAATGCTTGTGAAATCGGCAGATAAATTAAAAGGATTGATTCAAACACTGGCTGTTTGAATGGTTTGAAATGAACTGCAAGATCTCCAATAAAAGTGAATAAAAAGTTGTTTCGCCTGTTATAACTGATGCACTCAGCATGTAAAGAACGTTGTCTCCATACAATTTGTCCGTAAAAGGTCGATATTGTACGATCTGGCGGTTGCCTTCCAAATGATCGCAACTTCTACAGCCCTGACGCCGAAAAGTAAAAGCGTAGGTAAGTGACCAGCCCCTGGAAGCTGCTATGTCGTTCCTTGACATTTATCAATGTAATTTCTTACCCCAGCGCAATGGAGCAGGGCCTGGTGTTGTTGTAGTTTTGTGAAGATCACAACCGGAACGTTTGATAATTGATATGATTACAAACAAAAAGATGAGGTAGTGTAAAGGTCTAACACAATTAAATTAAAGAATATGGAAAACAGGATATTAGGTCTTCACCATATAACAGCGATTGCAAATAATGCACAACGCAATTATAATTTTTATACAAAAGTTTTGGGGTTGCGGTTGGTGAAAAAGACCGTGAACTTTGACGATCCGGGTACCTACCATTTTTACTTTGGAGATGAAATGGGCAGCCCGGGAACGATACTGACCTTTTTCCCATGGGAAGGAATAGGACAGGGATATACGGGCAGCGGTATGGCGACAAATATCGGCTATTCGGTACCGAAAGACAGCCTGGATTTTTGGACAGATCGTTTTAACCAGTACAATGTAAAACACGAAAACTTAAATGAACGATTTGGAGAACCATATCTTTCTTTCAAGGATGCGGATGGTTTACAACTGGATCTGATTGTTCCTGCAAATACCGATACCAGGAAGGGCTGGGAAACAAAAGAGGTTCAGAGCAATGTGGCAACAAAAGGATTTCATAGTATAACGTTGACGGTAAAACAACTTGGCCCGACCGCCTCCATTCTTACCGATATATTAGGTTACCAATTGCAAAAACAGGAAGGGAACCGCTACCGTTTTAGTACAGACGCTATTGGGAATGCATCGATCGTTGATATTATAGAAGCACCAAGTT
>DASTMJ010000311.1:0-2559 GCA_035714205.1 Flavisolibacter sp. | reverse complement strand
GTTGCTGTATTTAATGCTAGTACCTTGTCAAAATAGATCAATGCTTGTGTAAAGTTGTTTTGCAGGTAATAACACAGTCCCAAATTTTCCCAATTCCTGTGGTCCATTGGGTTTAATTCAGCAGCTTTTGCAAAATTGAAGGCAGCTGTAGTGTAATCCCTTTGATTGCTTGCCTGCATAGCTTTGGTAATGAAAGGTTCAGCGGCTTTGTATGCAGGTGATTCATTGCTGTATACAAGACTTAGTTTCTTTTGTTTCAGATCAGCATTATCCGGAAACAGTTTTAATGCGCTATCTAAAACTGATTCCAGGTACCTGGTGTCATGGGGCATCTCATGTAAATAGCCCAGGTAATCGTTCCATGCCTGAACCATGTCTTTTCTATAGCCGGTGTATGTTTTAAAGGTCTTGTGAAGCATGGCTGTGTCTTTCAATTGATAACTTATAGCGTTGGATAGATTTAAAATAAACAAGCTCCTTGGTCTTTTTTCAAATGCCTTGTCTATATAGATCCTGGCGCTATCCGGCTTCTTTTGTTCAAAAAATAATTTGGCCTTTAAATATTCTGAGTAGGGAAGGTAAGGATTAACCTTTTCGCTTCTGTTCAACCACATCAACGCTTCATCATATCTTTTTTCGTTGATAAGGTATCTTGCTTTAATGGCATCCACCGGGAAACAAAATGCGTTCAGGTTGGGTATGGAGGGAAGGCTGGCATTAACTTCCTGGAAACTTTTGGTTGGCACATCCAGTAATACATCGGTATTGATTTCTTTCTGTGCAACCATTGATCTGTAGTTTAAATAGCTGAACCAGGTTGCAGGAAGCAGGAGTACCATGGAAACAAATACAAATGACCGGAACCATTTTTTATCATGAACCTGGTTTGTCTTATTCTTCTCACCAGTCACCGCCAAATAATTATTGAGTAGCAGCGCTAATAAAAAAACAAAAAAGAACTGCATAACCGGTCGCTCGGCAGGAAAATTAAAAAACGCATCAATAAAATAAACGCCCAATGCCATTAGAGAAAAGGCAGTTATCCTTGCGGTTTCAGTATCTAAGCCGGCCCTAAAAACCCTGAGTGCCATTAAAAAGGCTACAACAAAAACACTTAATAATAAAATACCTCCGGGTAATCCTGTTTCGGTTGCCAACTCAAGAAAGTCGTTATGCACATGGTACGTAACTAAAAGTTCATTCGAAAAATCTTTCTCATAAGGAATAGAAGCAAGCTTCCAGTTACCATAACCCGCACCCATTATAGGATGCCCTTTAATAAATTGAAGGGCACTTTTCCATTGTAAAAAACGGTAGTTCGAACTTTCTTCCGTAAATGCTATTGTGCCGATTCGCTGCCCCACTGTGCCATAACCTTCTGTTTGTTCTTGTTGCTCAAATGCATTTTGTAAAACAACCTGCGACAACAAAAGTCCTCCAACAAGCGGAATAATAAAAAACGATATGTTTTGCAGTGTTAGTTTTTTATTGGTCTTGGTATGTGTAACCACGCAGTAAACCAAATACAAAATAGCAACCAGTAAAGTGCTTAGGTAGGTAGCCCTCGCATTTAAAATGGCAAGTGCAAAAACGGCAAAACAAATAATAATTGCATTAAAAACTTTGCTCCATAGTTTGAAAGTATAAATACTGTAAAGCACAAATGGCAGTTTAATTGCCATAGACGCTGCTAAAATATTTTTATTACCTGCAGTCCCATTAATACTAAGAATTAAATCGTTTAAATCAGTTGTATCATACCCGTTAAAAAATTCCGAAAGCACATACAATGATTGAATGAAAAGCAGGATGGAAAAAGCCTGTGCAAAAAATCGGAATAAATGCATTTGACGCAGTAATAAAATTGCCAGGTTAAAATAGGCGATCACGGTTATGGTGAACCGTGAGTAGGTTACAAGGCTTTCTGTTTTATTGATGGCAAAAAATATGGAAAGACCGCATAGCGTAAACAAGGCTGATAATACGATCGATTGCTGGTTCCTTACAACAGGTCGAATGTTCATAATGAGTGGTTCCCTTTTATCCGACATGAAGAATAGCACGCAAAAAATATCCAGGATTGCCATGTACAGCCATTGGGCTCCCATAACATCCGTAGCTCCTGATTCGGGTATTATTTCTGTCAGGATATATAAAAAAATAAGAATGGAAGGAATGATCCCGGTCGTTTTATGACCTTTAATCCCTGGCTTAATGGCCTCTGGTTGTTTGCTAGGCTTTTTAGTTTTGGAACTCATATTGAACGGTTGCGCATATCAATATAATCAAAAAAGGATCAGGCTATTGAATTGAGCACGGGGGTTTCCTAACATTTATTTCAGAATTACTTATATGGTATAGGTAAAAACACTTAACTTGCTGATGAGTATTGAACTAATAAATGGAGAAAAATAATTATTGATAAATAAAGAATTATTTTGATTCGTGAATGATTTCACATACTTTTGTTGCAGACCTGTTAAAATACCAGAATAACAATCCTTCCCACTGAATAGTGATCCCCGTTCCCCATTGGTCATCATCCTATGTAGTTAGCCT
>DASTMJ010000310.1:0-35782 GCA_035714205.1 Flavisolibacter sp. | reverse complement strand
AAAGAAGAAAACCAGCGCATGAACCGCCAGGTGGAAACTATTTTGAAATCAGCCTTAATGGACAGGCAGGAGGTTCAACTAAACCTAAAACCCTTGCATATTCACACCATTATACGCGATGTGGCTGACAACTTTATGCTGCGTTTACAGGAAAAACAGGGAAGCCTGGAGATGGATCTTGCTGCAGAAAATGACCTGATTGAAGGTGACGAAGTGCACATGTCCAACCTGGTAAATAACCTGATGGATAATGCGGTGAAATATTCAAAAGAAACAGTTCCGCCAAAAATCTGTTTAACTACATCTTCCAATCAAAAGAAATTCATCATTCGTATTGAGGATAATGGTATTGGAATGACCAGGGAAACAGTAAAAAGAATATTTGAAAAATTCTATCGTGCCCACACTGGAAACATTCACAATGTAAAAGGTTTTGGTTTGGGATTGAGTTATGTAAAAACGGTAGTGGAAGGTCACGATGGTACCATAAAAGCAGATAGTACATTAGGTAAAGGCAGTTGCTTTACTATTGAGCTTCCGCTGAAAAAAGTAGATTAATACGTTTTCTTTTCATTGTTTTTCCATAATAAACTGCTGTCGCCATAACTTAAAAAACGGAATTCATTGTTTAAAGCATATTGGTAAACTTTTCTCCAATCTTCACCAATAAAAGCTGCTACCAATAGCAGGAGCGTAGATTGTGGCTGGTGAAAATTTGTAATTAATCCTTCCGGTATTTTAAATTCGTAGCCCGGTACAATAAGTAAGCTGGTTCTGCAATGTATCTGGTGTAAAGAATGTTTTGCCATCCAATGCAGGAGGTTCTGTAAACTTTCCTGGTAGGGAACCCCTGGAAAATCTTCAGCCAGGTCATAGGCTTCCCATTGTTCTAATTGCAATTCTTCGGCAGTAAGAGGCAATTCTTTTAATCCCAGCCAGTATAAACTTTCTAATGTGCGCAGAGAAGTTGTTCCTACAGCAATGATTTTTTTAGAAGCAAGCAGTAGTTCTAACGTTTCTTTTTTTACAGTAAACTGTTCGCCATGCATATGGTGTTCTGCCATTCGCTCTGTTTTTACCGGTTTAAACGTGCCTGCACCTACGTGAAGAGTTACATAATCAATACTGATTTGTTTAGATTGTAGATTATCTAAAATACCCTGTGTAAAATGCAGAGCAGCCGTTGGCGCAGCAACTGAACCTTCATATTTACTGAAAACAGTCTGGTATCTTTCGGTATCCAGTTTTTCCGCAGATCTTTTTATGTATGGTGGCAAAGGAATAGCTCCCGCGGCATGAACAAGTTCAACAAATGTATAATGCCCGGGTTCCCAGCTAAAATGTATCAGGAAGTAGTCTTCCTTTTTTTCGAGATAATGTGCTGACAACTGAACAAGCTCCCCTGAAATCGATACGTTTTTATGCAATACCTGGCCGGGTTTCCATTTTGACGCGCCGCCAATCAGGCATTGCCAGACTGCATTTTCTTTTTGTAGCATGGCCTGTTCTAAAAATTGCTCATTGGGCTCAAGACAAAAAATCTCGATAACACCACCAGTCTCTTTTTGAAAAAGCAATCTTGCCTCGATGACCTTTGTGTTATTTAAAATCAAAGTTGAGCCCGGTGGAACATAATGATCAATATGATAAAACCGGTCTTGTTCTATAAAACCTTCTTTGTATACAAGCAATTTGGAGTGGTCCCTTTTTTCTAAGGGGAACTCAGCAATTTTTTTGTCCGGGAGTTCGTATGTAAAATCTTCGATCCGGATGTTTTGAGACTTTAATTTCATGCACCTAAATGCGCCATTTTTAATTGAATTGAAATTTTATTGCCAGGTTGTTCACATCAATTCACCATTATCCACACTTCATTAACAGTATTTCAGAGCTAAAAATAATTTTTAAGGATGAAATCCTTGCCTGACCTGCATTTTCAGCCATTTAATCCTGTGGAAAAATTAAACAATCGAAATTTGATGTAGTAAAGTGGGAAAAAGTGTTATTTTGTGTTAAATCAAGCCATTCTTTTCCAACCAATTGAAAATGACAGGTTTTATAGGTGAATTTGAATCAACCTTGGACACAAAAGGTCGCTTTCTCCTCCCGGCTGGCTTAAAAAAGCAACTGCCTGAAGGCGAAAATACACGTTTTGTTATCAACAGGGGGTTTGAGAAATGCCTGAGCCTGTATCCCACTAAGAGTTGGGAGCCGCTTTTTACCAGAATTAGCGCTTTAAATGATTTTGACCCGGCTGTCAGAAGTTTCAGGAGATATTTCCTGAACGGGGCTACTGAGGTTGAGCTTGATTCAGCCGGCCGGTTATTGCTGCCTCCAAATTTAAAGGAGTATGCAGGGTTGGAGAAAGACATCATCCTTGCTTCGGCGGTTGATAAAATCGAGATCTGGTCAACAGAAAATTATAATAAGTTCTTTGAATCATATTCACCTAATGATTTTAGTGCATTGGCGCAGCAGGTAATGGTTGGAAAAAACGATCAGGGAACAGGGAATTAAATATGATTTCAAGCAATATTTCCTTGATCCTGAAGATTGCATTATGAATGAAGCTTATCATATACCTGTTTTGCTGACGGAGGTTATCGAAAATCTCCAGGTAAAGCCCGGCGGTATTTACGTGGATTGCACATTTGGTGGAGGCGGACATGCAAAGGCAATTTTAGAAAAGCTGGACAGTAGTGGAAAGCTGGTTGCCTTTGACCAGGATGTTGATGCCAGGCAAAATTTACCAGATGATCAACGGGTTGTTTTTGTTCCACACAATTTCAGGCATTTACAGCGGTTTCTCCGGTTGAACGGGATAGGAGAGGTGGATGGTGTTCTTGCTGACCTCGGTGTAAGCAGCCACCAGTTTGATGAAGCCGCGAGGGGATTTTCAACCCGATTTGATGCAAAGCTTGATATGCGGATGGATCAGCGCCAAACCAAAACGGCATTTGATGTGGTGAATGAGTATACCGAGCAACAGCTTCACAAATTGTTTGAACAATATGGAGAAGTGACCAATGCTAAAACCCTGGCCCGAACCATTGTTGAAGTACGGCGTACTACTTCGCTTCAAACCATTGATGCTTTTAAAACAGCATTGAATAATGTAGTGAAAGGTAATCCGAATAAATACTTTGCCCAGGTGTTCCAGGCATTGCGAATTGAGGTGAATGATGAATTAGGTGCATTAAAAGACTTGTTGCTACAAGTTCCGCAGGTTTTAAAAAAAGGCGGAAGAGCAGCCATAATAACCTTCCATTCTATAGAAGACAGGTTGGTTAAGGTGTTCTTTAGAGACAACACGTTTGATGCGCCGGAAGAAAATCCGTTTGCTATGGTTGAAGTACCAAAGGTTTTAAAGCTTGTAAATAAAAAACCAATTGTAGCAGGCAAAGAAGAAACAAAAAGAAATCCCCGCTCCCGCAGTGCAAAACTCAGAGTAGCGGAAAAATTATAGGCACTAAGTTTAAAAAATTTTATGGGAATATGTTGACTAACAAAAAAGAAAAGGAACGTAACTATCGCTGGAAAAAATGGCTGAATTACCAGGCTATTGTAAAGCAGGTTCCGTATTTCGTTTTTCTTGCGTTGTTAGCAGTTGTATATATCTACAACGGTCATTATGCCGATAAAACCATCAGGGATATAAACAAAACAAGCAGAGAATTGAAGGAGTTGCAATATGAATACAAATCGGTAAAAGGTGATGTGTTATTCAGAAGCAAACAAAGTGAATTGATTGAAGCTGTTAAGCCTTTGGGCCTACAGGAACTTACCGTAGAGCCGGTAGTGTTGATAGATAGCAGCAATTTTTAAAATGTAAACCAATTCCCGATGGCAATCGGGACCAACTGTCGGAGTGGAGATCAAACGCGACATATTATGGAGGGTCTATCTTAGCTTTCTTGGCGTTGTGCTGCTGAGTTTTATAGTGCTGGGCCGTGCTTTTTACATACAGCGGGTGGAGGGCAACCACTGGCGCAGCATGTCCGACAGTATGCACCAACGGTTTGTTGAGCTGGATGCAGAACGTGGCACTATCTATAGTGAAGACGGCCAGATGTTAAGCACCTCTGTGCCTTATTTCGATTTGTACATGGATTTTGGTGCGGAAGGCCTGCGTGAAAAAAATGGAAAACGCTTCAAGGAAAATATCGATTCCTTTTCCATTTCATTGGCAAATTTCTTTAAAGACAAAAGCAGATCCCAATACAAAAAAGATATGAAGCGGGCCTATAATGAAAAGAACCGTTATTATCTCTTAAAAAAGGGTTTGTCTTTCGAACAGTATAAAGAGTTCAGAAATTTTCCTTTAGCAAGATTGGGGCGCAATAAAAGTGGAGTTATTTCTGAAGTTAGAAGCAGGCGCCTAAATCCATTTGGTTTATTGGCTAAAAGAACGATCGGTCTTTCAAGAGATAATGCGCAGAACGTAGGACTGGAAAGAACTTACGACACCCTTTTAAAAGGAACCACAGGTAAACGCCTCGTTCGTTTTATTGCAGGTGGAGCACCAGTTCCTGTTGAAGGATATGAAATAGACCCGGAGAATGGACGCGACGTAATTACAACGCTTGATATTCAAATGCAGGATATTGTTCAGTCGGCCCTCATGAAAATGGTGGTACAAAGTGAAGCACAATATGGTACCTGTATTGTGATGGAAACAAAAACCGGAAAGATCAAGGCCATTGCCAATTTGGGCCGTGATAAAAATGGTGATTATAACGAGAACTTCAATTATGCACTTCAAACAACAGAACCCGGATCAACAATAAAATTGGCTACACTGCTTGCAGTTTTAGATAATGGTACAACTAAAATAAATGACTTTGTAGAAATTGGAACAACAGGAAATGCTTTTGTGGGTGTTAGAAATGTGAATGATGCAGAACGGGCACCAAAAGCTGTAATGACTGTGAAAGAATGTTTTGCTCATAGTTCTAATGTTGGTATGAGCCGCATTGCCTACAAAGCTTTTTCTGCAGCACCGGATAAGTACAGGAGTTATCTTGAAAAATTTCATCTCGACAAAAGAACGGGCATCGATCTTTTAGGAGAAACCCCTCCCCGCTTACCTAAAGTAAAACGCAACAAAGAAGGTTTACATGCTATGATCACAGCCAGCTTTGGCTATGCTATACAGGTGAGTCCATTACAAACATTAATGTTATATAATGCTGTTGCCAATGATGGCAAGATGATGAAGCCTTACCTGGTGAACAGCATTAAAAATAATGGAGTTACTGTCAAAGAAGTAGAACCTACTGTTTTAGATGAGCAACTTGCGGATGAAGAAGTGATAAAAGCAGCCCGTCTTTGTATGGAAGCTGTTGTAACGGAAGGGACAGCCAAAGATGTTTTTAAGGACACACCCTTTCCTGTTGCCGGCAAAACCGGTACGGCACACGTTGCGGATGGAAAATTCAAATATCACAATGGTGTCTACCAGGCTTCGTTTGCAGGCTATTTTCCTGCCGACAAACCAGAATATAGTTGCATCGTACTGATCAAAACCAAACCTTTTGCCGCCTTACACTATGGTGGTCAGTTGGCAGCACCGGTATTCAAAGAAATTGCTACAAAGGTTTATGCAATGTATGTGCAGGGAAAAAAAGGTTTATCAAACGCGGTTGTTCCTGATAGTTCACTTTTCAGATTTGCTGGATATACCCCCGATGTGAGAAAAGTTTTAGAAGAGGTGAATGTAAATCCGGTGGATTCTTCCGGTAAGAATAACTGGAGTCTTGTGTACAGTAATAATTATAAGCCGGTTGTTGTTCCAATATCTGTTTCAAAAAATACAATGCCTGATTTGAATCGCATGACTTTAAAAGATGCCTTGTATGAATTGGAAAACAGGAATATAAAAGTAATTGTAAAAGGAAGAGGAAAAGTAGTAGCACAAGATGTGGCACCCGGATCGATCGTAAAAAAAAATCAAACCGTAACACTTTTATTAAACTAGTGAAAAAGTTAAGCGACATACTGTATAAAGTGCAGGCAAGTTCACTGGCCGGATCTACTGACATCGACATTACTGATGTTCAGATCGATTCACGCCGGGTGAAAAAGAATAGCCTGTTTGTTGCTGTAAAGGGTGTGGCTGCAGATGGTCACCAGTTTATTGACAGGGCTATAGAACAAGGTGCGGTTGGAATTGTTTGTGAAAAGTTACCTTCCTCTCAAAAGCCAGGTGTTACGTATGTGCAAACCAATAACAGTTCCGAAGCTGCTGGTATCTTAGCGCATAATTTTTATGATGCTCCAACGCAAAAATTAAAATTGGTTGGTGTAACAGGTACCAATGGTAAAACCACAATTGCAACACTGCTTTATAAATTATTTACCTCATTAGGATATAAGTGCGGTTTAATAAGTACAGTTGAAAACCAGGTTGCTGGTCAAATTATCCCATCTACGCATACGACGCCTGATGCTGTTAGTCTGAATGCTTTACTCAGGTTAATGGTTGATGAAGGTTGCGCATTTGCTTTTATGGAAGTTAGTTCTCATGCAGTGGATCAACGTCGAATTGCAGGATTGGAATTTGCAGGCGGTGTGTTCAGCAACATCACCCATGATCATTTGGATTACCACCAAACCTTTGATGAATATATAAAAGCCAAAAAAGGGTTTTTTGATATCCTTTCATCGTCTGCTTTTGCAATAACTAATGTAGATGATAAAAGAGGTGCGGTAATGTTACAAAACACTGCTGCCAAAAAACTAACCTACAGCTTAAAAACAGCAGCTGATTTTAAAGGAAAGATACTGGAGAACAGTTTAACAGGACTGGTAATGACCATTAATGACCAGGAAGTTCATTTCAGGTTGATTGGAGAATTTAACGCCTATAATCTTTTAGCAGTATATGGTGCCGCAATTTGTTTGGGTGAAGAGAAAGCTCACGTGTTGCAACACCTCAGTAATACAACCGGTGCCGAAGGACGGTTTGACTATATGATCTCTGCAAAAGATAAAATTATAGGTATTGTGGACTATGCCCACACACCGGATGCACTGGTGAATGTACTTGAAACTATAAAGAAATTAAAACAGGGTCATGAGCAGGTAATTACCGTTGTGGGTTGTGGTGGTGATCGGGATAAAACCAAAAGACCGGTAATGGGTGAAGTAGCCTGTGACCATAGTGACAAGGTGATCTTCACCAGCGATAATCCACGCAGTGAAGACCCGCAACAGATTTTGAATGACATGGAAGCAACATTGAATACTGCGGCGAGAAGAAAGTTTGTTTCCATAGCTGATAGAAAGCAGGCAATTAAAACTGCTGTGAGCATGGCTCAACCTGAAGACATTGTTTTGATTGCAGGAAAAGGGCACGAAAAATACCAGGAGATCAAAGGTGTAAAACACCATTTTGATGATAAGGAAATATTGAAGGAAATTTTTGAGATGCTTGGGAAATAGGTATCTAAAAAATAGAACAATTAAAAAGTAAGAATAAAACAAAATGCTGTATCACTTTTTTGAATGGTTAAGAGCAGAAGAACTTCGCTTCCCGGGAAGTGAGCTATTCCGCTTTATCACATTCAGGGTGTTGGCTGCGGTTATCTTATCCTTATTCATTACCACCATTTTTGGCAAGAAACTGATCAACTACCTCAAGAGAAAACAGATTGGTGAATCAGTCCGCGATCTTGGATTGGCAGGTGAACAGCAAAAGAAAGGAACACCAACAATGGGTGGTATTATTATCATACTTGGCATTTTAATCCCAACCATCCTGCTGGCAGATCTTACCAAAGTATACGTTCGGTTAATGATCTTTTGTACCATTTGGCTGGCTGCCATTGGTTTTATTGATGATTACCTTAAACTACGTGCAAAAAAACTGGCACAACAAAAAGGGATTGCCTATAAAAAAGGTGATAGCGATGGACTTGCCGGTATTTTTAAAGTGTTTGGCCAGGTGATGCTGGGTATTGTTGTTGGTGCTACACTTTATTTTAATCCCAATGTAAAGATCTGGAGGGAATACCAGGGCGTTCCTCAGGCCGGGGACAGTACTATCATTACAAAACGGTTTAATGATAAAGACCATTTTTTTGTAGAAGCAAAATCATTTGTTACTACCATCCCTTTTGTTAAAGGACATGAATTTAATTATTCAAAATTATTACCTGCTTCATGGCGTGATTATACCTGGGTGTTATACATCCTGATTGTAATTTTTATTGTGACTGCCGTTTCCAATGGGGCCAATATCACAGATGGCATTGATGGTTTGGCAACAGGTACCTCCGCCATCATGAGTGCATGCCTGGGCATATTTGCCTATGCCAGCGGCAGTTTGATTTTTGCTGATTATCTCAACATCATGTACATACCCAACCTGGGTGAACTATCCATTTTTATTGGAGCCATGATAGGTGCCTGCGTGGGCTTTTTATGGTACAATGCTTATCCGGCACAGGTCTTTATGGGCGACACTGGAAGTTTAACACTTGGTGGATTGATTGCGGCACTGGCAATAATTGTTCATAAAGAATTACTGATACCTATTATATGCGGGGTGTTTTTAGTTGAGAACCTGAGTGTGATGGCGCAGGTCAGCTATTTTAAATACACTAAAAAGAAGTATGGTGAAGGAAAGCGGATCTTTTTGATGAGTCCTTTACATCACCATTATCAAAAGTTGGGATATCATGAATCTAAGATCGTAACAAGGTTTTGGATTGTAACCATATTGTGTTTCGTGTTATCAATTGTAACACTGAAACTCCGGTAAAATAATGTTGAAAAACCACCATCAGTAAGACGAACTATGAAAAGCCAGATGTCCGATAAGACTATTGAGATGAAAACGAATGTAATGCTAGTGAAGAACCATTTCTTTCCGTACACCTTAGAAAGGAAATGAACAATCGATTGGTCATATTAGGAGGAGGTGAAAGTGGCGTAGGTGCAGCCTTGTTGGCAAAGCAAAAAGGCTACGACGTATTCGTAATGGATGAAGGCTCTTTGAAAGATGTTTATCGTAACGAATTACGACAGGAAGAAATTAGTTTTCTGGAAGGGAAAATTGATGAACAAATTCTGTTGTCGTCTGGTGAAGTGGTGAAAAGCCCGGGTATTCCTGAAAAAAACGAATGGATCAAAAAGATCAGGAAAAAAGGCATTCCCATTATCAGCGAAATCGAATTGGCTTACCGTTACAAAGGCGATAGTAAGATTATTGCTATCACGGGCAGCAATGGAAAATCAACAACCACAGCTCTTATATATCACATCTGTCGTCAGGCAGGTTTGAATTGCGCATTGGTGGGAAACATTGGTTACTCCTTTGCCAAACAGGTAGCTGAAGATCCGAAAGAACTTTATGTAGCAGAGATCAGTTCTTTCCAATTGGATGATATTGTAACATTTCGTCCTGATGTTGCCGTGTTGCTGAATATAACAGAAGATCATTTAGACAGGTATGATTACAAATTTGAAAATTATATCAACAGCAAATTCCGTATTACGATGAACCAGTTAGCGGGTGATTTTTTCATCTACAATTTAGATGACGAAGTGATAACCAGCTACATGAAACGAAACCAGATTATTTCAAAACAATTACCGATCAGTATGAAGCAGAAAGTTGAAAAAGGGGCTTACATCAAGGACGAACAGATGCATGTAAATGTATCTGGCGACCAGCAACAAATGAGCATTTATGATTTTGCATTGAAGGGCAAACACAATCAATACAATACCATGGCAGCAAGTGTGGCAGGGGCAACAATGGATATAAGAAAGAATAAGATTCGTGAGGCAGTGCAAACATTTGAAAACCTGGAGCATCGAATGGAGCCCGTAGCTACTGTACGTGGTGTGGAATTTATTAACGACAGTAAGGCTACCAATGTAAACTCAACATGGTTTGCGTTGGAAAGCATGACCCGGCCTACCATACTTATTCTTGGTGGGATTGATAAGGGCAATGATTATTCGCTGATTGCTGATTTGGTGAAAGAAAAAGTGAAAGCGATTGTATGCATGGGCATCGATAATAAAAAGATTTACGATGCTTTTGCTAATATGGTGCGGGTGGTTGATACAGCTAGTGCCCAAGATGCCGTGCAGGCCTGTTATTCGTTGGCCACACCCGGTGATGTAGTTTTATTAAGCCCCGCCTGTGCCTCATTTGACCTGTTTAAGAATTATGAAGACAGGGGCAACCAGTTTAAGGAAGCAGTAAGGAATTTATAATAGATCAGCACCATTCAAACCTGACCTAAGAAAAACCAAAGTACTTTATAATGAATTCACAAGCAGACATTAAATTTTCAGATCTGGCCCAGATCAAACCGGCAAACCTGCTGACCAAAACCCGTGGTGACAAAACCATATGGGCATTGGTATTCCTGCTGGTGTTGATGTCATTACTGGTAGTGTACAGCGCTACCGGGTCATTGGCGTATAAAATGTATAAGGGCAATACCGAGGTTTACCTGTTCAAACAAATTGCTTTTATCGCCATCGGTTTCTGCGTGATCTATTTTGCACACAGGGTTAACTATACCATCTACTCAAAGGTTGCCAAAATCCTGTTCTTACTTTCTATACCATTGCTGCTTTACACTTTATTTTTTGGTGTTACACTGAATGAAGGCAGTCGCTGGATCAAATTGCCTATCATCAACATGACCATGCAAACCTCCGACCTGGCTAAGCTGGCCTTGTTTATGTTTTTGGCCCGTTTGCTAAGCCGTAAGCAAAACCAGATCAAAGATTTTAAAAAAGGGTTCTTACCGGTCATCATTCCAATTGGTGTTACCTGTATGCTTATTGCACCTGCAAACCTGTCCACGGCATTATTATTAGGAGCCAGCTGCATGTTGTTATTATTTATTGGCAGGGTAAGCACTAAACATTTAATGCTTACAATCAGTTGTGCCCTCATTCCTGTTATGTTCCTGGTAATGGCTGCCATTATCAAACATAAATCGGGAGCAGACGAAGAAGTAGTGGCTTCGGCATCCGCCAAAGAAAAATCATCAAAGGTTTTTACAAGAGTTGATACATGGATCAGCCGTGTGGAAACATTTATTTATGGAGGCAAGGAAGCGGATAATGACAATTCCTATCAAACCAACCAGGCTAAAATTGCTATTGCAAAAGGTGGTTTTTTAGGAGCAGGTCCCGGCAACAGTGAACAAAGAAATTTTTTACCACAGGCGTATAACGACTTTATTTATGCCATCATCATTGAAGAGTATGGGCTATTAGGTGGGGCATTCATCATATTCATTTACCTGGTATTTCTTTACAGAAGTATACGGTTGTTTAAAAAATGTCCTTATGCATTTGGTGCATTCCTGGCACTGGGACTGAGTTTTACATTGGTAATTCAGGCCATGGCCAATATGGCTGTGAATGTGAATTTATTCCCTGTAACGGGGGTAACCCTTCCTCTCGTAAGTATGGGCGGAAGTAGTTTTTTATTTACCTGTTTGTCAATAGGGATCATACTTAGCGTGGCAAGAAACGTAGAGCAGCTGGAAGGTAAAAAACGGCAGGAAGCACTTGAAAAAGAGGCAGCAGAAGAAGATGAAGAAGAAGTAGAAGAGGAAACAGTTGAAGCATATTAGAAGATGGCTAAAAAAATAATGATTGCAGGAGGTGGTACAGGCGGGCATATTTTCCCAGCCATTGCTATTGCCAACGCAATAAAAAAAATACAGCCATCGGCAGAGATTTTATTTGTGGGAGCGAAAGATAGGATGGAGATGGAAAAAATACCGCAGGCAGGATACAAGATCGAGGGTTTGGATATAGCAGGATTTAACAGAAGTTCTTTGATCAAAAATATTGGTTTGCCTTTCAAGCTGGTGAAAAGTTTTTTCCAGGTAAAAAGAATACTCAAACATTTCCAACCTGGTGCGGTTGTAGGTGTTGGCGGCTATTCCTCTTTCCCGGTTTTGCGTTATGCACAGCTGATCGGAATACCAACATTCATTCATGAGTCCAATTCATTTGCCGGGAAATCAAACATGCTATTGGGTAAAAAAGCAACTAAGGTATTTGTAGCAACAGATGGCATGGACAAATTTTTTCCTGCGGAAAAACTCATGATCACCGGTAACCCGGTCCGTCCGGCCATTGTAAATGTTTCTTCTATAAACTATGAAGAAGCTTTGAGATTTTTTGGATTGGCAGCCGGGAAGAAAACCGTTTTAGTGGTGGGTGGGAGCCTGGGTGCCCGGTCCATTAACGAGGCAGTTGCCAAAGGCCTTGACCAAATGATCCATGCAGGCTTGCAGGTAATCTGGCAAACTGGTAAAACGGATTTCGCAAAATGGAAAACTGTAGCAAACGGCAAAGGGCCGGTATGGGTGAATGATTTTATTACCCAGATGGAACTGGCTTATGCAGCGTCAGATGTAGTGATTTCAAGAGCGGGAGCAATGGCAATAGCTGAATTGTGTGTAGTGAAAAAACCGGTCATGTTCGTTCCATACCCATTTGCAGCAGAAGACCACCAAACTGTAAATGCTATGAATCTGGTGCGTAAAAATGCAGCGCTGATGGTTGCTGACAATGAAGCAAACACCAAACTCATTGCTTCTCTTTTGGAGCTGGTTAACAATGATCAAAAACAAACGGAGCTAAAAAATAATATAGCAAAATATGCAGTAACTGATGCGGATGAAAAGATTGCAATGGAAATATTGAAAACGATAGCGTAATAATGAGCAACGAAAATAACATACAAGCCACATCACTCAGCACTCTTGAAGGGGTGCAGACAGTGTATTTTATTGGAATTGGTGGTATTGGCATGAGTGCTATTGCCCGGTATTTTCATTCAAAAGGATTCATTGTCAGTGGCTACGATAAAACAAGGACCGCATTAACAACACAGCTGGAATCAGAAGGAATTGATATTCATTATTCAGAAGACCTGGATGCCATCCCTCAACATGCGGATCTTGTAGTGTACACGCCGGCCGTTCCAAAAGAACATATCGAGCTGTTGTATTTTCAGAACAATAGCTACAAGGTTGTAAAACGCAGTGATGTATTGCAGGCCATAACGTTTGATTCGTTCAACATATGTGTAGCAGGCACGCATGGTAAAACAACGGTTTCAACCATGATTGCTCATATTCTGCGGCATACGGGTTATGGTTGCAATGCATTTTTAGGCGGTATATCCACTAACTATGAAAGCAATTTTTGGAGCAGTGAAAATGATACCTGTGTTATTGAGGCAGATGAATACGACAGAAGTTTTTTAAAGTTGTCTCCGGATATGGCTGTTATTACTTCAATGGATGCAGATCATCTGGATATATATGGTAATGAAGATTCCATGCAGGATGCTTTTATTGCTTTTGGCAACAAAATAAAAAAAGGCGGAATCTTATTCAGCAAGTTTGGATTAAAAAGAATAAAAGAAATTGATGTAACTAAAAAACTGGCTTATAGTTTGCAAAATGAAGCCGCTGATGTTTTTGCAAGTAATATCAAAATAAAAGAAGGCGGTTACCAGTTTGATGTACACCTGCCAGGCTCTGTTCTTTCAAATATCGATCTGCAGGTTGGTGGCATGCATAATGTTGAAAATGTTGTAGCAGCCATTTCGGTAGCTAATCAATTGGAAATTGAACCGGAAAAGATTCGGCAGGCTGTTGCTGCTTATAAAGGTGTAAAAAGACGATTTGAATATGTACTAGCACCCAAAGCAAAACAGGAGGGTGCCTATGTGCAGCCCGTTTTGATTGATGATTATGCGCATCATCCTGAAGAATTACGACCGCTGCTGAATAGTGTTCGCACACTTTTTCCGCAAAGAGTGCTAACTGTTGTTTTTCAACCGCATTTGTTTTCGAGAACAAAAGATTTTGCTGACGGATTTGCAGAGGTGCTGTCGGTAGCAGATAATATTATTTTGTTACCCATTTACCCGGCAAGAGAACTGCCGGTGAAAGGTGTAACCAGTGAGCTGATTTTAAATAAAATAAAAACAAAGAATAAAAAGGTATTGTCGAAGGAAGAGTTGTTGACATGGATGAGCGGGCATGAATTGAATAAAGAATTTGGAGAGGTGATTGTGATGGCTGGTGCCGGCGACATTGATGCAATGGTGCAACCTGTAAAAAAAATTATTGAAAAAGCATAGTGAATAAAAAAGCTATCATAAGAAAAGTAATTGTATTGGCAGCATGGTTCCTCGTTATTGCAGGTATTACCACTTTGCTTATTGCCGCGAATAATAAGAAAAAAGAACATGTTTGCAGGGAAGTTGTAGTAGGCATCAAAGCTCCTGGAGAAAAATTCTGCATAGAGGAAAGTGATATTAAAGAACAATTGGAGAAAGCTGCAAACGGCAGTCTGATCAACAGGCCATTGACATCTATATCGCTTGTGGCATTAGAGAAAACATTGGAGAAAGATCAATGGATAAGGGATGCAGAACTATATTTTGACAGGGATGATGTGTTGCATGTCTTGGTTGAAGAAAGAGAACCCATTGCACGGGTCTTTACAACGGGTGGCGCCTCATTTTATATGGACAGCTCAGGACATCGGATGCCTTTGCTTGAAAAATTGAGTATCCGGCTGCCGGTAGTTACCGGATTTGTCAACGCCAGGAAATTAAATGCCAGGGACAGTGTGATGCTCAGGCAGATGAAAGATGTTGTTAAGGTAATAACGAAAGATCCTTTCTGGAATGCACAGGTTGGTCAGATTGATATTACGGCTGAAAGAAAATTTGAGTTGATACCTGTTATCGGGGATCATGTTATACGGATAGGGGAAGGGGAGCAAACGCAAGAGAAGTTAGACAGGCTGTTGCTTTTTTACAAACAGGTATTAAGCAAAGCCGGGTTTAATAAATACAGTGTAGTAGATGTGCAATTTGCCGGCCAGGTCATTGGAGAGAAAAAAGGAAGTAGTTCGAAAGTTGATTCCATCCAGTTGAAAAAAAATATTAAAGAGCTTTTAGAGAAAAGTACCATACAAAATGTATCGGATGAAATGTTGCCTGAAGAAAAAACACTGGCTCTGAAAGATTCAATACAAGCAATCATGACAGCACAGAATAATTCTGTTGCTATGAAGACCAATCCTACCCCTGTTGAAATGGGGACTGCTAAGAGAACCGATCCAAATCCTGGAAAGAAAACCACAATGTCCGCTCCCGAAGGAGCTAAAGAAAAATCAATGGTTGAAAAAACGAGTGTTAAACCAAAGGCAGTGATGAAGAAAAGAGCATAGTTCGTTGTTCAAAGAGAAGAAAGAATTGAGCAGGATGGAAATGAATTACGGAAGTGAGGAGCCAATGAGCTGAACCAACTTGTTTCAGTTAAACTGTGCGACGCAGCAGGAGCTTTATAGCAAACCTGTAGCCGGGTACCCCTAACTGCAAACACAACCAAACTAACAAACAACTAAAAACAACATAGAACATGAACAACGAGCAACCAATTATTGTGGGGCTTGACATTGGAACAACCAAAATTGCAGTAATTGCCGGGCGGAAGAACGAATGGGGCAAGCTGGAGATTTTGGGATTTGGCAAGTCCAATTCTAACGGCGTAAAACATGGGCAGGTACTGAACATTGATGAAACGATCAAAGCAATTAAACAAGCACTTGACGCCTGTTATGCTTCCAATCCAAACCTGGAAGTAAACGAAGTGTATGTTGGTATTGCAGGTCACCACATCAAAAGTTTACAAACCCGTGGAGACATTGTGCGCCACGACACAGAGAATGAAATTTCGCAAAAGGAAATTGACCAGCTGATTTCAGATCAGTACAAAACCTACATCCCTGCCGGAGACCAGATCATTGATGTGATCCCTCAGGAATATACGGTTGACAATTTCCAAAACATTGCCGATCCGATTGGTTATGGTGGTGTAAAAGTGGGAGCCAACTTCCACATCATTACAGGAGATAAAAACGCAATCAGGAACATCAACCGTTCAGTTGAAAAATCGGGTTTGATCACCAAAGACCTGGTATTGCAGCCATTGGCTTCCTCTGCAGCTGTTATGGCGCAGGAAGATCTGGAAGCAGGCGTTGCCATAGTAGATATTGGTGGTGGTACAACCGATCTTGCTGTTTTTTATGAAGGCATTTTAAAACACACAGCTGTTATTCCGTTCGCTGGTGAAAACATTACCAACGACATTAAAACAGGATTGGGTGTTTTAAAAACGCAGGCGGAACAAATGAAAGTTCAGTTTGGTAGTGCTTTGTCTAACGAAGCAAAAACAAATGCGTACATCACCATTCCGGGTTTACGTGGAATGCCCGCAAAGGAAATCAGCGTAAAAAATTTGGCTAATATTATCCAGGCACGAATGAGTGAAATCCTTGATTTTGTTACTTATCATTTGAAGCAGGTGGGCCTGGATAATAAGATGCTGAATGGAGGAATTATTCTTACAGGTGGCGGATCGCAATTAAAACATTTGATCCAGTTAACAGAATATGTTACCGGGTTAAATTGCCGCATTGGATTGCCCACAGAACATTTGGCATCTGGTCACATCGAAGAACTGGCTAAGCCTACGTATGCAACCTGTTTAGGTTTGATACTAAAGGGATACGATGATTATGAGCACAACAGGAAACAGTTTGAACACAATTTTAAAGTTGTTTCTGTACCCGACAATTTGAAAACTGAAGCCGAAGAAGAACCTGCTGATTTGGAAACAGGTGGTAGCATTGCTACTGCAGAACGCCGGAAAGGCATGAGCAACTTCTGGGGCAAATTCAAAACAAGCCTGATTGAAATCTTTAAAGAAGAGGAAGATCAGCATTTGTAATTAACCGAGAGTTAAGAGTTCGTAGTTGATAAAAAAACCTGGAGATTCAACAAAGAACTTTCACTTAAAACCATCATCATCTATCTAAAATTCATTCATCCGTTGTTGCGATCGTACACGTAACGACACAAACCAGATTCTTATGATCCATTTTGATCTTCCTAAAGAGAAATCCTCCATAATCAAAGTCATTGGCATTGGCGGTGGTGGGAGCAATGCCGTAAACCACATGCATAGCCAGAATATTGAAGGGGTAAACTTCATTATCTGTAACACTGATGCGCAGGCAATTTTACAAAGTAATGTTCCCAATAAAATACAACTGGGTCCACACCTTACACAAGGTTTGGGTGCTGGTGCCAATCCTGAAATTGGCCGCCAGGCAACCGAAGAAAGTTTGGAGGAGATCAAACGCATTTTGGAAGTAAATACCAAAATGGCTTTTGTTACAGCGGGTATGGGCGGCGGTACCGGTACCGGCGGTGCTCCCATTATCTCTAAAATTTGTAAAGACCTGGGTATACTTACAGTGGGCATTGTAACTACTCCATTTTCCTACGAAGGAAAAAAACGCCAGCAACAGGCCGAAGAAGGAATAAAAAATTTAAAACAATATGTAGATACTTTATTGGTGATAAGCAATGATAAATTGCGCCACCAGTTCGGTAATCTAAAAATGCGGGAAGCTTTTTCAAGGGCTGATAATGTGTTGGCAACCGCTGCAAAATGTATTACCGATGTAATTAACAGCACCGGCCAAATTAATGTTGACTTTGCCGATGTATGTACGGTTATGCGTAATGGTGGTGTTGCAATATTGGGTAATGCAGCTTGTGAAGGTGAAAACCGTGCACAACGGGCCATAGAAGACGCATTGAACTCACCGTTATTAAATGATAATGATATTCGCGGCGCCAAATGGATCCTTATCAATATCAATTCGGCTGAAGGTGAACACGAGTTTACTATGGATGAAGTTGAGATCATTCAAAATCACCTGTTGAGCCAGGCAGGAGAAAATACCGACGTTATACTGGGACTGGGTTACGATAACAACCTGGGAAGCTCAATTGGGATTACATTGATCGCCACCGGTTTCCAGCATAAAGATCCATTTTCCAAAAAGGAAGCGCCGAAGCAACAGGCTACCGGTACTGAAAAGATCGTTATGACCTTAGGAGAGCCGCTCCCAAAGCCGCAAGCCACCATCCCCACCACACCCACTAAAGAGGAACTGTTAGCTCCAAAGTTGATTGACGAAAACACTATTTCTGAAGAAATTCCAATGCCAAGGTTGCAGGATGCAGATTTTGATTTACATTTAGAACCTGTTAATTTCATTGGAGAGAAAGAAGAAGAGCCAACAGATGCACCGGTTCACCTGCAATTAAAGATCAAAGACGAACAAGAAGAGGCCGAAGACGAAAAGAAAGAACTGGAACGCAAAAAGCAATGGCTCGATGATCGGTTTGAAAAACTGCGTCAATCCATTTTATCCACAGACAATAAGGCGGCTACGCCAAATCAAAATACGTCCTCGACGTCTGCAGCGTCGGGAGGTTATCTGGCCAGACCATCCAATATATACGCAGAGTCCAAACCGGAAGTTTCAACTTCCAAGCCTGTAGAAGAAAAACCGGTTCCGGCACCAGTAGCAAAAATCGAAGATCCGGAAACCTTCGATATGCAATTGGTGATACGTAACGACATTCCGGCAGCGGCGGAGACGCCAACGAGCCACCAGGTTCAAACACCTAACGTGCCTCCAGCAGAGGAACCTGCTTTGCAGGACAGGGCTGAGGAAGAAAAAAGGAGAGCGGCAGAACGATTACAAAAGTTGCGCAACTTATCGTTCAATATAAATGCAGCTGATCCTAACAACGAGTTTGAATCGGTTCCGGCATACATCCGCCGCAACATGGAATTATACAACACGGTCTCCTCGGTAGAAAATTTCTATAGCAATTACACAGTAAAGGACGATGGTAAAGGAAGTGCGAACATCAGCACCATCAATAGCTTTTTAGATGGGAAAAAGCCGGATTAAATTTTTCGTTCCAAAGAAGCCAGTGCTGTGACTTGTTTCAATACAACGCAGTATTAGAATAAGGCTTGTGTTTTTAGTTGTTCCCCCACCGTTTACGGTGGGGGTTTTTTATAGTATATTCTAAAAATAGAAACTGTCCGCAACCAGGTAGTACTACTGCGGCTATAAATACCTGGATATAAGTATGACAGTTATTTATCAGATTCGGAACCTTCATGAACACTTACAAAACCCTGGTAGCCATTGCAGGCGGGGCAATAGAGTTCAATGGCATCTGTAAGAATCAATTCTTCAGTTTTGTATTCCGACCCTTTTCCCTGCCAGTCGCACCTGGTGCAGGATACAAGGTTGGTTTCTAATATTGTGGATGGAAAAATCTGTTGCATGAATTTGTGCCTAAAAAGAGATACCAAATTTCACCTATATTTTGATTTGAAAAAATACCTAAAACTGGGTATTTTTAAGTGATTAATAATCAAAATTGTTTAAGTTGTCATTTATTATAAATAGTAGAGCAACTGTATATGTTGATTGAAAAGAAAGATTGGCTTGCAACTACAAATGACCCGGAGCTCCAGGAAAAGGTCAGGGAAAAAATTGCTGTTTTACAATTATTTGAAAAAGAAATACCCGCTGTTTTTGTAGTACATGACCTCACAGATTTCTCGGTTGTATATATGTCGGAAAGGGGTTTAAATGAATTGCAGGTTAATTTGGAAGATATACGTCTTCCTAACGACGAATATCATGCAAAGTTTTTTAATGAAGAAGATGCCAGGATCTATGTGCCTAAAATTTTAGGATTGATCGAACGTAACAATTCAGATGAACTGGTTTCATATTTCCAGCAGGTAAGAACTGCACATAATGAGGATTGGGTTTGGCATTTAAGTTCTACTAAAATATTTTTAAGAAATAAGGACGGCAAACCACTATTAACCATTACCATGGCAGTGAAAGTGGAAACCGAACATCCTATGGCTTCTAAAGTAGGACGCTTACTAGAAGAGTATAATTTCCTTCAACGGCATATTGAAATTTTTGAAACGCTTACACGCCGGGAAAAAGAGATTTTAAAAATGATGGCACTTGGAATTAATTCATGCGAGATCGCAGAAAAGCTTCATATTTCAGAAGCTACTGCTAATACACACCGCAGGAACATCCGCAACAAAATACAGGCCCAGAATATATACGATATTACCCGCTTTGCACAGGCTTTCGATCTTATTTGATCAAAGATCTCTTTTGCTATTAATGCTGAAACATAATAGCCATACTAAGACTGTTAATAGGATGGAATAGATTACATGTGTGTTTATGGCTGCAATTGATGTCTTATAAGCAGCTTCATCAAGCCTGCCCAAAAAAGCAGGAACAGGAACTAACCTGTCGGATATTTCAACCGGCATGTATTTGCCAATATCATTTGCTTTTACTTTGGCTATACCTACAATGGCCGGTTCCACTATGATAAAATAAAAAAGGAAGATACCCAGGGCTATAAATGCTTTGCGGATCAGAAATGCAATCAGAAAAGCTATAGAGAGCTGTGCAAATGCCTGTAATGCAAAAAGTCCAATATAACCTGCTCCATTCCATACATTGCCTTTACCCTCACTATTATTTACAATACCTATGATCAACGCAGTTAATGTAAATAAGATAGTAACCAAAAGGGCAATGAATAAGACATCAATAAATTTACTGGTCATAAATTGCTTACGGCTCCATCCATCAATAATATTCTGACGGTGGGTTTTATAAGTATATTCATTAGTGATGAACATGATAACAGCAAGAGCTGGTATGAATATAAAAATAGATGAAGCGTAAGCCACCGTATGCCATACTTCAGGAAACGTAAATGGATTGCCTATAAGAAATTTAACCATTTGGCTGGTTTCATTTCCCTTTTTAAGAAGCTCCCTGTAGATCTGTAAAAAAATATAATTGATCCCCGGGTAGGATAGAGCAATAATGCCGGTCATCCACCAAAAGGCTTTGTATTTCCGGATCTTAAGCCATTCGGTTTTTAAAAGGTTCGTCATAATAAATACTTTAGTTTTTCCCTTATTTCACGAGGTGTTTAGTTATTCGTTAATTCAAAAAACCTGGCCTCCAGGCGTTTTTTCTTTAATAAAAGGTGATTGAGTGTAATGCCTTTTGTAAAGCAGAAAGCATTGATGTCCTCCAGTTTCGCTGTGCCTTTGGGGAGGCTAAATTGTACTGTATTCAACTTGAGATTGATAGAAACATGTTGGCTAAACTGTTGAAGTATAATAGCCAGGGCATTGATATCTGCAGCACCAGCCTCAACAACATCTTCATCCATTAAAACTTCTTCAACATCGCCTGTTGTAACTAGTGTTCCGGTTTTTAAAATAGCTACATGAGTACATACTTTCTCTACTTCATCCAATAAATGACTAGCCATAATGATTGTGTGACCTGAGTCCTTTAATTCCACGATCAGTTGTCTTATTTCCGCAATGCCCACAGGGTCTAACCCATTGGTAGGTTCATCTAATACAAGCACTCCGGGGTCACCCAATAATGCTGCTGCAATAGCCAGGCGTTGTTTCATTCCTAAACTATAGGAGCTAAACCGGCTGTTTCGACGTTCATACAGTTTTACTTTTTGCAGTACTGCATCGATGTCTTCCCTTGTCCCTCTGCCACTGATGCTTTGTGTGACCTTTAGATTGTCTACTGCCGACATGTAATGATAGAAATTGGGAGTTTCCAGCAATGACCCGATTTTTCTGCGCTGTTCCGGTGAGCCTGGATGTCCAAACCATAAAAAATTCCCCTTATCGGCTTTTAATACATCCAGTATGATGCTTAACAAAGTGGTTTTGCCGCTTCCATTCGGACCCAGTATGCCAAAAACACTGCCGGGTGGCACATCGAAAGAAACATTTTTTAATGCCTGTACTGAGCCGTAAGATTTTGCAATTGTATTTAGGGACAAAACAGGTGTCATTCTTTTGGAATTTTTTTTGAAGGTAATGGTAAGGGTCTGGTTTTGCAATGCCGGTTATACAAAAAGGCAGATTATCTATACCAACCAAGTTTTCTTTTCTTTGTTTATTGAATAAACGATTTATGGCAACTGTGTTGATTACCGGGGGAACTGGTTTAATTGGAAAAGCGCTGACCGCTGAATTAGTAAGGATAGGTTATGAAGTGATCATTCTTACAAGAAACAAACGTAAACAAAAAACCAATGGAGCCATACGTTATGCTTCATGGAACATTCAGGAGCAAACTATTGAACCAGACGCAATAGCAAAGACCGATTACATTATTCATCTGGCTGGTGCCAACGTTGCAGATGGCCGGTGGACAAAAAGACGGAAAAAAGAAATTGTTGATAGTCGCGTACAAAGTGGTAACCTTCTTGTAAAAGCACTTAGTGAAATTCATAATAATGTAAAGGCTGTTATTTCTGCATCTGCTATCGGGTGGTATGGCCCCGATCCGGTTATTCCGAATAAAAATCCCTTCAAAGAAACAGATCCACCTGTACGGGACTTTTTGGGAACAACCTGTCAGGCATGGGAAGCATCTATTCAACCTGTGTCAACCATGGGTAAAAGATTGGTTGTTTTAAGAACGGGCATTGTGTTAAGCAACAACGGCGGGGCCTATGCGGAATTTAAAAAGCCATTACGTTTTGGAGTGGCTTCTATTTTAGGTAATGGTAAACAAGTGGTTAGCTGGATACATCTTGCTGACCTGGTTCGAATTTATTGTGAAGCATTGCAAAATGAAAAGATGAATGGTGTGTACAATGCTGTGGCGCCAAACCCGGTTTCAAACAAAAGGCTCATTAAAGAAATTGCGACGCAACGCAAAAATTTTTATGTGCCCGTTCCTGTTCCATCAGTTGCCTTAAAAATTGCTTTAGGTGAAATGAGTATTGAAGTGTTAAAAAGCGCAACAGTCAGTAGTGAAAAACTGGAGGCTACAGGGTTTCAATTTATGTTTAATGATATTGAAACTGCGATATACAATTTGAATAAAATGAAGTCCAGGTAGAGTGCCAGAATACGTTTAAGATGTTGTGTTTTACGTATGAGTCCAGTGATAAATGTTTGTAAATGCACCCATTACCGCACGATTATTTGTAAAACGAAGTTTATGGATTTTTAATGCGAGCACATCTTCCTGCCGCACCCTTCTGTACATTGGATGCATGGTTCCGCCTTTGACACCCGCGGGAATAGAAGGATCATATTGAAACTGTGGATCCACTAACGTCCCCCTTGGATACATGATGCCCGGAACCCCCTGCCCACGAATATCTAAAAAGGTTGGATGGTCTAAACCAAGCGTATGCCCAAATTCATGAGCGGCTGTGGTTGAACCTTCATATAAATTTTCCAATAAAAAATAACCGCTGTTGCAACCCAGGCCATCTACAAAAGAAATATTTCCGTGTACAAATTTTTCAATCCGGAAATAATTGTTTCTGGGATTGGTGTTTTGTAATACTTCCAGTTCGGAAATGTCTTTTTTTTCTTCAGCAGTTATCCGGAATTGTACAAGGAAAGGTGCGTTTTGTATCATCACCTGTGCAAGAGGCTCATTCCACATGGTCTCTATCTCGGAGCGAATTCGTTCTGTTATCAATTCATTCGCTTCGTTACCGTAAGTTATGATATGGGAATGTATAATGATTTTATTCTGACCATTAAGAATTTCAGCTTCTCCCATATTTACCACTCTTTACAGGAACTAATTACGTACCGGTTTGCCGCTTTTTAAAACGCTTTGAATTCGTTCCAGTGTTTTCTTTTCTCCGCATAAAGAAAGAAATGCTTCTCTTTCAAGATCCAGTAGGTATTGTTCACTAACTAATGTTTGCTCACTCAGGTCGCCGCCACACATAACGTAGGCCAGTTTTTTAGCAACTACAGCATCGTGTTCCGTTGCATAGTTTGCCATTCTCATGCCATGAATACCAGATAATAGAGCACCTAAGGCACTTCGCCCCATTACCCGTATATCTTTCCGCTGCACAGGCGTTACGTAACCGCTATCATAAATTTCAATCACTGATTTTTTTGCTTCGGCAACTCTGCGGCTTTGATTCATTACCACTTCATCATGTCCTTTACGATAGATTCCCAACTCAAAAGCTTCTTGTGCCGATGTAGCTACTTTGGCTGTTGCAATTGTAAGAAACCGGTTCTTTAACGTGATGGTCTCCGGTTCATCTTCATGCATTTCATCTGAGGCCCGTACTACAAATTCTTTGGTACCACCACCTCCCGGAATCAATCCCACTCCCAGTTCAACCAAACCTGTATAGGTTTCTGCCGCTGCACAAACTTTATCACTATGTAAACTCATCTCGCAGGCGCCGCCCAAAGCCAGACCATGTGGAGCCACTATCACCGGTACTGAAGAATAACGAACTCTCATCATTGTATTCTGAAAAGCACGGATGGCAAAATCCAGTTCGTCATATTCCTGTTCAATGGCAAACATAAAGATCATTCCCACATTGGCACCTGCACTGAAGTTGGCCCCTTCGTTGGCAATGACAACTCCTTTATAATCTTTTTCTGCCAGTTCAATGGCTTTATTAATTCCAGCCAACACATCTCCACCAATACTGTTCATTTTGGTATTCCACTGAACACCCAATACATCATCGCCGATATCAAATACCTTAGTGCTGCTGTTTTTCCAGACAATTTTATCTTGGTAATTACTAAGAATAATGAACTCATTGCTACCGGGAATTGATTTATATGATTGTGAAGAAGGATCATATGACAAGGTATGTCCCCCTTCAATTTTATAGAATGATTTATTGCCGGCACTGATCATTTCTTCGACCCATGGAGCAACAGAATAACCAGCCGCTTTCATGGCAGTAACAGTTCTTTCAACACCTAAAACATCCCAGCTTTCAAATGCCCCGATCTCCCATCCAAAGCCAGCCATCATAGCATCATCTATCCGGTATACTTCATCACTTATTTCCGGAATGCGATGTGAGATGTATGAAAATAGCCCGTAATGAAAATGACGGTAAAACTCCCCGGCTTTATCTTCTGCCGCTACCAGCATTTTCAATCGTTGTTTCAGGTCATCAACAGGTTTTGCTGCATCAACTGAAGCAAATTTTGGTTTGTGACGTGGCTTATATTCCAGGGACTGAAGATCAAGTGTAAGAATTTCCTTTTCACCACCGCTACCTTTTGTTTTTTTAAAAAATCCTTGCCCTGTTTTATCGCCCAGCCAATTATTTTGTACTACTTTATCCAGCCATGCAGGGATTTGAAATGCATTCCGTTGTTCATCGGCCAGGCAATTATCATAAACACCTTTGGCAACTTTTACCAGCGTATCAATTCCAACAACATCAGCCGTTCTGAATGTGGCTGACTTTGGTCTGCCAATAAGCGGTCCAGTAAGTGAATCAACTTCGTCTATCGTCATTCCCAGTTTCTCTATCAAACCAAAAATGGACAGCATGCCATATACGCCAATACGGTTTGCAATAAATGCCGGAGTGTCTTTGGCAAGAACCGTTGTTTTGCCAAGATACAGATCTCCATACTGCATTAAAAAATCAACTATGTCAGGGTCGGTATCCGGTGTTGGAATGATTTCCAGCAAACGCAGGTAACGTGGCGGGTTAAAAAAGTGGGTACCACAAAAATGTTTTTTAAAATCATTACTTCTTCCCTTACTTAACAAATGAATAGGAATGCCCGATGTGTTGGAAGTGATCAGCGTTCCGGGTTTCCTGAATTGTTCCACTTTTTCATAAAGCGATTGCTTAATATCGAGGCGTTCAACAACAACTTCAATCACCCAGTCATAAGAGGCAATGTCTTTCAGGTTATCATCAAAATTGCCGGTTGTAATTCGTTTTACTACATCTCTGGTGTAAACAGGAGAAGGATTGCTTTTGATAGCTGCCTGCAGCGAGTCATTCACGATTCTATTTCTGGCTGCTTTATTGTCTGTTTCTTTTGCTTCATTAGGAACAATATCCAGTAATAATACCTGTAAGCCAATTCCTGCAAAATGACAGGCAATTCGTGAACCCATAACTCCTGACCCAAGAACAGCAACTTTTTTGATGGTCCTTTTCATATAAAAATTGTTTATACCTGAAATGCCTTTACTATTTCGGCAATGCCAAAGTTGAAAATAGTTAGTTATGCAACTAATTACCGAAGATAATTAAAATGTTGTTCGGAAAACCAAAACAAAAAAGCTCCGGGTGGCGGAGCTTTTTTAAGAAGTTATTTTTTTGGAGGGGGCGATTTTTGTATGAATTGGTAGACAAGATCTACCTTTCCTGCATTATTGAATCTCCATGTTTCCTGCAGGTAAAACGAATCAACTTTTCCATCCTTATGGGTGTCTATTTCCTTGCCCCAAACACAAACCCACTCTTCATTTTTATCAGTGCTTTTTAGGGGAACAACAGCATTCACTGTGCTTACAGCCGAAGCTAATGAGTTCCTGTAATTTTGGCCGGATGCGAGCACACTATCTCTTCCTGCATGCATCACACTGCCATCGGCAAAAAACATATGCACACTGTCTGCAAACTTTTCTCTTCCATTCGCCAGGTTCCCATTATCCCAGTCCTTCCAGAAATCAAGAATGATTTTGGATTTGTTCTGGTCGCCGATTTCAAAGTTTGAAGAATATTGTATGTCATAGGGAAGTGTAACTTTTTCTGCGGAAGCTGGTTCCGTTGTCGAAATTGATTCAACTTTTGCATCTTGTCCGGAATTGCAGGCGCCTAGTGCAGCTACGCTGAGCATAAATGCGATCTTTTTCATTGCAGTTGGTTTGAGTTTAAAAAAATAGAAAAAAGTAATAGGCGGGTAGGTAAAGTAAGTTATGCAAACTATTGTGAATAATAAAAAATCTTATGGATGGAGGGGGGTATTGATTATAAGGACTTTTTTTTCTTTAATTGAAAAGCTCTTGAGATATTAAAGCCAAACTGTATGTCACCTGCGCTCCAGTCGTCGATGGTTTCTGCAAGAAAAGCCCTTTCATTTATACCTTTTGCATTGGTAAAATGCAATTGAAATACATGCCCGCCAGTCTCTATGTCAAAACCAACAGATAGGGGGTTCCGAATACCATCAACCTGGTTAATGACATAATAATAATCAACATTAACAGATATACGTTTCGTTAATTTCAACCGTCCGCCAATACCTCCGGCTAATATATCATTATCCTGGCCCTGTGATACGATATTTTTATGCAGAACATTTGGCATTAATTGAAGGGTGAAAGTCTCACTGAATTTGCGACCGATCAATGCCTGCCAGTAAAAGGCAAAACGATCGCTGGTATGGTAGCGTTTAGTAATTGTGTCTGCAGCATAAGTCATACCCGCTACTCCAACTATTGAAACCGGTGATGATTTAGGACCAGTTGCCTGGTGAAGCAAACGATACTTTAAAAAGCCATCCAGCTCTTTTTTATAAGCACTACGCCCTATTCCGAAGGAAATATTATTAGTAAGACCGTAATCCAATCCAAGCCGCACAGTTGCCGGACCATCTAAACCAAAAAATTCATAGATGCCGCCACTCACGGTGCCAAACCGGTGCAGGATCCTGAAATCAAGCACCCCGGGCCTAAGCATTTCGATACTATGCGACATAATAACCCTTGATGATTTAAATGATGCATCAACATATTCTTTCTTTACACTATCATTACCAATCAGTTTCAACAGGTCTTCATCCTGAGCATTTACATATGTTACTGGAAGTATGACCACCAGCAACAGGAAGATCGCTTTATGGTTCATGTCATATGATCATTTAAGTGGTTCCAGCTTACAATCAACGGTAACTTTAATATTGTTGGAAAGTTTATCTTTCACAAGCGATGGAATTTTAATGTTGTAATCGGATAATAAGACTGTAAATACCGAAGTCGCATCGATTTTACTACCAGTCACCTTTATTGTACCCGTTGTTTTAATATCTTTTGTTACACCATGAATTGTTAGTTTGCCGTTGATTTCTGCGGGGTAAGTCCCATCCTTTGTATAATCTACGTTTTGATTATTGGTAATTCTTCCTTTGAATTCTCCCCTGGGAAATTTATCGCTCTCTATATAATTTTCATTGAAATGCTCCTGCATTAAAGCTTTGGGAAATTCAAAACCCTTCATTAAAACAGAAAATTGAACAGCACCTGTTTGTGTATCTAAAATTGCAGCAACCGTTTTATTTTTTGCTTCAATATCTTCCATTGGAGCTTTTGATGAAAATTCTATTTTACCTGTTTTCGTATAATACTTATCCTGTGCTTGCAAAAACAGGCTTGTGAAAACTAAAAGGCAAAAAAGTGAGTGCTTTTTCAACATAACGTTTTGATTAGAGTATGATTATGGTATTGTTTCTATAACACAACGGTTTAAAATAACATCAGTACCAAAAAGGTCTTCTGTTCTGCCTCCCGTGCATTTCCCTTTTATGGTCAAATGGTCGCCTTCTTTTATAGGTTTGTATTCATTGGTATAAGAAGTGTCCATGCTACATTGCACGGAGGACATTTCACCTGCCAAACCCATGGCAATCACAACCGGAGTTCCGTTCATGTCAATACTTTTAACCGTACCGTTAACAGCTATTACTTTATCAATGAACTTTTGTTTAAAAGATGCAGAATCCTTCTCAAAGGCTGCAATCAGGGCGGGTGCTTCTATTGAGACATCTGCCCTAACCTTTTTCAGATCTTTATTTGTCCGGTTGTATTCGCTGTACGCATAAAATCCTCCTGCAATAATCACAAACAGTATACTAAATAGAATTATTTTCTTCATCTGGCAATAATGGTTTTTATTTCCTCAAAGCTTTTCATCCAGTTATATGATTTTTAAGTTTTAAGTGTTCTTTCTTAGTTATTTGGTGCCCCTGAATCGATCCATGCTTTTATTTTGTCTATTTCACACTGGCTTATTTTGCCTGCATTTTCCGGCATGGCAATATACCCGGGCGAATGATTTAAAGAGCCATACAGTCGACTTTCCATAAATTTTACACTATTGTAATCCGTTAGTTTAATACCAGATGCCGGGTTTGTCCCACCATGACAATTTGCTGTAAGACATCCATTTAAATTTAAAATACTCGTTACCGTACCCGAATAAGTAATGTTTGACATGTCGCAGGTAGTATTGGGTTCCACATCATAATAACAAGCAGAAAGTATCACTGCACAAATAAAAATGTATATAACAAGGGTTCGTTTCATACTAGTTGTTAAGTGCACCTGCGGTTATCCATTTTTGAATTAGGTGCAATTCGCAATCAGAAAGTTTTGCTCCGTTTTTTGGCATCGCAGAATAACCCGTGAAATGATTTACTGAGCCCCATAATTTTCCATCATCCACTCTTGCTTTAACACCAGCGTATTGGCTCAGGTCATAACCCCCCGAAGCATTCAGATTATTATGGCATCCCTGGCAATAATTTAAGATGAGGGGTTTAATGCTATTTGTGTACGTAACGTTTGAAGAATCACAACTTGCACTCATGCAGGAATTGTTTTGTGCACCCTGCATGATCCATTTGAAAATAACATCCTTTTGTTGCTGCGTTAAAGCTGGATAAGGGGGAGGTGGCATCCTGTCTGCCGGGTTATTATTTACGATCAGTTTCCAGGCTTTGCTGTCGGAAGGTTGACCGGCTTTTATTTCTCCCGTGTTGATGATTGATGAATATGAAGTAAGAACCACGCCACTTTCATGCGATGTTTCATCATGACAACCTGCCGTTGAACAATTAGAAATAAAAACAGGTAATACCTGTTGCTGAAAATAAACTGTATCGGCACTGCAGGTAACAGAAACTATAGGCGGCTTTTCACTGACATTGGGTTCAGGAAACTGGTGTTTGCAGGATGATATGAAAATGAATAATGCCAAGCCGGTAAAAGACAATACTTTAATAATGTTTTTCATAATAAGGCCGCTGTTTGAATGAACTGCTAGTATTCAAACGCAACGAGGATTCTAATAGTATTTCTAGAAGCATTGATTTAAATCAGCTTCTTGGAAAACCTTTTATATTTCTTAAAACGATAAACAATAAAAAGGGTTGCTTTAACTGTATTATTTCACACCCGAACCATTTTGAGTCGGATTATCGGGGTTAACTAAAACGAGCTTACCATCGGGTTGTTCGGCACTCAAAATCATTCCCTGGCTTTCTATGCCCCGCATTTTACGAGGTGCCAGGTTGGCCACAACAATAACTTGCTTATTGATCAGTGATTCAATGGTGAAGTGTTGTGCAATACCTGACACTATCGTCCTGGTTTCGAAACCGAGATCCACCTGTAATTTTAATAGTTTATCAGCCTTAGCCACTTTTTCTGCAGAAACGATAGTGCCAATACGCAAATCCAGCTTATCAAAATCATCATATTGTATTTCTGATTTCAATGTTACCTCGCCTAATTGATTTTGTACTTTTTGATGGTCAACCGCTGCTTTTTCCTGTTCCATTTTTGATTTTTCTAATCCTTTTTTTAATTTTTCTACCTGGTATTGCACTTCTGCATCTTCAATTTTGCGGAATAATAATTCTGGTGCCCTTAACGAATAACCTACGCTAAGCAATTTGGTTTTGCCTGCGTTTTCCCATTCCAGCATTTTATCTACCACTTTCATCATATGACACATCTTGGCGGCTGTATTGGGTAAAAATGGATTGATATAAATGGCCAGGTTGGCGCAGAGTTGCAAACAAATATGGAGGCAATTATCGATCTGGGCCTGCATTTCAGCCACCACAATACCTTCACTATTTGTTTGTTTAGCCTTTATCCAGGGCTCTTTTTCCTGCATATATTTATTTCCTTTCCGCGCCAGGTCTATCACTTCAAATAATGCATCCCTGAATTTATATTCCTCCAGGAAACCTTCAATACGTGGTTTGGAATTCTTAATTTCTTCAATCAGGTCACTGTCTTTTACATCGGCAATGTCCTGGTGGAATCTTGGAACTTTTCCATTGGTCAGCTTATGCATCAAAACAAAAGTGCGGTTAAAGAAGTTGGCAAAAACAGCCACCAACTCTCCATTTACAGCATCCTGGAAACCTTTCCATGTAAACTCACTGTCTTTGGTTTCAGGTAATATGGTGCTTAAATAATATCTGAGTGCATCGGCCATTTGCGGACCACCATTTTCTTTTTTTATAAAATCATCAATGTAGTCCTGCATATCCAGCTTCCAGTTACGGCTGGTGCTCATCTTGTCACCCTCCAGGTTCATAAACTCGTTGGCCGGAACATTTTCCGGAACTATAAATCCACGCTGGTGCAGCATAACCGGAAAAATGATGCAATGAAAAACAATATTATCCTTTCCTATAAAATGAACAAGTTTGGTATCCTTATCCTGCCAATAAGGCTTCCAGTCATTGCCTGTATTTAAAGCCCACTGTTTGGTTGCGCTTATATAACCAATAGGTGCATCAAACCATACATACAACACTTTCCCTCTGGCTTCAGGCAGAGGCACCTGCACACCCCAATCCAGGTCACGGGTAACAGCTCTTGGCTGCAGCCCTGCATCAATCCAGCTTTTGCATTGTCCCAATACATTCGTTTTCCAGTCGTCCTGGTGTTCATTTAAGATCCAGTTGCGCAACCAGCCTTCATGTTTATTTAATGGCAGGTACCAGTGTTTGGTTTGTTTTTTTATAGGCGGTTTTCCGCTTAATGTACTAACCGGGTTGATTAATTCGTCCGGGCTTAAGGATGTACCACACCTTTCACACTGATCGCCATAAGCTCCATCAAATCCACAATTGGGACAAGTACCTTTTATATATCTGTCAGCCAAAAAGGTTTCTGCTTCTTCATCAAAATACTGCTCACTCTCTTTTATTTCCAGATCGCCTCTGTCGTTCAGGTACGTAAAAAATTCCTGTGTTGTTTCGTGGTGAATGGGGTTTGAGGTACGGTCATATATATCAAAGGAAATGAACAGGTCATCAAAATTTTGTTTCATGATGACATGGTACTTATCAATGATCTGTTGCGGCGTTGTGCCCTCTTTCATTGCCTGGATGGGTATAGCGGTTCCATGTTCGTCGCTCCCACACACAAAAACAACATCCCTTTTCTGCGCTCTTAAGTAACGTACATATATGTCCGCGGGTATATAAGCTCCCGCAAGGTGACCAATATGCTTTTGTCCGTTAGCATATGGCAGGGCAGAAGTAATAAGATATCTTTTAGGTTCCTTCATTTTTTGTAATCTGCTTTAGATCTTTTTCAAAACCTGTTGCGTCGCACTCTTGTACCGTATATCGCTATTCAACAAGAGGTGCAAAAATACCGTAGATGCACCCGTTTGCCAAAACAAGCCATTAAGTAACCAAACACCTTCAATATTAAATTTTGTCCTTACTTCCATTTCCATGTTTTATTTGCCATCGCCTTGGTGTAATTTGTCGGCCTATTTAAAATGAGTTCATGATCAAGTTTCCTCCCTATTTAGAAAAAGGTAATTGTATTGGTATGGTTGCACCGGCTGGTTTTATGCCGTTCGAAAAAATGGAAACCTGTGTAAACACGTTGCAGGATTGGGGTTATAATGTAAGGTTGGGTAGCACCACACATAGTAATTCCTCTAATTATTTTTCTGGTACCGATGAAGAAAGAATGAACGACCTGCAACAAATGATGGATGATAAGGAGATCCATGCTATTTTATGCGCCAGGGGGGGGTATGGTACAAGCAGGATTATTGATACATTAAGTTTTAAAAAATTTAAGAAACATCCAAAATGGATCATTGGGTTCAGTGATATCACGGTACTGCATTCTCATCTTTATTCGCGGTATGGTATTGCATCTTTGCATGCTCCAATGGCCGCTGCATTTAATGATGAGGGTTATAATAGCCCTTATATTCAATCGCTGCAGCGGGCTTTGGAAGGAATGCCAGCACATTACGAATGTGCACCCAATCATTTTAATAAAAATGGCAGGGTGGAAGGTGAGTTGGTTGGCGGCAACCTTTCATTGCTTGCCCACCTGGTGGGTAGCCCTTCTGATATTAAAACAAAAAATAAGATCCTTTTTTTAGAAGATATTGGTGAATACCTGTACAATGTAGATCGTATGCTGCTACAGCTAAAGAGAAGCGGCAAGTTCAACAAATTGGCCGCTTTGATTATTGGAGGATTTTCAGAAATGAAAGATACTGAACGGCAATTTGGTAAACCTGTTGCCGATATTATTTACGACCAGGTGAAAGAATTTGATTTTCCTATCTGTTTTGATTTCCCTGTAAGCCACGATAAAGAAAACTATGCTTTGAAAATAGGTGCAACCTATTCACTGGATATACAAAGCGAATTGGTGACCCTCCAGGAAATCTAATGATCCAGCAAAGTATCAAGTTTGTTTTGGTAAAGGGGAAAAGTGGAGAGATCGTTGTGTGTGCCTCCTAAAATAGTAATGAGCTCAGTTTTTTTCTGTTCGTTTTTTAATTGCAGAGCTTGTGCATACGGAACTACTTCATCTTTGGTTCCATGAAAAATAGTTACGGGAACTTTTATTGCCTTTAAATAACTGTGAATAGGGAAAGCATATTTTGTCATGGGCATTACCGGGTAAATTGGAAAATAATGCCTGGCCAGTGCATCAATGCTGTAATAAGGCGTTTCAAGTATCAGTCGTTTGGAATTTTTTATTGAAGCCAGGTACGAAGCAATGCCGGTACCAATGGATTTACCATAAATAATCAGGTTGTCTGGATCAATCTGTTTTTCTGCCATTCCATACATTAGTAATGCATCATTATACATGATTTGCTCAGTGCGTTTACCGGTTGTTTTTCCAAAACCAGGGTAATCTATCATCCATACTTCCCAGCCATTTTCCGTAAAATAAGAAGGATACTTAGCGTAGTGTTCAACGTTTTTCATATTGCCATGAAAAAACAAAACAATTCCTTTTCGTTTAGTTGAGGTGCTAAACTGTAAAAGGTTTACATTCCTGTCTTCGATGGAAATATTGACTTCTTTAAACGGCTGCTGAAACGAAAATTTGTATCGTGGAGGTAAAGATACCGGGTGAAATAATAATAGATCCTGTGCAAAAAATAATGCAATTCCTAAACTAATGTAAAGAATGCAAAGAAGGAGCACCGCCTTTCCTAATTTCTTTTTCCACTTCATGTCTCGCATTGTCGGTTAAACATTGTTTTGAAATGCAGGTCGAAAAGCAATTCCCTTCCATTGTCCAAAAAAATTAATTAAGCCGGTTATAATAGTTGCGCAGGCGATAGGAAAGATCATTTTGTATTTGCCTGAGCAATTCTTCCATAACCTCGTCTTCCTGCGGCACATTGGTGTTTGGATTGCGGTTTAATAATGTCTTATCACTTTCACTTAATGCTCGTTCATCCCCGGTATAGGTGGCAAATTCTGTTTTCCAGCGATGTTCACCAGTAAAACGGTCGTTCCAGATTATTCTTCCTATTGTATCCCGAATGGTTATGATTAGATCGGCTTCAGACAGCAAGGTTCTTTGTGTGGTTGTGATTCTTGCTTTTACGGTACCGTATTGTTTTACTATAGAGTCGGGTTTGTAAACAATCTCTTTGATCACCACTTCTTTTGATACTTCCCTGGTGGATCGGTTATCAAATGGCTGACCTCTTGAGATGCGGCTTAAGTTCAACTCAAGTGATTGATCGGGTTGAATATTTTTACTACGGGCTTCCCACTCCGAATAAAATTTTACAAAATCATTATTCATGTTCTGGGAGAGGGTGCGTACAATATCATTTTGAAAATTCTGCATTTGGTAGGAACTGGCATATTGATAGCCCCCATAGTTTTGCATAGGTGCAACAATCACTTTTGTCAGTGCTTCATTATAAGCGGTATCTCGTTTACGTTTTAATTCAAAATCATTGGGTTTATAGCGCAGAGCTGATCTAAATTCATTATAGGCATCACGGTAGGCTTGCTTGTTATCTGCCTTCATAAAAATTTCGGCACGGCTAATATGAACTTCTGCCGCTTTTTCCCGGTACGTTTCTACAAATTCTGAATAGTCTTTTGTTTTGATCTGCCGAGCAGGTACCGGGTATGCATGGATCGTTTGATACAGGTCCTGCAGGTGAATATATTCCTGGTAAATTTTTGCAAAGCGGTCTTCGTCCTTACTGTTTGATAAATTACGGATCTGGCTTTCTCTTTCGTTTACTGCGTAGTTATAGGAACTCTGGATGATATCTTTCGTTTCTGTATCGTATGGATCTTTCTGTAATTTTTTTACACCAAGCTCAATGGCATCGGCATAATCGCCTTTCTGGTAAGATTTGCTTGCTGATTTGCATCCAACCAAATAAAGGGAGAAAGCAATCAATAGTATGTACAATTTAGTCATGGTTCAGGCTTTTTTGTATGAGTCAAAACAAAGGATAAAGGTTACTTATGATCTGTTATTTAGTGCAATCTTAACAAACTTATTCGTGTTTCAAAATATCCCGCATAAAATTATGGTACTCGTCAAATGCAGGCAGGTTGTTATGACCGCCGCCATGAATTCGAATGAGCGTTATCCTGCGGGGATTGAGCCGCTGTAAGTTTTCGCTGTGTTTTATCGGGATCAGCCAGTCTTTTGTGCCATGTATAATATAGACAGGGCATTTTACTTTAAGGATCCATTTATCGGTTCTTAAATGATATCTCAATACAAAACGGATGGGTAGTACAGGTAGAAACCGCTCAATAACTTTTTTAAAATTATAGTAGGGGGAATCCAATATCAGGTAACGCGGATGATTATCCGACGCCAGTTTTGCTGCAAAACCGCTTCCTAAACTTCGGCCATATACAATAAGATGACCCTCGGAATAATCCCTGGCAAGTGTCTGGTA
>DASTMJ010000309.1:0-2683 GCA_035714205.1 Flavisolibacter sp. | reverse complement strand
CCCTCACCTAAATGACTGGACTGACCAATGCCTGTAATTCTTTGCAAAAGCATGGGAGGATTACTCAACCGTTCATTCGTTGTTTCGTATGTTCCTTTTAAAGGAAGCATGGTACCATGGGTTTTTGCAGAAACTGTAAGTTCATCCTGTTGTTGAAGAGATGCTGTTTTGCTGCAGGATAATAAAAAAATACTGGCTGCAAGGCATACACATAGCCTTTGAAATACTTGTTTCATTTTTTTGTGTTTAGTTTTAATTGATGTTGATCCGCGAGGATCTTTTGCATTGAAAAAAGCTGCAGCCTTACAATAATCTTATCAAAACTATCATCATTACAAAAGCCATACAAGCAACAATGAGCAGGTGGGATCTTTTTTTGAATAACCGGGAATTGTTACCAGCCTTTTGAAAAAAAACAGTCTAAAAGACCTTTCCGGTTTTATAATAAAGAAAATTAAATAGAAGAGATTTATTCTTCATCAACATCAATATCAAGACTGTTTAAATGAACCAGCTGGTGCCTTACGGCATTTACATTTTTAACAAGCGCTACAAGGGCTTCAAGATTGGCATCCGTGGTGTCTTCAAACATAGACAGCTCCAGGTTTAATACTTCCCCTGGTTCATGCATATCCGAAATGTCTTTATAAGGACCTTTAAAACCCACATTTACCATCGCTGTAAAGATGGCTGTTTCGGCATGTTGCAAACCCTTTACGGCTTCTTCCAGGGCTTCCCTGTATTCAGTATTGTCTTTCATAGAAGGAATCGTTTTCCGGGAAGTTATACTACCCGCTTGCCAATATAATTATTCCTTGCAGAAAATAAAAGTGATTCTGCGTTTCATTATATGTATGGAAAGTAGAGCTGCTTGCATCTCACTGCAAAACCTGTATGAGAATTATTTTTTGTTGCGCTGCCTTTGCTGCATGCATGCAAAGCAGTGATGGCACGCTATTGTCTTCAACTTATACACCAACGGATTCATTTACCAAACCTACCTTCGAAAAAAACAGCTGGCCCCATTTTCTCCAACACCTTACCATTACCAAAGGAACGGTAGTGGATTATAAAGGAAAGGCGGTGGACCACCAGTGGAAACAGGCAGGAATACTAAACTATGATGTAGGTAACCGCAACCTGCAACAATGCGCCGATGCCCTGATGCGTTTGCGGGCCGAATATCTTTTTGAACAAAAACGGTATGCTGAGATCGGTTTTCATTTTACCAGTGGCCATTATTTTTCGTTTACTGATTACTGTAAGGGGAAACGGCCTGTAGTAAAAAACAATCAATTGAATTTTCGTCAATACAATTCTTCAACCCATACACACCAGGCATTACGCAGTTATCTCGATATTGTATATACCTACGCCGGTACCATTTCATTGTGTAAAGAACTAAAACCAGCTACTGATTTTGCCGTTGGTGTCGTCATCATCACCCCGGGCAGCCCCGGGCATTGCTCTATTATTATAGACGAAAAAACTACAGCGGCCGGTAAAAAATTATTTAAACTGGTCGAAGGTTATAGTCCTGCTCAAACTATGTATATGCTTAGTAATCCCTACCAACCTTCACAAAGTCCCTGGTATGAATTAAATAAGGATAGGATCGTCACAGCATCCTACGAGTTTACAAATTTTGTCTTAAGAAAATTTGAATAAAGTTATTTTGATACGTACTGGTTTACACCTATCAAAAGTCTTTGAATTAAAAATATTTGTATACATCTTAGCAGATTATACCTTAACAATGATCCTGCATCAATCCAACCACTTCCTGGTAAACTATAGTGAAAAAGACCGCCTGATACTCCCGGCCTGGAGCGGAACTAAACTATGTACAGAAGATTTTATAGATGAAATGAAACAATACATGGTGCTGCTGGAAAAAACAAAAGCCAAAGATGCATTGTGGGACCATACACATTTTACGTTCCAGATACCCGATTCTCTTTATACCTGGATTGAAAATCATGTAAACCTTCCGGCAAAACTTATGGGCACTGAAAAGATCGGTTTTATCATGGGACAAGATGTGATGGCGCAATTTTCAACCATGGATTGTTTTGAAGCCACCCAGTCTGTGTATGCACCGCGGTATTTTTCAGATCCATCCAAAGCACTCAACTGGGTTAAGAAAAAGGAAAAGCAAACCTCTAATCCATTTGAAAACGAAATAAAACTGATTGTTGAAAACAACCTGGAGAAGGGCACCTCTAAAATTCAACTGGAACTAAGCCTTGAACAACTGCCTTATTATTTAAAAGAATTAAAAAGCCTGGTTAACCAGCAGGCATCTGTACATAAGAACTACCGCAGGTTTATGCTGCTTACAGCAAGGGAAAAAGAAATATTGAGCCTGGTGGTGCAGGGTTATAGTAATAAGGCTATCGCCGATCGTTTGTTTACTTCTGTACATACCGTTACTACTCATCGTAAAAATATTTTGAAAAAGCTTGAATGCCGCAATATGACTGAACTGGTAAAGTTTAAGTTGTTCCTGTAGCATCATCCGGGTTGCACCATTCTCAATATCAGCGACAACGGTTTAATAGGTGCACATCAACACTATTTAAAAGAAAAACCTCCTGCATAATACAGGAGGTTAGCAGATCGATCATCTTTTACTTTGGTACGCTATTTTTTCACAAATGATAATAATAAACCGGACCCATTA